>NZ_JBVHPX010000019.1:0-172867 GCF_055567735.1 Streptomyces sp. NPDC026394
GGTCCTGATTTTCGCCGGTGCGTTTCGGCCTTTCGGCTTCTTCGCGGTTCCAACCTTACCAGATCCGTTCGGCGTTTCCGCTTTCCGTTTCCGGCTCCCTGCTGGAGCGGGGCGGCCGTCCGGCTTTCGCTTTTCGGCCTTTCCGACTCTATCAGATCCGTTTTTCGTTCCGGGCTCCCGGTGAAGGAAGCTGGTCGGTTCGAATGCGAATCCGATTCCCCGTCGAAGGGGGGTTGTTCGCGCCTTCCGGCGTGATCACTACTTTAGTGCCTTTTCCCGGTGACGCATAATCGAGTCACTGGTCGGAATTTCGGCATGCCGAAATTCGTCCCGTTCGGGAGTCGTGCAGTAGTGGTGGTGCCGCCGGTGCGGCGCGAGGGGCTACCGCAGAACCGTTACAGCTCCATGGCAACTCGAAGAACCTTACGTACGGCTGCGGCCCATGTCAACCACCTCTGGTCAACCGGTTTTGTGTCCGCGTCAGCCGTGCCCGGACAGTCGTGCCCGGACAGTCGTGGCCGGTCAGTCGTGCCGGGTCAGTCGAGGTCGTTCAGCCGGCCGTCGGCGTCCGGCTGGGCGTCCTCCACACGGCACAGGAGGCGCGTCAGCATCTCGCCGAGCTGACCGCGCTCCTCGGTGGAGAGGTCCTGGAGCAGGTCCTCCTCGAAGACCGAGGCCATCCGCATCGCCTCGACCCACTTCTCGCGGCCTTCCTGGGTGAGCTCGACGATCACCCGTACGCGGTTGGCCTCGTCGCGCTCCCGCGTCACCAGGCCCTCACTCGCCATCCGGTCGATGCGATGGGTCATCGCGGCCGGCGTGAGGCCGAGGCGCTTGGCCAGCTCGCCGGGGCCCATCTGGTAGGGCGCCCCCGCGACGACGAGGGCCTTGAGCACCTCCCACTCCGCGTTGCTCATGTTGAGGGTGGCTGTCTGCCGCCCGTAGGCGACGTTCATCCGGCGGTTGAGGCGCTGCAGTGCGGAGACGACCTGCTCCACCTGCGGATCGAGGCCTTGGAACTCGCGCTGGTAAGCGGCGATCTGTTCCTCGAGGCTCGGCTCCGCGGGACTGTGGGCCGCATCTGAGGGCTCTGGCATGCCGGGAAGTATGGCACGTACCTCATTGGCGTTGAAGTCCTTCGGCATGTACTCTTTAGCTTCGAACTTTAGCATTGAAGTCTTCAGGGTGTGACTGTCCAGTCCCCCTCGATCTGACCTAGGTAGGTGAGTGTGACCACCGCGATGGGCGCCGCGCTGCGCCGGATCCAGCTGGGCAACGCGCTGAGCGCGTTCGGTAACGGCTTCACGGTTCCGTATCTCTACGTCTATGTGGCGAAGGTGCGGGATCTGGGCGCGGGCACGGCCGGCCTCGTACTGATGATGCTGGCCTTCGCCGCGCTCCTCGTGCTGCCGTTCACCGGCTGGGCGATCGACCGGCGGGGTCCGCTGCCGGTCGCCGTCGTGGGTGCCGTCACCTCCGCCGTCGGATCGCTCGGGCTCGGGCTGTCCACCACCGAGCCGCTGGTCATCCTGTCCGCCGTGGCGCTCGGGGCCGGTATCGCGGTGATCCAGCCGGCTCTGGCCACGATGATCGTGTGGTGCTCGACGGCGGTCACCCGCTCGCGGGCGTTCGCCACCCAGTTCTTCCTGAACAACCTCGGCCTGGGCATCGGCGGTCTCATCGGCGGTCTGCTGGTCGACGAGACGGCGGCCGGCAGCTTCGTCCGGCTCTTCGCGATCGAGGCCGTGATGTTCCTGGTGCTGGGCGCGGCCATCGCGACCGTGCGGCTGCCGCGTACGGCCCGGGTCGAGGACCCGGTGCCGGGCGAGGCCCGTGGCAAGGGCGCCCTGCGCTCGCTCTTCACCGACCGCCGCATGATGTGGCTGTGCCTGCTCGGCTTCGTGCTGTTCTTTGCCTGCTACGGCCAGTTCGAGTCGGGGCTCGCGGCGTACGCCACCGAGGTCACGCACATCGCGCCGTCCACGCTCGGTATCGCGCTGGCCGCCAACACGGCCGCGATCGTGGCGGCCCAGTTCGTGGTCCTGAAGCTGGTCGAGCGGCGGCGGCGCAGCCGGGTGATGGCCGTGGTCGGGCTGATCTGGACCGTGGCGTGGCTGGCCGCCGGCCTGTCGGGCCTGGTGCACGGTGCGCACGCGGTGGCCACCACGCTGCTGATCTCGACGTACGCCCTGTTCGGTATAGGGGAGTCGCTGCTCTCTCCGACGGTGGCCCCCCTGGTGGCCGACCTGGCGCCGACGTCCCTGGTCGGTCTGTACAACTCGGTCTTCGCCCTGGTGAAGCAGCTGGCCCTGGCGATCGGCCCGGGGATGGGAGCCCTGATGGTGGGCCACGGGCTGGCGGCCCCGTACATAGGGATACTGGTGCTCTGCACCGTCGGCATCAGTGTGCTGGCGCTGCGGCTGGGGCGGATGCTGAGCCCCGCGCAGGACAATCCGCACATCCGGGCCTTCACTCCGGACGCTCCGGAGGGCACGGTCACCGACACGGGGGCCGATACGGCGGCCGGGACGGGTGCGCCTCGGCGTGAGGCCGTCACAGCGGTGGCGTAGGCGGCAAGCCTCGCGAACGAGCTGACACAGAGACGGGCCGGCCCCTGCCGCATCGAGCAGGGTCCGGCCCGTCTCTGCTTTCGGCGGGCGCGCGCCGTGAGGGCCGGGCCCCGCCCCTGCCACCTACTCCCGCGGCAGGGCGAACTCGCACCACACGGCCTTGCCGCCGCCGGGTGTCCGCCGCGAGCCCCACGCCGAGGCGATCGTCGCGACGATCGAGATCCCGCGGCCCGCCTCGTCGGCGGGCTCGGCCCGGCGCCGTCGCGGCAGGTGATCGTCGCCGTCGGTCACCTCGACGATCAGACGGCGGTCCGTACGGCGCAGCCGCAGCCGCATCGGCGGGGTGCCGTGCTGGAGCGAGTTGGCGACCAGTTCGCTGGCGGCCAGGACGCCGAGGTCGTGCAGCTCCGGGGAGAAGCGCCAGGAGGCGAGCACCCCGGAGGCGAAGGCGCGGGCGCGGGGCGCCGCTTCCGTACCGCCGTGGAGTTCGAGGGCGGCGTTGTGGAACAGCTCGGCGTCGTGCCCCGTACGGGCGGGATGCTGAAGGACCAGGACGGCCACGTCGTCGTCGTGGTCGGTGGTGATCCCGAGGGCGCGCAGCAGCCGGTCGCACACGATGTCCGGCGCTCCGGTCGCCCCCGCGAAGGCGCGCTCCAGGGCCTCGACCCCGTGGTCGATGTCCTTGTCACGGCGCTCGACCAGACCGTCCGTATAGAGGACAGCGCTCGAACCGGGGCCCAGCGGGACGCTGCCGGAGGTGTGCAGCCAGCCGCCGGTGCCCAGGGGCGGGCCGGTCGGCTCGGCGGCGCGGAGGACCGTGCCCTCGGCGTCGCGCACCAGGATGGGCAGATGGCCGGCGGAGGCATAGACCAGGCGGCCCTCGTTGGGGTCGTGGACCGCGTAGACGCAGGTCGCGATCTGGCTGGCGTCGATCTCGGCGGCCAGTCCGTCCAGCAACTGGAGGACTTCGTGGGGCGGCAGGTCGAGCCGGGCGTAGGCGCGGACCGCCGTACGCAGCTGGCCCATGACGGCCGCGGCGCGCACGCCCCGGCCCATGACGTCCCCGATGACCAGGGCCGTCCGGCCGGCGCCGAGCGTGATGACGTCGTACCAGTCGCCGCCGACCGCCGCGTCCGTGCCGCCCGGCTGGTACGTCGCGGCGACCCGCAGGTCGTCGGGCTGTTCCAGCTCCTGCGGCAGCAGGGAACGCTGGAGCGTCACGGCCGCGGCGCGCTGGCGTGCCTCACTGGCCCGCAGCCGTTCGGTGGACTCCACCTGGTCGGTGACGTCGGCGCCGAAGACCAGCACGCCCTTGTGCGGCGCCACGCAGGCGACCTCGGGATCGGGCGCCGGGCCGCTGGCGGCGACCTCGATGGGGGTGCACGTGAACGTGTAGTAGCCGTCCCTGGACTGGTCGGCACCGGCGCCGCCGGGCACCCGGCGGGCCTTGACCGTACGGGGGCGGCCACTGCGCAGCACCTGGTCCATCAGCGGCAGCAGGCCGAGCGCGTCCAGCTCGGGCAGTGCCTCGCGCGCGGTGGCGCCGGGCGGGCGGGTGCCGAAGACGGTGGCGTACGCGCCGTTGACGTACGCGATGCGGTGCTCGGGCCCGTACACGACCGCCACCAGGGCGGGGATCTTGCCCAGGATGTCGTGGACGGACAGCGCGTCGACGCTGGGCGCGCGGCCGGAGCCGGCGGACGGGCCGTCACCGGCCGCGTCGGAGTCGGGGTGTTCGGCGCGGGCCGCGGGGACCGCGCCGGTGCCTGCAGCCGGCGGGCCGCTCGGGACCGGGGCGGCGGGCCCGGCCGGCACGGCGGCGGTCGTCGGCGCGGCGCGGTCGGGCCGGGCGGCGCTCCGCCGCTGTGTGCCGGGGAGACGGGCGCTCCAGCGCGTGAAGTTCACGGAGGGGTACCTCTTACTTCGCGTCGTCGCGCGGGATCGGGCCGTCGGCTCGGTGGGACTCCCCGCGCGCACGCCGGAGGGACGCCCGCCCGGCGGAAGCGGGGAGCGGT
The DNA here is from genome assembly GCF_055567735.1 of Streptomyces sp. NPDC026394. NCBI lineage: Bacteria > Bacillati > Actinomycetota > Actinomycetes > Kitasatosporales > Streptomycetaceae > Streptomyces > Streptomyces sp. NPDC026394. Next base: position 4,586 of record NZ_JBVHPX010000019.1, read on the forward strand.
GTCGGCTGGGGGCACCCTCGGTGCCCTCTGGCGGATTGCAGCAATCGTCCAGAATCCTCGTGATTGTCACTCTTCGCAGATACGAGCCCACCCATGGTCACACGTCCAGTGTGGCCGACCGGACTGACATCCGTCAGACGCCGGGGGCAGGAGGTGGAGTTCCTGACTCCGGCTACGGGGGGCTACGGCGGGTCGGAGGGGCAGGTGGTACGAGCGGGGGGAGGCCCCGGTGGTCCGTACGCTGGCGTCGTACGACGGCACGTCAGTTCCGGGCCGGGCGCTGCGGGTTCGCCACGGCGGCTCGTCAGCTTGGCCCGCCCGATGAGCCCACCAGTTCAGCCCGCCGGCCCGCCCCGTCAGCTCGGTTCGTTGTGGCGCCCGGTGCCCGCCGCCAGTTCGAACTCGGCGCGCGGGTGTTCCAGCGAGCCGAGAGAAACGATTTCCCGTTTGAACAGCCCGGCGAGTGTCCACTCGGCCAGCACCCGCGCCTTCCGGTTGAACGTGGGCACCCGGCTCAAGTGGTACACGCGGTGCATGAACCACGCCGGACAGCCCTTCAGGCGCCGCCCGTAGACGTGCGCGACCCCCTTGTGCAGGCCGAGCGACGCGACCGACCCCGCGGACTTGTGCGCGTAGTCCACGACGGGCCCGCCGCGCAGCACCGCGGCGATGTTCTCCGCCAGCACCCGCGCCTGCCGGACGGCGTGCTGGGCGTTGGGCGCGCACTCCCGGCGCGGCTCGTCCGGCTCGGCCGGGCGCTCCGCCGTCAGGTCCGGTACGGCCGCTGCGTCACCCGCCGACCAGGCGTGCTCGACGTCCTCCACCCGGAGGGCGGCGGTGCACTTGAGGCGGCCGCGCCCGGTGCGCGGCAGGCCGGAAGCGGCGATGAGCGGGTGCGGTTTGACGCCCGCGGTCCACACGAGAGTGCGAGCCGGGAAGCGTGCGCCGTCACTCAGGACGGCGATCCGCCCCTCGTACGACTCCAGGCGCGTCTCCAGCCGTACGTCGATGTTGCGCGCCCGTAGCTCCCGTACCGCGTACTGCCCCATCGCCGTGCCCACCTCCGGCAGGATGCGGCCGGTCGCCTCGACCAGGATCCACTTCATGTCACCGGGCTCGACGTTGTGGTAATAACGCGCCGCGTAGCGCGCCATGTCCTCCAGTTCCGCGAGCGCCTCCACCCCCGCGTACCCGCCGCCGACGAAGACGAAGGTCAGCGCGGCGGCGCGGATCGCCGGGTCGCGGGTCGAGGAGGCGATGTCCAGTTGCTCCAGGACGTGGTTGCGCAGGCCGATGGCCTCCTCGACGGTCTTGAAACCGATGCCGCCCTCGGCGAGGCCGGGGACCGGCAGGGTGCGGGAGACCGAGCCGGGCGCCAGCACCAGCTCGTCGTAGGGCAGTTGCAGGCCGCCGGTGCCGTCCTCCTCGGAGGCCGGTGTCGTGACCGTGGCGGTCCGCGCGGCGTGGTCGAGCGCGGTGACCTGCCCGACGACGACCTTGCAGAGCGGCAGCACCCGGCGCAGCGGTACGACGACGTGCCGCGGCGAGATGGAGCCGGCCGCGGCCTCGGGAAGGAACGGCTGATACGTCATGTACGGGTCGGGATCCACCACGACCACCTCGACGGCGGCCCGCCGCAGTTCCTGTTTCAGTTTCCGCTGCAGGCGCAGCGCGGTGTACATCCCCACGTAGCCGCCGCCGACAACGAGAATGCGCGCCGGTTCCTTCACAGAGGTTCTCCTCGCGACATCGAAAGGCCGGCCGACGCGGGTTGCCACGGTCGTCCGCCCGGCCTGCCACCACCAGACACTGCGCCCCCGGAAGGACACAGCACTGTTCCATGACGCACCGGCGACACGCCTTTGTCCACAGGCCCGACGAAATGTATGACCGGTCCGGCACATCGGCCCGGAGGGCCGGATTCCGCGCGGCCGAGCGCAGGAGTGCAGGTCAGGTGGTGGGTCTACGGCGAGCGGAGGGTACGGAATAGGGGCGGATGGGACCCGTACTCCGATCGGTGCACGGACTGTGCGGAACTGCCCCCTTCATTCTTGACCTGGGCTCAACTATGTTCGTACCTCGTTGGGGTGCAGCCTCTCGTCGTCACGTCGTTACACCCCAGCAGTCAGGGCGGGGAGTCTCCGGGGGGAGACGTCATTACCGGGGGATCATCTATGCACATTCAGGGCTCTCAATGGCCGACTGCCGTAACTGCCACCGCGCACGCTGCGGAGGGCAGGGGAAACGGCACCACGCACACGCACCCGCACACCGCGCACTCCGGTGCCGGCGGCCGGAGCACACCGCTGCGCGTGGACGCACAGCGCAATCTTGAGCACGTCCTGCGGGCGGCTCGCGAGGTCTTCGGCGAGCTGGGGTACGGCGCGCCCATGGAAGACGTGGCGCGGCGTGCCCGCGTCGGGGTGGGGACGGTGTACCGCCGCTTCCCGAGCAAGGACGTGCTGGTCAGGCGAATAGCCGAGGAGGAGACCTCCCGGCTCACCGACCAGGCGCGTACGGCGCTCGGCCAGGAGGACGACCCGTGGTCGGCGCTCTCGCGCTTCCTGCGGACGTCGGTCGCCTCCGGTGCCGGGCGGCTGCTGCCACCGAGCATATTGCGGGTGAGCGCCAGCGCTCCGGTTCCGGAGGGCACGCCTGGTGCCGGTACCGGTGCCGGTGCGGTTGCCGCTTCCGGTTCGGTTCCCGGTGCCGCCGAGGCCCGGGTTCCGCAGCAGCGTCAGGCGTACGGGCCGGACAGCGTGCCGACCGGTCCGGCGGACGTGCCGGCCGGGTCGGCGCACCTTCCCGCGGACGGGCCCGGCGCGTCGGCGTCCGGCGTCCCCGCGGAGTTCCGCGTGGTCGCACAGCGCGGCGTCCCCGGGGCCGAGGTCTCGGACGTCCCGGCCACGGTGCCGAACGGGGTGCCCGCCGGCGTTCCGAACGGCGTGTCCCCGCGCGGCGCGGCCGTCACCGGCACGCTGGAGGCGCCGCACGGGCCGGGCGAGACCACGGCGGACGGTGGCGCCCAGGCGCTGCTGGAGGTCGTCGGGCAGCTCGTCGAGCGGGCACGCGAGGCGGGCGAACTGCGCGCGGACGTGACGGTGGCCGACGTGCTGCTCGTCATCGCCACGGGCGCGCCGTCCCTGCCCGACCCGGCCCAGCAGCAGGCCGCCTCGGCCCGGCTGCTGGAGATCCTGCTGGAGGGGCTGCGGTCGCGGCCTGTTGAGCAGGGGTGAGCTGGGTTTGGCTGGGCTGAGCTTGGCTCGGCTCGGGCTGAGCTTGGCTGAGTTGAGCTGGGCTCGGCTTGGTTGAGCAAGGCTGAGTGGCCTCAGCCTGTGATCGGACGGGCGGGGCGTGGGGTCGGCTGCGGGCCGGCGCCGCGCCCCGTTCTGTGTCCTGGGCGCCGGGTCATGGGCGCGGGGCCCTGGGCGCGGACGGACGAGTATTCCCCGTACGAGTGACCTCTAGTGCTGCCGTCCGTGTACTGCCCCCGGACGAGTGGTTGGTGTGCTTGCCGGACCGGCCGAAGGGGGCGTCTGTGACACGCTTGCGCGGTGTTACCGCAGCGACGGCGTGTTCGGGGGCCTCGGCGATGGGTGTGGACGGGCGGAACGAGCGGCGGGACGAGCGGCTTGGCGGTGAGCCCGGCGGGCAGCGGGGCGGGGAGCGGGGCCCTCAAGTCCCCGGGCAGAAGCGTCCGTACGGGGTGGGTGGCGCGGAGCCGTTGGGCGCGGAGCCGTTGAGCGCGGGTTCTCCGGGGTGTTCCGTGGAACGGCACGACCGGGCCGAGGACGATTACCGGCCCGGAACGGCCGAACGCAACGTGCCTCAGCAGCGGGAGCGGCGGAAGGCTTCAGAGCCGGCGGACGCGCGGGAGCGAAGTGCATCGCGGGAGCTGAGAGGCGCGCGGGACGCGAAGGGCCGGGGCGCCCACCGGAAGCCGAGCCGCCCGAAGACGGCCGGAACCGGCAGCTCAGCGAGGCGGGACGGTTCTGCGGAAGCGGACGGACCGGAGACGTCGGGAACGCCGGCGGCGCAGCCCGCCCCCCTCCCCGCGGACCGCGAGTTGATCGACCGTATGCGGAGCGGCGACGACAGCGCGTACGAGGAGCTGTACCGCCGCCACGCCGACGCCGTACGGCGCTACGCGCGCAGTTGCTGCCGGGACGCGCACACCGCCGACGACCTCACCGGCGAGGTCTTCGCCCGTACCCTCCAGGCCGTACGCGGCGGCTCCGGCCCCGACTCGTCCGTACGCGCCTATCTGCTCACCACCGTCCGCCGGGTGGCCGCGGCGTGGGGGAGGACCGCGAAGCGCGAGCAACTGGTGGAGGACTTCGCCGCGTTCGCGGTCACGGCCGCCGGTACCACGCTGGACGACGACACGCTCGACCTCGGCGCGGACGTCCGCGCCATGCACGAAGCCGAGCAGTCCATGGCCGTACGGGCGTTCCGCAGCCTGCCGGAGCGCTACCAGACCGTGCTGTGGCACACCACGATCGAGGAGGAGTCACCGAGCGAGGTCGCGCCGCTGCTCGGGTTGTCGGCCAACGCCACCGCCGTACTGGCCCACCGTGCGCGCGAGGGCCTCAAGCAGGCGTACCTTCAGGCGCACGTGAGCCGTTCGCTGACCGCCGAGGGCGACTGCGCCCGGTACGCGGACCGGCTCGGCGCGTACGCCCGCGGCGGGTTGCGGATGCGGGCGGAGCGCGGGCTGCGCAAGCATCTGGAGGACTGCGCCCGGTGCCGTACGGCGGCCTCGGAGGTCGCGGACGTCAACGAGCACATCCGGGTCGTCCTTCCGGTGGCGGTCATCGGCTGGTTCGCGGCCGGGTACGCGGTCAAGGGGGCCGCGGCCGTGGTGGGGGTCGGCAGCGCGGGCGCCGCGGCGGGAGCCGGGGCGGCCGCGGCGGCCGGGGGTGCGGGGGCGGCCGGGGGTGCGGGCGCGGGGGCACCTGCGGGGACAGGGGCTGCTGCGGGGGCCGGAGGGGCTACGGGAGCGAGTGGGGCGGCAGGGGCGGGCGCTGCTGGTGGGACCGGTGGTGCGGGCGCCGCGGTGGGCGAGGGGCTCGGCGCGCCCGCGAAGGTGGCGATCGGCGCGGGACTGGTGATCGTGGTGGGTGCCGCGCTCGCCCTGGCGCTGATCGGGGACCCGCAGCCGTCGCCCCGTACGCAGGCCAAGCAGCCCGGAGCGGCCTCGGTCGCGCCGCCGCCTCCCTATTCGGAACCGCCGGAGGGCGCGCCGGAGCAGCCGCCCCCGGCGCCCGCCCCCGCGTCCCCGAAGCCGACGCCCGGCCCCACCGCCTCCTCCCGGCCGGAACCGACACCGACGCCGACACCGTCCCCGACCCCGACTCCCGCACCGACGAAAACCTCGCCCACCCCCGCACCCGAGCCACCGCACACCCCCGCACCGGCCGACCCGCCCGCCCACTCCCCGAGGCCGACGCCGACCCCGCCGGCGCCCGCTCCGTCCCCGTACCAGATCAACAAGTTGACGTGGGACCTCGTGGGGGACGGCACGAAGCCCGAAGTGCGCATGGCGGACAGTAGCTGGCTGTGGCAGCGGCAGGGGCTGAGCATCGGCGGCAGGACGTTCCGGCACGGGGTGACCGTGCACGCGCCGTCCTCCGTGACCATCGACCTGAACCGGCAGTGCACGGCGTACGACGCGTTCGCAGGCGTGGACGACATGGGGCTCGGCCTCGGGGCGCTGCGCTTCTCCGTGTACGCGGACGGGCAGCGACTCTGGCGTTCGGGAGTCGTACGCGGCGGACAGCCCGCCGTCCCGGTCCATGTGCCGTTGCGGGGGCACAGGACGCTGCGGCTGGTGGTCGAGCCCGGTTCGTCCCACACCGTGATGTTCCTGGGCGACTGGGCCCAGTCACAGATCACCTGCCGCTGACGGGTGCGGTCGTGGCGCGACGGGGCTGTAGCGGCGAGGTGCCGCCGTAGCGACGGGGCGTGGCTGCGGCGACGGGTCGGCTCTGTATCGGAACCGGGCCCGTAGCGGCGGGTCGGTTCCGTATCGGCGAACCGGTCCCGTGTCGGCGAACCGCTGCCGTGTCGGCGAACCGCTGCCGTGTCGGCTATCCGCTACCGTCCCGACGCGACGTACCCGTATCGGCGAACCGTCACCGTCACGACGCGGCACACCCGTTTCGACGATCCGCCGCCGTACCGACGTACCGCGCCCATATCGTCGATCCGCCGCCGTACCGACGCACACCCGTATCGTCGATCCCCCACCGTAACGACGCATCGCACCCGTATCGTCGGTCCCCTGCCGCGACGACGCACCGCACCCGTGTCAACGAACCGCCACCGTATCGACGCTGCGGTCCCGTCCCGTCACCCCGACGTACCCAGCAGGCTCGCCCCCCTGGCCCGTCCCCCTCGCCCATCCCCTCAAAGGCTCGGTCGCGGCGACACCCCGCCCGCCACGGCCCGCTGGCGGGGTGCGGCCGTGCCGGTCCAGCAGGTGCCGCGCCGGGCCAGCAGGCGACGCAGCCACAGTTCGGTGGAGACGAGTTCGGCGAGCCCGTCCAGGGGGAGCGGGGCGCCTTCGGCCGCCGCGCGCAGGGCTTTCCGTACGACCCGGGCCTCGACCAGTCCCGCGTCGGCGAGCAGCGGTGCGTCGAAGAGGCCGACCACGTCTCCGATGGAGGTGCGCAGCCCGGCCCGTACGGCTGCCGCGTGCGTGATGTGGGACGTGGCGCCCCAGCCGGACGGCAGGTCGCGGACGCCCGCGCCGGACAGGACAGCACGCAGCACGGCCGCCCGCGCCCCCGGCTGGACGCGCAGGGTGTCCGGCAGCGCCCGGCAGGCCAGCACCACCTGGTTGTCGAGGAAGGGAGCGTGCAGGCGTTGGTTGCGTACCTCGACGGCCTGTTCGAAGATCCGGTGGTCGGCCGCGTGCCGGGCCAGCGCGGCGCGGGCCCGGCGTTCCCCCGGCCGCCCCACGGAGGGTGTCCGGACGGCCGCGGCATTCAGACGAACCGATACTTCAGCCAGCGCCTCCCCTGTGAGCCACCGCGCCGCGGGCCCGGGCCGGCACCAGGAGAGCGCCGCCAAGGACGCGTCCACCGCCCCGCCGCCCGCCACCGGCTCATCGGTGAACTGCCGCTCTCTCAGACGCGTCGCCGTGTCGGCGATGCCCGCCCCGTACGTCGTACGGGCCAGCTTGCGCGCGGCCCGGTAGACGGTGAACGGCACCAGCGCCGACTGGGACAGCGGCCCGTCGGCCTTGGCCAGTGCCGTGACAGGCCGCAGCAGATGGCGTCTGCGGCGGTCCAGGAGCAGGTCGGCGAGGCGGGCCGGGTGCGCGTCCAGGACCTGCCGCGCACCGGCGCCCACGAGGTGGTCCGCGCTGCCCGCCAGCAGCCGCCGACGGTGGCGTCCGGCCGTGATGAGCGACGGCCCCGGTTCGTCCGTGAGCGGCCCGCCTTCCAGGTCCGCGTACGGGAGGGCTTCCTCGCCCGCCGCGACGACGACGTGGTGGAGGCGCGGGTTGGCGGCGATGCTGCGGGCCCGCTCCAGTTCGGCCTCGCGGTACGGGCGGCCCCCATGGGTGGCACGGTCGTTGAAGGTGACGGCCAGAAGGCGCTCCCCCCGTCCGTTGACCGTGCCGGGCACTCCGGGCAGTCCGGCCGCGAGCAGGGCCAGAGTGGCGGAGGCGCTGCCTCCCGAGAGGTCGGCACCGACGCCGGGGGCCGGCGCGCCGCGCGCGGCCCGCCGTTCGGCCGGGCCCATGCCCGGGACAGGGCCGGGGTCCAGGCCGTTCAGGCCGTCCGGGTCCGGTGCGTGCCGGGGCCCGGACAGCCGCGCCCGTACGGCTTCGACCAGCGCGTCGCGCACGCCGTCGACGGCCTGCTCCGGTGGCAGTTGGGGCGCGGCGACGGCGAGCGACGACGTCGGCTCGTAGGAGGTGATGTCGCAGCTACCGCCGCGGAGGACGAGCGCATGGCCGGGCGGTACCCGTCGCACTCCCTCGTACGGGGTACCGGCGCCGAGCGCCTCGGGCGCGTCCGGGCAGGCCAGCAGCGCGGCCAGGTGCCCGACGTCCAGGCCCGCCTCGATCAGGTCGGCGAGCGGGAGGGCGGCGGTCGCGTACGCCGTACCGCCCGCCCACGGGGTGTGGAAGACCGGCCGCGCGCCCGCCAGGTCACCGGTGACCGTCACGCGCCTGCCGACCTGTACGACGGCCGTGTAGCTGCCGGGCCAAGCGGTCAGGTGGCGCAACGCGCCCCCACGGGCCGCGAAGAGGCCGACCCGTAGCTGATCGTCGGTGGCGCCGCAGACGCCGAAGACGGCGAGCCGGGTCTCGGCGTCGGCCTGGACGACGCGCACCTCGTCGGCACGCCAGTCGCCGACCGCCCACAGCGGGTCGGGGTCGCCCCACAGGAGCTGGGCGCCTACGGGGAGGACCGTGCGGGCCTCCTCGGTGGGGGCCGGTCCCGTGCCGGTACTGCTCCACCCCACCAACCAGCGCATCGCCGCCTCCACCCTGTTCGCCGCCGCCGGGCGGCCCCCGTCCGTCCGCCCGGGCGGACACCCGCCCACCACCTCAGGATCGCCCTGACGGTCGGCAGGGTGGACCGGACCGCCGCCCCGCACAGCGGATTGCCAAGCCGTTGCCAAGCTGTTGTGCGGACCATGCTGCCACGACAGCGGCCTTCGGGAGGTGCCGAGGAGAGCCTGGGTACGGGGGTGTTCGGAAGACGTTATCGAGCGCGGGCCGGGCCGGGCGGGTGCGAGGCCGCGGGTTCGAGAGGGGGTTCGGGTTTGGGGGGCGGGATCGGGTCCGGGACCGGACTCGTACCCGGCTCGGATGCGTACCCGAGCTCGAACTGGATCGGACTCGGACTCGGACTCGGACTGGATCAGGCTCGACCTGGTTCGGGCTCGGATTCGAGGGCTAAGCGGGGAAGTTCAGCGGGACCGACCCGTCAGACCAGTCCGCCAGACCGGCCAGTAAGGCCGGTCAGTAAGGCCGCTCAGCAAGTCCAGCCAGCCGGCCCAGCCATCCAGTCAGCGACACCCGTCGGCGATCCCCCGCGAAAGAGCGGCAGCCCCGCACACCCTGCACACCCCGCTCACCCCGCTCCCGAAAGCAAACCCAGCTACGTCGATTTTCAGCCAAAATCTGTGCGGCCCGGCGCAGTTGGCCCGATACCGGCCAGGGCGCCCGGAGCGCGGCCGATCACCCACCGGGCGGCCACCGGACCCGCCCCGCCGGGCACCCGGACGCGCCCTCGGGACGCCGCGCCGAACGGCCGGGCGCCCTCCCGGAAGCCGCTGCGGCCGAGCAGGCACCCCCCAGGCCGTCCCGGCGGGCCCTTCCCGCGAAATGCGACAGTCCGGGAGGCGGGACTCGCCCCCCGGACCGGACCGCCACCCGCGGGGAATGAGGCGGCGGTGTCCCCCAGCCCACTGGATCCAGTGCAGCGGGCCGACCCACGCAGGTCTCATGGAAGCGCTCCCGCACCAACCCGGCCAGCGCGCACACACGGGCGCACGGCAACACGTACCCGGAGCACATGCCAAACCCCCTGCGGGCGCTTGGACTTGAAACCCGCCATCCGGGACATCGGGCCTTAACGGTAGGGATTCGGCGAACTACTCTGGGTGGACGCGTGCCCCGGGGTACCGGGGCTGCCGTCGCTGTGTCGAGGGGTGCGCATGTCAAGGGATATACGCGGGCCGAACGAGAAGCTCGGCACCGTTCTCGCCCTCGCGGGGATCAGCAATGCCGGGCTCGCCCGCCGGGTCAACGACCTGGGGGCGCAGCGCGGGTTGACGCTTCGCTACGACAAGACGTCGGTGGCCCGGTGGGTGTCCAAGGGCATGGTGCCGCAGGGCGCCGCGCCCCATCTGATCGCGGCCGCGATAGCGGGCAAGCTCGGCCGTCCGGTGCCGCTCCACGAGATCGGCCTGGCCGACGCCGACCCGGCCCCCGAGGTGGGCCTCGCCTTCCCGCGCGACGTGGGCGCCGCGGTCCGGTCCGCGACCGAGCTGTACCGCCTCGACCTGGCCGGACGGCGCGGTGGCGGGGGCATCTGGCAGAGTCTGGCCGGGTCCTTCTCGGTGAGCGCGTACGCGACACCCGCCTCGCGGTGGCTGATATCCCCGGCCGACAGTTCCGTCGCGCGCGAAGCACCTGACCTGCGGGAAGTACGGGACGGCAACGGCGCGACGGGCAAGGACGGCGCCCCCGGGTCGGACACCGCCCCGCTGCACGTGGGACACAGCGACGTCACCAAGCTGCGCGAGGCCGCCGAGGACGCCCGCCGCTGGGACTCCAAGTACGGGGGCGGTGACTGGCGCTCCTCGATGGTGCCCGAGTGCCTGCGGGTCGACGCGGCGCCGCTGCTCCTCGCCTCGTACAGCGACGAGGTGGGCCGCGCGCTGTTCGGGGCGACCTCCGAACTGACCCGCCTCGCGGGCTGGATGGCCTTCGACACCGGGCAGCAGGAGGCGGCCCAGCGCTACTACATCCAGGCGCTGCGCCTGGCGCGGGCCGCCGCCGACGTCCCACTGGGGGGATATGTCCTGGCCTCGATGTCACTCCAGGCGACCTACCGCGGCTTCGCCGACGAGGGCGTGGACCTGGCGCAGGCCGCCCTCGAACGCAACCGCGGCCTGGCCACCGCCCGCACGATGAGCTTCTTCCGCCTGGTGGAGGCACGCGCGCAGGCCAAGGCCAACGAGGCGCGCGCCTGCGAGGTGGCCCTGAAGGCCGCCGAGGGCTGGCTGGAGCGCTCCCGGGAGGGCGACCCCGACCCGTCCTGGCTGGACTTCTACTCGTACGAACGATTCGCCGCCGACGCCGCCGAGTGCTACCGGGACCTGCGGCTGCCCCGCCAGGTGCGCCGCTTCACGGAGCAGGCGCTGTCCCGCCCCACGGAGGAGTACGTCCGCTCGCACGGGCTGCGGCTCGTCGTCTCCGCCGTGGCCGAGCTGGAGTCCGGCAACCTGGACGCGGCCTGCGCGGCCGGCACCCGGGCGGTCGAGGTGGCCGGCCGCATCTCGTCGGCCCGTACGACCGAGTACGTACGTGATCTCCTGCACCGCCTCGAACCGTACGGTGACGAGCCCCGCGTCGTGGAGCTGCGCGAACGGGCCCGGCCGCTGCTCGTGGCACCGGCGTAGAGCGGGCACGGGCACGACGACAGGTACGGACACGGACACGAGGCGGGCGCGGACACAGGTACAAAGACAGGCGCGGGCACGGGTACGGAGGCAGGCGCGACACGGGTACGGAGGCGGGCGCGGGGGCAGGTACGGAAACGTACGAGTGTGAGTACGGATGCGAACGTGATTCTGGGTACGGATGCGGGCGTGATCCTGAGTGTGCACGCGGGCGGGGGCCTGGGCGCGGACGCGTCCCCGCCGCTCTCCCGGCCCGTTGTCAGACCCCCGCGTCATGATGGGATACGTCTGATTCCAGGGGAGGTGCTGTGACGGCGTACGACTGCGACGTGCTGGTGATCGGAGCCGGCATCGTCGGACTCTCGACGGCCTACGCGATCACGCGCGCCGCTCCCGGCACCCGCGTGGTGGTCCTGGAGAAGGAGCCGGGCCCCGCCCGGCACCAGACCGGCCGGAACAGCGGCGTGATCCACAGTGGCATCTACTACCCGCCCGGCTCCCTGAAGGCCCGCTTCGCGCTCCAGGGCTCGGCGGAGATGATCAAGTTCTGCCTGGACCACGACATCCCGCACGAGGTCACCGGCAAGCTGATCGTCGCCACCGACCGCAGCGAACTGCCCCGCCTGCACAGCCTCATCCAGCGCGGCCGGGAACACGGCATTCCGGTCCGCGAGCTGGGCCCGGCGCAGCTCGCGACGTACGAACCGGAGGTCAGCGGCCTGGCCGCCATCCATGTCGGTACGACCGGCATCGCCGACTTCGGCGCGGTCGCCCGGCGCTTCGCCGCCCTGGCCACGGACGCGGGCGCCCGCATCGCGTACGGCAGCGAGGTCACCACCATCGGCCGCCGTCCCGGCCGGGTCGCGGTGCGCACCTCCGCCGGCACCGTCGTCCGCGCCCGCACCCTGGTCAACTGCGCCGGCCTGCACTGCGACCGCATCGCGCGCCTGGCGGGCGACGCGCCGGCCATGCGCATCGTCCCCTTCCGCGGCGAGTACTACACCCTCGCCCCGGCCCGCGCCTCCCTGGTGCGCGGCCTGGTCTACCCGGTCCCCGACCCCGCCTTCCCGTTCCTCGGCGTCCACCTCACCCGAGGGATCGACGGCTCCGTCCACATCGGCCCCAACGCCGTCCCCGCCCTCGCCCGCGAGGGGTACGACTGGCGCACCGTCCGCCCCGCGGAACTGGCCGGCACCCTGACGTACCGCGGCTCCTGGCACATAGCCCGCCGCCACTGGCGCTACGGCACCGGTGAACTGCACCGCTCCCTCTCCCGCCGCGCCTTCACCGAAGCGGTCCGCCGCCTGCTCCCGGCCGTCCGCGAAGAGGACCTGCGCCCCGCCCCCGCCGGCGTCCGCGCCCAGGCCGTCCTGCCCGACGGGACCCTCGCCGACGACTTCCTCATCACCGAGTCCCCGTCCGCCGTCCACGTCCTCAACGCCCCGTCCCCTGCGGCCACGGCTTCCCTGCCGATCGGGAGGGAGATAGCCGGGCGGGCACTGGCGATGCTGGAGACGACGGGGTGAGGCCGCCGGCGGGCGACTGATGCGGGAGGGCGGCCCGCCCCGCCCCGTCCCCACCGCTCCTCTTCCCCGCTCCCCCACTCCCCCGCCCGTAGAATCGACCCACTGTGTCCGAGAACTCCGCCACCCCCGAATCCGGCCCCGCCGCCCGGCCCGGCCCCGCCGCTGAGCCCCGCCCTGCCTCCGCCCCCGGCCCTGCTCCCGGCCCCGATGCCGCGGCCCCGGGCGAGCGTCCCGGGCAGGACGACGCAGCGCCGGCCTCGGCGCACCAGCAGGTTTCCCGCCCCGCCCCCAAGCCGATGTTCCCCGACGGCACCGGCCCGGCGGCCGACCCGGCCGGTTCGCACCACGAGCGGCGGATCCGTTCCTTCCAGCCGCGCCGCAGCCGGGTCTCCCCCGGCCAGGCGGACGCCCTGCGACGCCTGTGGCCCCAGTGGGGCCTGGACATCGACGGCCTCTCCCGGATCGACCTGGACCAGCTCTTCGAGGGCCGCCCCGTCGTCCTCGAAATCGGCTTCGGCATGGGCGAGGCCACGGCACAGATGGCCGCCGCCGACCCGGACACCGGCATCCTGGCCTGCGACGTCCACACCCCGGGCCAGGGCAACCTGCTCGGCCTCGCGGAGCGCAACGGCCTGACCAACATCCGGGTGGCCAACGGCGACGCGATCATCCTGCTCCGCGAGATGCTCGCCCCCGCCTCCCTCGCCGGTCTGCGCGTCTACTTCCCCGACCCGTGGCCCAAGAAGCGGCACCACAAGCGCCGCCTGATCCAGCCCGAGTTCCTCTCCCTGGTCACGACGCGGCTCGCCCCGGGCGCGCTGGTCCACTGCGCGACCGACTGGGAGCCGTACGCCGAACAGATGCTGGAAGTCCTCTCCGCCGAGCCCACCCTCGCGAACGAGCATTCCGGCTACGCCCCGCGCCCGGCCTTCCGTCCCTTCACCAAGTTCGAGGGACAGGGCCTGGACAAGGGCCATGTCGTCCACGACCTCCTCTTCCGGCGGCTCCCGGCATAGTCCGCCCCGCGGTGGTTAGGGTCGATGGGTGAATCCGCCGCAGCCGCCTCCGCTTCCGCCGAAACCGGCGTACGCGCCCGACCCGCGCCACGCCGGCCCCGCCGCGTCGCCCGCGGCGGCGCAGTGGCACTACGCACCGCGCCGCCGCCCGGCGCCCTGGCACAGCAGGACGGCCCGCGCCGTCGCCCTCTTCTCGCTCCTCGCCCTCTCCGGCGTGATCATCCTGGCGATGGTCCGCCAGCAGACCGGTACCCAAGGGTTCCTCGTCGGCCTCGGCCTGGCCGTCTTCCCCGTACCCGTCCTCATAGCCGGCTTCTGCTGGCTGGACCGCATAGATCCCGAACCACGCCGCAACCTGCTCTTCGCCTTCGCCTGGGGCGCCTGCGCGGCGACTCTCGTAGCCCTCCTGGCCAACGGTTTCGCCACGAACTGGCTGGAGAACAACCTCTCCACCCTCTCCCCGGACGACGCGAAGACCTGGGGCGCGACCGTCTTCGCCCCGATCATCGAGGAGACGGTCAAGGCGGCCGCCGTCGTCCTGCTCTTCCTCTTCCGCCGCCAGAACTTCGACGGCATCACGGACGGCCTCGTCCTGGCCGGCATCACGGCCACCGGTTTCGCCTTCACCGAGAACGTTCTCTACCTGGGCAACGCCTTCGGCCAGGACCAGTCCCTCGGCCACACCGGACTCGACTCCCTGACCGCCGCGACCTTCTTCGTACGCATCATCCTCTCCCCGTTCGCCCACCCCCTGTTCACCATGCTCACCGGCCTGGCCTTCGGCATAGCCGCGACCAGCTACCCCCACCGCCGGCCGCTGCGCCTGGCCCTGCCCTTCGTCGGCCTGGCCACCGCCGTCCTCCTGCACGCCATCTGGAACGCCGCGACCACCCTCGGCGACCTCGGCTTCATCACCGTCTACGGCCTCTTCATGCTGCCGGTCTTCGCCGCCCTGACCTGGCTCGCCGTCTGGGCCCGCCACCGCGAGCTCCTCGCCCTGCGCACCTACCTCCCCCCGTACGTCGCCACCGGCTGGCTCTCCCCCACCGAACCGATCTCCCTCTCCTCCCTCAAGACCCGCTCAGTGGCCCGCGACATCGCCCGCCGCACCCACGGCCCCGCCGCCGCCCGCGCCGTGACGGAATACGCCGCCGTAGCCACCTCCCTCGCCTTCCTCCGCCGCCGAGCCCACCGCACCGGCCCCACCCCCGACTTCCCCACCCAGGAACGCACCCTCCTCCACCACCTGTGGCACCACAAGCCAGTGGCCCACCCAGCCCTGCTCCAGGCCCTGCATACGACGCACCGGCCAACCCACTCCCCTTAGCGCTTCCGCTAGCTCCTTCGCGCGGTGCCCCCTAACCGACCAGCCCAGCGGCTATGGCAGATGTCGATCCCGCCCACCCTGTGGGGGTCCGCCAGACAGACGCGATACCGCGGTGTTCCAGGTAGTCGACGTATGCCCCAATCTCTTCCGTGAAGAGCGCGAGCAAGTTCGGCTGCGAACCGTCAGCCTTTTCATGGAGGAAATAGCTGTACTCAAGGAGTTGAGCAACTGCCTCACGCACCGCCTTCGTAGGGTTTCCTAGCGTGACGGTCTTCGCTTCGACCAACCACTCTGTTCCGCCCTTCCGTAGCATCAGGTCTCTTGGGTGTACGCCTTCGTTAGCTGGGTCAAACCCTCGCCTTACAACCTCGCCCCCGAACGCCTCAATCAGCTGCTCGTGACGGCGGGTCTTCTGTAGGGTGCGCGCCGGGAGGTGCGCTATGTAATCACTGGCGTCTTTCGGACGGAAGCGCTCCAACCCCTGTGGCTGCTTGGTCTTCTTTGCTACGAACTCGACATGGCGCCTGCCGGAGCTTCGCTGCTCGCTGAGCCCCTTTTCCACCATCGCCGCGTTCTGGAGAACATCCGCTAGATGCCAAAGGTCCTCCCGCAATATCTTTTCAGTCGGCATGGCCTCGACGTCATACACGCGCGCGACGACGCTGCCTGCCTCGTACGCCAACGCTCTATCCACGGAGCACTTGAACGATGGCCGCACGTCCCACCCCGCGACTGAGTCCTGCGGGAGCCGCTCCCGAAGTCCCCGCGCTCGATCCGCCAGGTAATCCCGACGCTTCTTGCCTCGCCCCAGCTGATGACCCAAAGCTGTCACGCCCTGCTGCAGCGTGAGGGTCACCGTCTTCAGGTCTGCCGCGAAGATGTAGGCAAGGTAGAGCCCGACCTTGGGGTCACGAGTGATCGCTGGGTCGAAGAACCCGATCCACGGCGTACTACTAGGTCCACCACTGCCGCCGTACCCCTCCGCCACAAGCTCGCCTGGCAAGAGGGGGCCTAGATGGTCGCCAGCCGCACGGAGCAGATCTTGAGCAGGCACCCCGATCGAAGTCTTGTTCGGGTGGCTGGCGTCGTAGGTGTGGGCCACCTCAATGAGCAAGTTCCGTATCTCCATGCGCAGACACTAGACAAGTTCGATCACAAACAGCCAGAACTCGGCGGCTTCAAGCCACCTGCGTGACAGATGCGGCACCACTCTTGATCAACCTGCCGTTTCTTGTCAGTTGGCACTGGTACAACCAAGGCGTTAGTAGGCGAGAAGGAGATGTCACTGTGAGCAGCCGTCCCGTGCACCAAGCAGCACCTGTTCCCGGCTTGTACGAGCGGCTGATCACCACGCGCCTTGAGCAGCGGATTCAGGAACTTCAAGACAGCGGGTGGCACGCGGCTGAGCAGCAGGTGGGTGACCAATCCGCTCCCCACGTACTCGCTCGCCACATCGCTGACACCGTGCGAGCTGTCTTGGCGTCCTTGCCCCCCGAGCAGCGCGTCGACGAGGCCAACCTCATCTTGGCGTCGCTCCGCTCACGCGACAGCGCCAAGGACTGGATCGAACTCATCGCAGATGGCCCTCGCCAGCTCACCGCCATCGCTGGACTGGACGAAGCAGGAACCTACGCAGTGCGCCCCGCTACCCCTCTCTCCGAGAGCGCGCTGATCACCAACTCCCCAGAGGACCCAAACTTGGGGTACGAGCTGCGCGCCGAGCTGGCTACGGCGGACCGCATCGACTTTATTTGTGCGTTCGTGAAATGGCACGGGTTGCGCGTTCTGGAGGAGTCCCTCAAGGCGGCGAGTGGGCGTGGAGTTCCCATACGTGTCATCACCACCACCTATATCGGCGCCACTGAACGCCGAGCACTTGACCGGCTAGTCGAAGAATTCAATGCCGAAGTCAAGGTCAACTACGAGATCCGGTCCACGCGCTTGCATGCCAAGGCATGGCTCTTCCGCCGAAATAGCAGCTATGACACCGCATACGTCGGAAGCTCAAACCTATCCCGGGCCGCCTTGTTGGACGGGTTGGAATGGAACGTCAGGTTGTCGTCAGTAGCCACACCCGCGGTCTTGAAGAAGTTTGAGGCCACATTTGATTCTTACTGGGCCGAGCCAGCATTCGAGTCATACAATCCAGCAACCGATGGCGAGCGCCTCCAGGAGGCTCTGGCCCGAGCAAGCGGAAAAGAGCGAACGGGAAATCCCCCCATCAGCCTTTCCGGATTGGAACTCCGCCCCTACCCGCATCAGCAAGACATGCTCGAGCGCCTACGCATCGAGCGAGAGATCCACGGCCGGCATCGAAATCTGCTGGTAGCAGCAACCGGCACCGGAAAGACTGTTATGGCGGCAATCGACTACCGCACCCTGAAGCACCAAAGCGGTGACCGCGCCCTTAAGCTTCTTTTCGTTGCGCACCGCCAGGAGATTTTGAAGCAGTCCCTTCGCACTTACCAAGAGGCCTTGGACGACGCCAATTTTGGGGAGCTACACGTAGGTGGTGCAGTGCCACAGGAATGGACGCACGTTTTCGCCAGCGTGCAGTCACTCAACGGCACAACGCTCGATCGCCTCAGCCCGAACCATTTCGACATTATCGTAATCGACGAGTTCCATCATGCAGTAT
This sequence comes from Streptomyces sp. NPDC026394, assembly GCF_055567735.1. Taxonomy (NCBI): domain Bacteria; kingdom Bacillati; phylum Actinomycetota; class Actinomycetes; order Kitasatosporales; family Streptomycetaceae; genus Streptomyces; species Streptomyces sp. NPDC026394. The sequence goes on from NZ_JBVHPX010000019.1 coordinate 22,244, forward strand.
CCAAAACCTACCGGCGCATCATCGACTACTTTCGGCCGACTGAGCTCCTTGGTCTCACGGCAACACCCGAACGACTGGATGGCCGAAATGTCCAAGACGAGTATTTCGACGGACGCATCGCAGCCGAGATGCGACTGTGGGAAGCACTGGAAAATGATTTACTCAGCCCCTTTCACTATTTCGGCGTCGCGGACAGCACAGACCTGGAAGCGATCACCTGGAAACGTGGCGCCTATGACAGTAACGAATTGAACAATCTGTTCACTGGAAATCATGCGCGTGCACGCCTCATCATCAAAGCCGTCCAGGACAAAGTGGCTGACCCCAGCGCCATGAAGGCCCTGGGATTTTGCGTATCGGTGGACCATGCGCACTTCATGGCCAACTTCTTCTGCAAGGCAGGCTTCGCCGCCGTTGCGCTCGATGGCCAGACACCAACCACCACGCGAGCACAGGCGCTTACTTACCTGCGCAACGGAACCCTACAGGTCATTTTCTCTGTGGACCTTTTTAACGAGGGGTTGGACGTCCCAGGCGTCGACACGCTGCTCCTGCTGCGGCCGACAGCCAGCGCCACCATCTTCTTGCAACAGCTTGGTCGCGGACTGCGTCGCGCACCTAGCAAGGCTGTACTCACGGTGCTCGACTTCATCGGTCAGCACCGAAAAGAGTTTCGCTTCGAGGAACAGTTCCGCGCACTGACCAGCTTTACTCGCAACCGACTGGTACAGCACATTGAGCGCGACTTCCCTCAACTCCCCTCCGGCTGCCAAATCATTTTGGACCGCAAGTCCAAGGAAAGAATCCTCGACAATGTAAGGAGTCAGGTCGGCGTTAATGTATCCCAACTAACGAAGGAAGTCGCAGCGTACAGCGAGCGTAAGCTGACCACCTACCTGCGAGAGAGTCAGCGCGAGCTCAAAGAAATCTATAAGGCCGGCAACTCCTGGACACGACTGCTCAGGCGAGCCCGCCTGATGATCGATGGCGCACCGGAGGGTGAGGAAGCCCTCCTCAAACGCACGGCCGCGTTTCTGCATGTCGATGACCCACAGCGCGTAGCAGCGTACTCACGCATGCTCGAAGATGATGCACCACACTACGATGTGCTCGATTCCGTAAGTCAGGCTTATGCTCGAATGTTTTTCTTTTGCCTGTGGCCGCTCGGGGGAGGCTTTGCTAACTACGCGCAAGGTTTCGAGACCCTTCGCCCACAGACCGCTTTCCGGGATGAGCTCAGGCAGGTACTCAGTTACAACCTGGAGCACACCGAGCACTACCCTATCCCGCTGGGTGGCGACCACAACGCCGTCCCCCTAACCGTGCACGCTACCTACAGCCGAGAAGAAATCTTGCCTGCGCTAGGACAAGCAGCGGTGGACGGTTTCAAGCCTGGACACTTCCGCGAAGGCGTGAAGTGGTGTGCCGGTATGAGGACTGACGCCCTCTTGATCACACTAGAGAAGGACGACAAAGACTTCTCGCCACAGACGCGCTATAAGGACTACGCGATGAGCCCAGAGCTGTTCCACTGGGAGTCCCAGAATCAGACATCAGAGTCTTCCCCGACGGGGCAGCGCTACCAAAGTCACAAGGAACTGGGCTCTCACGTCCTGTTGTTCGTCCGGCGCTATAAGTCCACCGACATCGGCGGCCCACAGCCTTGGATGCTGCTCGGCCCCGCCGAGTATGTCTCGCACGAAGGTAGCAACCCCATGGGCGTCGTCTGGAAGCTACAACACCCGCTGCCCGCAGATGTTTGGACCTACTCAGCCATTACGGGTGGATAAGGGGCCCCTTGATAGCTACCGAGCCTTCAGCGCCTGGTGACGACGCTCTTGCAGTGCAAGTGCAGAGGGGCAAGAGTCAGGCATAAAGGTTGGGAGATCGACTCGCCACGAGGGCAGCCCTAGCTCGCCTCTTCGGTACGACCGCTCCACCGGGCATGTTCCACCATGACCTGATCTGCGATCTGCCCGATTCTGCCCAGGGTGTATCGGAGAGCACTCGTCACGCTTGTACGGTGGGGCGGAGTCACCTCCTTCACGTGAACGGGAAACGACACGGCCGACACGTTCGGGCCTAAACACACCACGACCACAAAGCTGTCGTCCCGGGCGTCAGCCGGCACCAATGGGTGCACCACGACGTCTGCCAACAGCCCAGCTGCCCGCCCCGCCATGACGACGAGCTCGACGTCGAGAGCGTCACCACAGCTCGCTACGTCTCCTCCGTACTCCTCCGCGACCTTTGCCACTACCGCATCCGTCAGTTCCACTGAGCAGCACCTCCCGACTGTCCTTCAAAGTGCATCTGCGCCCTGTCCAGAACTTCCTCTGGATCACGACCGTGGGCACGAAGCCACCAGAGAAGGTCAACGATCAGTGCGGTCGCCGCTTCTTCGCGTGTCGCCATGCGGAGACGATCACTCAGCGCGGTACCCCTCGCCGGCGTGCAGTCGTAGAGGGTCAGTAGCGCGTCAGCCTTGAGAATCTGCGGGTCGCACGTGCCACGCTGAGGCATGGCAGCGGACGCGGCGATTTCACACCACGTGATCTTGCCTGTGGACGTGGGCGCCACTCCCCACCGGTCTGCCAAGGCGCTCACGAGCCCGAGTCCGCGCCCCGTTTCTGCGGAGGGGGCGGAGGAGCGGAGTTCGGAAAACTGGGTCCCCAGGGGGTCTCGTACCTCAATGCGCAGAAGTGCCGCACTCAGCGAGACAGTGAGGGTGGTCGGGGCTCCAGTTCCAACGTGATCAATCACGTTGGTGATCAGTTCGCTGACACAGAGTTCGGCTGTGTCCTCGATGTCAGAGAGCCCCCACGCCTCCAGACGGGCGCGGGTGAGTCGTCTCAAGTGAGGAACCGCTTCAGGCTCGGCGATGAAGTCGCTCGACCAGCCAGGTTGAAGCAGACGGTGGTTGGAGTTCATGGATCCAGCTCCCTCGCGTTGGCGCACGCCAAGACGATCACCATCGGTGACAGTCGGGCGTAGTTGGTCGCCCTGCGTGAGAGCGTGGCAGCCTCCCATCTCGCCATGCAATGTGCACGGAGGGATTCGCTCCAACGAGTGATTGGCCGGTCCGGGTGCGGCGGGAAGACTGAACCTCCGGTGTCACAAGGAGGTTTGCTATGGCTGGTTCACCCACCGCACGCCGTCGCCGACTCGCGATCGAACTCAGGCGTCTTCGCGAAGACAACAAGCTGACCTGCAACGACGTAGGAAAGGCCCTGGACTGGAGTGGTTCCAAAGTCAACCGCATGGAGACCGGGCAGGGCAGAGTGCAACCGTCGGACATCGACGCCCTTTGCCGCTTCTACGAGACCAGTGACGACCTTCGGGAGCTGCTGAAGGAGCTTGCGAAACAGTCCAAGACCCGGGGCTGGTGGCACGCGTACGGGGCAGCCGTTCCCTCGTGGTTCTCGGTGTACGTCGGGCTTGAAGCAGCCGCTTCCAGCCTGCGCACTTACGAATGCGAGTTCGTCCCCGGATTGCTGCAGACCGAGGCCTACGCACGTGAGCTGCACCTGGCGACGTCACAGTCCCACCCTGATGACGTCGAGCGCATGATCGCCGTGCGGATGAAACGCCAAGCCCTGCTGACCTGTCCGCACGCCCCCACCCTGTGGGCGATCATGCATGAGAGCGCCCTGCGACACACGGTGGGTGACAAGGACGTGATGCGCGCCCAGTACGAACGCCTCCTGGACGTGGCCCACCTGAAGAACGTCACCGTGCAGGTTCTGCCGTTCGACGCGGGAAGTTACCCCGCCACCGGTGCGTACACGATCTTGGGCTTCCCCGAGCAGGAAGACCCTGACATCGTGTATCGCGATGGCTTGACGGACGCGGTCTATCTGGAACAGGTGGAAGACATCGCGTGCTACGCGAGGTCGTTCGACAACCTGCGCGCACTGGCGTTGAGCCCACGGAGATCAAGCAATGTGATCAGACAGCTCATGACATAAGGACTGACCTGATGAATACGGCTTCGCTCCCCACATGGCACAAGAGCAGTTACAGCAATGGTTCAGGTGGCAACTGCGTCGAGACGTTCTCCATATCGGACGATGCCATAACGCTGGTACGTGACTCGAAGCGCTTGGAGGGGCCGGTACTCACCTTCGGGACAGAAGCGTGGCGCCTGTTCTTGGACGAGGTTCGAGGAGCAGGCTGGGCCTGAGTCCCACACCGATTCCCACTGGGCACAGCATCTCCACGACCCGAGCAAGCCGTGATACCTCCCCAAAGCCGTGATCACGGCTCAAGCGTAAGGTCGAAGGGCTAGTCGAGTTGTCCCTGATGTGGAGGTAATGCTCATGGCTCGGGTGCCGAGTTCGTTGGTGGCTGTGACGGGGCTCGTAGGTGGTTTCGGCGTGGCGCGTTGGACCAAGAAGCGGCCGTTGGGTGGGGTGGCGCTGGCGGCGGCGGGGGCCTTGGCGGCTCGGGAGTGGGAGCGGAAGGCGGGGAAGAAGGCTGCTGCGGTGTTGAGCGGGGCTTATGTGGCGGCGTTTGCCGGGTCGCATCCGTTGGCCAAGAAGGTGGGGGCCTGGCCTTCGGTGTTTGCGGTGGCGGGGGTTGTGGGGGCGGCTTCGTGGGCTGTAGCTGATCGACGGGCGTAGCCGGGGGTGCTGGGTCCGTTTTGGGCGAGGGGCCTGGCACGCGCGGGTGAAGGGCGGGGGCGTACCAGCACGCGCGGGTAGAGGGCGGGTGCGTACCAGGGGGTACGCACCCGCCCTTTGCGTCGCGGGGGGAAAGGGTGGTCAGGCCGAGGCCTCGTTGAGGAGGGTCAGGTCGTTCTGGGTGAGGTGGAGGTCGGGGGCGGACATGAGGGCGGGGAGCTGGTCGACTGTGCGGGCGCTGGCGATGGGGGCCGCGACCGTGGGCTGGGCGGCGAGCCAGGCGAGGGCCACCGTCGCGTGTTCGGCCTGGTGGGAGGTGGCGACCGTGTCGAGGGCGGCGAGGACCTTGCGGCCTCGGTCGGTGGCCAGGTGCTTGGCGGCCGTCTCGGAACGGGCGCTGTTCACGTCGCTGTCCGGGCGGTACTTGCCGGTGAGGAAGCCCGACGCCAGGGCGTAGTACGGGACGGCGGAAACGCCGTGGCGGGCGGCGGTGTCGGCGAGGTCACCTTCGTAGGTGTCGCGGGAGACCAGGTTGTAGTGGGGCTGGACGGCGACGTAGCGGGCCAGGTTCTCGTCGGCTGAGAAGGTCAGGGCGGCTTCGAGGCGCTGGGCCGAGATGTTGGAGGCGGCGATCTCGCGGACCTTGCCGGCCTTGACCAGGTCGTCGAGGGCCGGGAGGAAGTCGGAGACGGCGAGGGACTCGTCGTCGTAGTGGGTGTAGTAGAGGTCGATGTAGTCGGTGCGCAGGCGGGTGAGGGAGGCGTCGACGGCGGCCTTGATGGTGGTGGGGGCGAGTCCCTTGAGGTCCGGGTACGCGCCGACCTTGGTGGCGATGACGACCTCGTCGCGGTTGCCGCGGGAGGCGAGCCAGTTGCCGAGGACGGTTTCGGATTCGCCGCCCTTGTTGCCCGGCGCCCAGGCCGAGTAGACGTCGGCGGTGTCGATGAAGTTGCCGCCGCCGGCGACGTACGCGTCCAGGACGGCGAAGGACTCGGGCTCGTCCGCGGTCCAGCCGAAGACATTGCCTCCGAGGGAGAGCGGGAAGACGGACAGGGAGCCGAGAGACTTCTGTGTCGCGTTCATGATCTGTCCAAACCAGGAGGAGCCGCACCAAGTCGCGGCTGAGGGAAGGGGAACGGGAGGCAGCGGGGTCGGTCACGTGTCGGGGGCCGTGGACAGCGGGCTGGCGATGCTTTCCAGGGAGCGGCGTTCGGCGCGTACGGCCAGGAAGGCGGCGGTCAGGCCGGCCAGGCACATGAGGGCGGCGCCGATGCAGAAGGCGAGTGCGGTGTCGGCCGCCACGCCGGATTCCGTCAGTTCGGCGAAGACCAGGGGGCCGCTGATGCCGCCCGCGGCCGTGCCGATCGCGTAGAAGAAGGCGATGGCCATGGCCCGGGTCTCCATCGGGAAGATCTCCGAGACGGTCAGGTACGCGCTGCTCGCACCCGCCGACGCGAAGAAGAGGACCACGCACCAGCAGGCGGTGAGCGTGGTGGCCGTCAGATGGCCGGCCGCGAAGAGCCAGGCGGTCGCGAAGAGCAGGACGCCGGAGAGCAGGTAGGTGCCGGAGATCATGATGCGGCGGCCGACGGTGTCGAAGAGCTTGCCCAGGAGGAGCGGGCCGAGGAAGTTGCCGGCCGCCATGACGGCGAAGAAGTAGCCGGTGTGCGAGGTCGACACGTCGAAGAACGAGGTGAGGATGGCGCCGAAGCCGAAGGTGACGGCGTTGTAGAGGAACGCCTGGCCGATGAAGAGGGCAAGGCCGAGGATGGCGCGCCGGCGGTAGCGCGAGAAGACGGTGCGGCCGATTTCGAGGAAGCCGATGCTCTTGCGGGGGTGGATGGTGATCTCACCCTCGGGCTCCGGGAGGCGCTCACCCTTCTCGCTGGTGATCTGCTTCTCGATGGAGGTGACGAGACGATCCGCCTCGTCACCCCGGCCGTGGATGAACAGCCAGCGTGGGCTCTCGGGCACGCTGCGGCGTACGAGGAGGATGACCAGGCCGAGGACGACGCCGAGCGCGAAGGTCAGCCGCCAGCCGAGGTTCATGGGAAAGATGTCGGTGTCCAGCATCACGATGGACAGCAGGGAGCCGCCGATCGCGCCGAGCCAGAAGCTGCCGTTGATGACGAGATCGACGCGGCCCCGGTAGGCCGAGGGGATCAGTTCGTCGATGGCGGAGTTGATCGCCGCGTACTCGCCGCCGATCCCGAAACCGGTCAGGAAGCGGAAGAGGAAGAACCACCAGGAGGAGAAGGAGACCGCGGTCAGGGCGGTGGCGGCCAGGTAGACGGCCAGGGTGATCAGGAAGAGCTTCTTACGGCCGAAGAGGTCGGTGAGCCGCCCGAAGAACAGCGCGCCCAGGCAGGCCCCGGCCACGTACAGCGCCGCGGCGACACCGGTGACCTGCGCGGACGAGATGGGCAGCCCGCTGCCGTGCTCGGACAGGCGGCCGGCGATGTTGCCGACGACGGTGACTTCCAGGCCGTCGAGGATCCACACCGTGCCGAGGCCGACGACCACCATCCAGTGCCAGCGCGACCAGGGGAGGCGGTCGAGGCGGGCGGGGACGTCGGTGGTGATGGTGGGGGCAGCGACATTGCGGTGGGACGCGGGCGGGTGGGTGCCGGTGGGGGTACGGGGGCTGCTGTCCCCGGGCGCTGCGGCTCCCCCGCCGTACTCCGCGCCCGACGTGTCCCCTGCCTTGTCGTTCGGACTCATCGCACCCTCCTGAACCGGGCCGGGGCCGGTCACCCCGGCGGCGCATCCGTCCGAGTGCCCGGCGGACAGCGCGCGAAGCAGGGGAAATGCCCAGGTTGAGGGGGATTCTCTTACGAGGCGGGGGGCCACCGGGGCAGATCGGCCCCGCGGCGCGGCAGCGTGTCGTGGAGGAGGAGGGAGGACAGGGAGGAGGGAGAGGAGGGAGAACGAAGGGGGAGAGGGGTAGGGGGAGGTGCCTCCGGGCTCAGACGCCGATGCCGTGTTCGCGCAGCCACGGCTTCGGGTCCACCGGGGTGCCGTGCGGGCGTACTTCGAGGTGGAGGTGGGGGTCGGTGACGTTGCCGGTGGCGCCGACCCGGCCGATGATGTCGCCGGCGGCGACCCGGCCGGAGGTCCGCACCAGGGAGGACAGGTGGCAGAACCACAGTTCCGTACCGTCGTCCAGGGTCAGGACGGACCGGTAGCCGTACGCGCCGGCCCAGCCCGCCTGCGTGATCGTGCCGCCGTGGATCGCCTTGACCGGGGTGCCTGCGGGGGCGGCGAAGTCCTGGCCCGTGTGGTTGGCGGCCCAGCGGTCGCCGGCCTGGCCGAATCCGGCGGCGAAGGTGTAGGTGGAGAGCGGGGTGACGGAGCCGCGGGCGGGCGGCGTCGCGTGCTGTGCGGCGTTCTCGGCAGCGGCTTGCTCCGCGGCGAGACGTTCCTCCTCGGCGGCGCTCTGCTGCCGGTCGGCGTGCGGGCTGACGTGGTCGCTCAGCGACTGACCCACGCCCGTGCCGTGCAGATCGCCCGTACCGTGCAGGTCCCCGGTGCTGTGCAGGGCGCCCGTGCCGGGCATGCCGCCGGTTCCCCGTCCGGCCGCGGCGGGAGGGGCAGAAGCGGCGGAAGCGATGGAAGCGGTGGGCTCGGTGCCGGCCTCCACAGCGTTCGAGGAAGCCTCGCCCGAGGGAACCAGGTCCGGAAAAACCGTGTCCGGGGAAGCTGTGGCCGAGTCGGGTGCCGGCTCGCCGACATCCGGCAGGGATATCGCGACCTGCGGCTTCCCCTCGGCGGAGGCCATGCCGCCGGCGCCGACCGCCGCGATCACGCCGACGCCGAGGGCCGTACCGCTGCGGGCGAGTCCGCCACGCTGCTTGCCGGCCACCCGGTGCTTGCCGCGTGCGGGCCGTACGGAGTCCTCGGTGGGGTTCCACTCCTCCCAGGTGCCGGTGTCGAAAGCAGTCGGCTCGGCAGCGAACGGCCCGGAGCCGGCAGCCGGAACAGCGGTGGGAACGGCGGCAGCAGCAGTGGCAGCGGCGGTGCCGGAAGCGAAAGCACCAGGCGCGACGGCGGCAACATCGGCCGCCGCCCCGCTGGCAGCAGCATCGGCCGCGCCCCCGCTGACGGCGGCATCGGCCGCGCCGCCCGCACCCGCGCCGAACGCCTGGAACGGGCCGGAGGCGCCGGGAGCGGCGCCGAAAGGAATCTCGGAGCCGGAGCCGGCAGGGCTGTTGGACGCCACGGGGGCGTACTCCTTTCCTTCCTCTCGCCTACCGGGTCAGCGGTGGAGCCGCCTCCCAGGCCGGTCCGGCGCCGGAGCGGGACGGACCTCCGGAGTCGTGCGGGCGCTGGGAGTGCGGAGCAGGAAGACCTGCCACGGACGGCAGGCGGCGGACGGCAGGCGACTTCCGACGGATCGGCGGCCGTCCGGCCCGGCGCACCCCAACGTGGTGGTTCCCCGGTTCCCAGGACACGCGCTGGTACTGCACCGGCCCCGAGGCCGGTCCAGTGGTGCCCCAACGGTGATTCAGTTGTGAACCTGCTGACGGGATTAGGCGTCGGCGCACGGTGCCGCCTCTTGCGACGGCTGGGACGACCGCGCTGCGTTATCGGACTGTAATAGAAACGATGGGCCGATACCAAGCGTTCCGCCGAAACCATGGGCGCTTTGGGATAGCTTTGGCCTGAGGTTAAACACCCATCTGCTGACAAAACAGGGCGAGTTGCCGAGCGCTCTTCAAACCTGTGATGCGCGATTGTGCGGGAGTCGTTATGCGCAGGGGTGCCCGGCGCTCACCCCCGGTGAGCGCAGTAACGTCTGATCATGGTCGTCAACAGCGCGCAGGCACTGGCGGATCGATACGTGGACTTCGCCTGGTACCAGGCACGGGGGCAGTCCGACGCCCATGAGGAACTGGCCGCGCGGATCGGCCACGACCCCGAGTTCTGCGACCATCTCGCGCGCTCCCTGCCCGCCGGCAACAAGCAGCAGCCCCATCTCCTGTTCGCCGCGGTCCGCTACCTCGACGGCCCGTACGCCGAGCACGGGCCGCGCGGCGCCGCGGCGTACCGCGGCTGGCGTGAATGGACCCTGCGCCACTGGGAGCAGGTCAGGGCCGTCGTCATGCGGCGCCTGACGCAGACCAACGAGCCGGCCCGCTGCGCGCCCCTGCTGCCCCTGCTCGCCCGGCTCCCGCAGCCGTTGGCCCTCCTGGAGGTCGGCGCGTCGGCGGGGCTGTGCCTGTACCCGGACCGCTACCGCTACCGCTACGACGACCGGCCGGAGTTCGGGGCCCCGGACAGCGCGGCGGTCTTCCCCTGCCGTACGGGGCCGGGCACCCCCGTACCCGATCGCGTCCCGGACATCGCCTGGCGTGCGGGCATCGACCTCGACCCCCTCGACCCGGCCGACCCCGACGACGTGCGCTGGCTGGAGGCTCTCGTGTGGCCGGGCGCCACCGACGAGCGTGTACGGAGGCAGCGGGCCGCCATCGAGGCCGTACGGTCCGCGCCGCGCCCCCGGGTCGTCCGCGGCGACCTGATCGACGCGCTGCCCGCGCTGGCCGCCGAGGCCCCTCCCGGAGCGACGCTCGTCGTCTTCCACACCTCCGTGCTGACGTACCTTCCTCCGGCGCGCCGCGAGGAGTTCGCCCGGGCCGTACGGACCGTCCTCCGGGAGCGGGACCGCCCCGGGCACTGGGTCTCCAACGAGTACCGCTCCGTGCTCCCGTGGATCACCACGCCCCGCCCGGCGCAGCCGCTGGAGGTGACGGAGCGGCTGCTGACCCTGGCCCTCGACGGGCGGGCGGTCGCCCTGACCGGCCAGCACGGGCAGAGCGTGCAGTGGCTGTGAGAGCTGTGAGACCGGCACCGGGTGCCGGGTGACGCTCCCGGCCCATCGCCCACTCCACCACGGGGCGCCGCCACGCACTCCGCCGCGAAGGGCCCGCCGCCCACTCCGCGCCGCGGCCCTTCACCCCTTGAAAGGGCGCTGCACCGCCAGCAACGCCATGTCGTCCGCCGTCTCCCCTCCGGTGTGCGCCGCCACGTCCGCCACCAGCGCGTCCAGCAGCGCCGCCGGCCCCTCGCAGGCCCAGACCCGCCCGCGCAGCCGCTTCGCCGGCTCGTAGAAGACGTTGTCGGCGTCCCGGGCCTCGGTCACGCCGTCGGTGAAGAGCAGCAGGATCGAGCCCGCGGGGCAGGCCGTCTCGTCCGCCCGGTCCGGCCAGCCGGCCACCTCGCTCATGCCGAGCGGCAGCGCGGGCGACCTGGGTGTCAGCTCGCGCAGTTCGCCGTCGGGGGCGAGGAGCAGCGGTGCCGGGTGGCCGCGGTTGAGGACGCGGAGCGCCGCGTGTTCGTCCGAGGGCAGCTCCGCCAGTACGGCCGTGGTGAACCCTTCGAACTGGTCGAGGCCCTCCCGCCGGCTGCCCTCGCGTTGCAGCGCGCGCTCCAGCCGCCCCGCCACCGCCTCCAGACTGGCCTCCTGCTCGGCCGCCTCCCGGAAGGCCCCGACGACGATCACCGCGGCCTCCACCGCCTCCAGTCCCTTGCCCCGTACGTCGCCGACGATCAGCCGTACGCCGTACGGAGTGTCCTGGACGGCGTACAGGTCGCCGCCGATCCGGGCGTCCGCCTGCGCTGCCACGTAGCGCGCCGCGACCGCCAGCCCGCCGATGCGCTCGGCGGGCGTCGGCAGCACGGCCCGTTGGGCGGCCTCCGCGACGTCCCGTACGGAGGCGAGCCGGGCGTCGCTCATCCGTACGACCCGGTTGATGCCCAGCGCGAGGACGGCGACGACCAGGACGGTCAGGCCCTCGGTGACGGACTGGTTGGCGTCGCGGTCCCCGTGGTACGTCACGACCCAGGTCTCGGCGATGACGGCGGCCGCCGCGATGACGGCCGTACTGCCCAGCGAGTACAGCGGCGCCGCCACCAGCGGAGCGGCGGAGAAGAAGGGCGCGGCCGTGTACCGGGCCGGGGTGCCGCTGTCGAAGATCAGCCCCGCCACCAGGAGGATCAGCGGCAGCCAGCAGACCAGCCGCCGGCCGAACGGCGACATGCCGGAGCGGCGGCGCCGCCGCTCCCGCTCGCCCTTACGGCCCCTGCCGCCTCGACGCACCCGCACCGGCCTGCCTCCCACTCCCGTCGCAGCCGGGCCGCGGCCCGCGCCCGTCCGTACGACCACCGCCGCCGTCCCAAGGTTTTCCGCTGCCGGGCCGGGGGGCGAATCAGATGGGGCCGTACGGGTCATACGGGGCGGGGGGAGGACGGTGGGAGGACTGCCGACCGGACGGCGGGAGGACTGCTGACGGGGCGGCGGGAGGACTGCCTACGGGGCGGTGGACAGGGCGACCAGCAGGACTGCGGGCAGGGCGACGGAAACGCGGCAGGAACGCGGCAGGCCCCGCGTCCGGAAGCACCTGACGTGGGACCTCTCCACCGTCACCGGTGCTCCGCCGTGCCGGGAAGAGCCTCCAGAAACGGTTCAGCTCGGGCCGCCTGCTTTCGGCGAGCGCGCTCGCGTGCCCTCGGCACGACGTTCGCGCCAGGCCGCGTCGATGCTGACATAGCGGGGAAACCGATCCTGCAAGGCCGTCAGACGCAGGAGGCGGCCGATGGAGGGCTGGTCGTAGACCACCCGCGTCCACCGGCCCGTGGTCCGGCTCAGGTCCCAGGCGGTGCAGAGGTTGCGCAGCGGGCGGCAGTCCATGAACGTCACTCGCCTGAGGTCGACGATCAGCCACTCGGCGCCGGCCGCGGGGTCCGACCCCCGCAGCAGGGTGGCGAAGCCCAGGTCCGTGGCCGCGTCGAGCTCTCCGGACGGGTGGACCACCCGGCAGTCCTCCAACCGATCCGGCCAACGGCTCTCCACTGCTGATGCAACTCCTCAGGCTGGTGCTGCTCGAACGGGCCGTGCGGAGGGAGCCCGGGGAGGAACAGAAACCGCGTGCCCAGCCTAGAAAGGGCCGACACGACACATCGGCAGCAGCCTGACCTTGGCCCAAAACTTCGCTTTCGGAACGTACTTGTCTGTCCAGGGAAGCCCGTTGCTGCAATCGGACCGCTAATAGCCGGACTGCCACACCCATCAGAGCTGAGCAGCCTCCGGGCGGAAGCCGGAGATGTGGCACGCCGGGCACGAACGATTCCGCGGAGGGGGACCGGAGTCCCGGAGCCGTGTGTCCGTCCGCTCACGCATCGCTCACGCATGGCCGGAAAACGCCGTAGCGCCCCGGCCGAAGGAGACCGACCGGGGCGCTACGTAGCAGGTCGACGGGGGCGTCCTCCGACCTTCAGCGGTGGGCCATCAGGGGCTCGAACCCTGAACCAATGGATTAAAAGTCCACTGCTCTGCCAATTGAGCTAATGGCCCGCACCGAGCAGCATAGCCCGCGTTCCCGCCGCAGCCCGAAGGCATGGGCCATCGGGCCGGCGGAGGCGTCGCGTCCGCTTCCGCGCGGACGTGGCGCGCGAGGCTGCCGTACGGCGAGGGGCGCGGCCAAGAGGCCGCACGGGGTGCGGAGTTGAGACGCGGGGCCCGCGCCCACCCCGTACCGGAGTACGGAGTGCGGCGCGGGCCCCGCGGTCGCAGAGGGCGACGCCGTCGGACGTCGCGGACTCTGTCAGGTTTCACAGACTCCGTCAGGCGTCACGGACGTCGTCAGGAGCCGCAGGCTCTGTCAGACGTCACGGACGCCCTCAGGCGTCATGAACTCTGTCAGCCGTTGCGCTTCCAGCGCGGCTTGTCCTCACGGCGGCCGAAGGAGCTGGTGCCGTGGCCGCGGTGGTCGTCACGGCGGCCGTACGGACGGTCGCCGCTGCCCGAGCGGTAGCCGCCCGAGGAGGGACGGTCGTCGCGGCGGTCGCGGTTGTACGGACGGTCGCCGCCACCGGAGCGGTAGCCGCCGCCCGAGCGGCCGCCGGAGCGGTCGTCACGGTTGAAGGAACGGTTCGGGCGGTCGTTCCGGTCGCGGTTGAAGCCGCCACCGGAACGGTCGTCACGGCGGTCACGGTTGAAACCACCGCCCGAGCGGTCGTCACGACGGTCACGGTTGAAACCGCCACCGGAACGGTCGTCACGACGGAAGCCGCCACGGTCGCCACCGCGGTCGCCACGGTCGTCGCGGCGGTCGCGGTTGAAGCCGCCACCGGAACGGTCGTCACGGCGGTCACGGTTGAAACCACCGCCCGAGCGGTCGTCACGGCGGTCACGGTTGAAGCCGCCACCGGAACGGTCGTCACGGCGGTCACGGTTGAAACCGCCACCGGAACGGTCGTCACGACGGAAGCCGCCGCGCTCGCCACGGTCACCGCGGTCGTTGTCCCGACGGTCCCGGCGCTCGTAGTTGCCCCGCTCGTCACGGTTCGAGGAGCGGCGCGGCGCCTCGTCGGCCTCGGTGGCGGCCTGGGCCGGTACGACGGCCTCGGCGGCCTCCTCCACGGCGGCCTCGGCGGCGGCGACCGCCTCCTCCGGGTCCTCGCCCCGCTCCCGCGCGGCGCGTGCGGTCAGCCGGTTGGCCTCCTCGCGCAGCTCGGTCGCCCGGCGCTGCGCGCGCTCCAGCTCGCGGGCGAGCTCCTGCGCCTCGCGCTCGGCCTGCTTGGCGGAGTTGTTCGCCGAGTCGGCCTGCACCTCGGTGAGCGAGCGGGCGCCGGTGATCTGGGCCACGTCCTCGTCGAAGGCGCCGGCGCCGCCGACGATGTGGCGCGAGGCGTCCACGCCCGCGTCCTCCATGAGGCGGAAGATCTGGCGGCGCTGGTGCGGCAGGGCCAGCGAGACGACGGTGCCGGACTGGCCCGCGCGGGCGGTACGGCCGGAGCGGTGCAGGTAGTCCTTGTGGTCGCCGGCCGGGTCCACGTTCAGGACCAGGTCGATGCCGTCGACGTGGATGCCGCGGGCGGCGACGTCGGTGGCGACGAGGACGTTGACGTAACCGTCCTTGAAGTCGGCCAGCGTGCGGGTCCGCGCGCCCTGCGTCATGCCGCCGTGCAGCGCGTCGGCGCGCACACCGGAGTCGCAGAGCTGCTCGGCGACGCGGTCGGCACCGAGCTGGGTGCGGACGAAGATGATGGTGCGGCCCTTGCGGGCGGCGATGGCGGCGGTGACCGGCGCCTTGTCCTTCGGCTTCACGACCAGCACGTGGTGGGTCATGGTGGTGACCGCGCCCTGGGCCGCGTCGACCTCGTGGGTCGCCGGGTTGGTCAGGTAGCGCTTGACCAGGGTGCCGATCTCGTTCTCCATCGTGGCGGAGAACAGCATGCGCTGGCCGCCGGACGGAACCAGGTCGAGCAGCTCGGTGACCTCGGGCAGAAAGCCCAGGTCGGCCATCTGGTCGGCCTCGTCCAGGACGGCGGTCTCGACGTCGTCCAGCGAGCAGGCGCCGCGGTTGATGATGTCGCGCAGCCGGCCGGGGGTGGCGACGAGGACGTCGACGCCGCGCTCCAGCGCGTAGATCTGGTTGCCCATGGACGTACCGCCGCAGACGACCTTGAGCTTGAGGCCCAGGACGTCGCCGTACGGCTGCAGCGCGTCGCTGACCTGCATGGCCAGCTCACGGGTCGGGGTGAGGATGACGCCGCGCGGGCGCTTCTTCGCGGTGTGGCCGCCGGCCAGGCGGCTGAGCAGCGGCAGACCGAAGGAGAGGGTCTTGCCGGAGCCGGTACGGCCGCGGCCGAGGATGTCGCGGCCGGCGAGCGCGTCGGGGATGGTCGCGGCCTGGATGGGGAACGGGGTGGTGACACCGTTCGCGGCCAGCTTGCGGACGATCTTCTCGTCGAGGCCGAGGTCACCGAAGGTGACCTGCGGGGCCGCGGCCTCGGTGGAGGCGTCGGCGTCGGTGTCGGCGGCCGACTCGGCCGCTTCGGTCGCCTCGGCAGACGTCTCGATGACGGCCTGGTCCTGCGGCTGGTCCTGCTGGGGGGCCGCCTGCTCGTCGGCAGCGGGCAGGACGGACTGATCAGTGGAAACAGACATGCGAAATGCGAAACCTTCCGGAGTCTCGGCACAGGCACGCGCCCAAACTCCGTGAGACTTCACAAATGACCGCCTCAATGCGGTCAGCCACGGCAAGGGAGAGAACGCGCCACACGGCGCTGCATCATGCGCCGGGCAAATGGGATCAAACGATCTACCACCATACTCACTCCGCCCCCCAGAAGGCAAATGCCCTCCCGAACCTCCGTTCCCCACCGCGCCCACCTGGCCTTTTGCCGCACTCCACACACCCCGCGCCCCTCGGCCCCCACCCGCACCCGCCCACTCCGGCGCCCCCGCCCTCCCGTACGCCACTCCCCGCTCCCCCATCCCCCCGCCGCTTCTCTTCGCCGCTACCCCCCGCCCTCCGGATTCGAGGGCGCGGGCGGCGCGGACGACGGGGTCGGCGCGGGGGAACTCGGCTGCGGGTCCGGACTGGCGCTCGGCGTCGGCTTCACGGTCGGGGTCGTCCGGGGCGGCTGGGCGGTCGGGGAAGGGCGGCCGCTGCCGGGCCGCGGCGGTCCTGGCGCGGCGGGGCCGGTGCCGGGCGGGCCGGGCTGTTCGGGGCCGGGCGCGGCGCCCGAAGCGGGTTCCGGTTCCGGCTCCGTCTCGTGCGCCGAGGGCGTGTGATCACTCGCGGGCGCCCCCGCGTGCCCCTCCACACCGTGGCCGCCGCCCGTACGCGCCCTGCGGTCCGGGCTCCCGCCGCGGGTGTCCACCGTGCCGCCGTCCGGCGCGGGCCCGCCGTCGGGCCGCGCGGAGGACCCCGACGGCTTGGGCGGCTCCGCGTCGCTCACACTCATGCAGCCGCTCAGCGACGCGGCCAGGGCGGAAGCGGCGGCCACGGCGGCGGCGAGCCGGTTCAGGGCCGGGCCGGGGAGGGGGGAAGCGATCGGGCGCACGGGCGGGACCTCCGGATCCGGAGCGCGGAGACTGCGGAGATGAACGCCCTGCCCAACTCCCGCCGGGCACCCGAGGACACGCGCCGCGGGCACGAGATCGCGTCCGTACGGGCCCGATCTCCGCCCCGGCCACCAACGGCACCACCCCGAACGCCACGAATGCCGCGAACCGGCCGCGCCGGCCGTCCTGACCGCCGTGCCCGCCCCGGCCACCACGCGCGCGCCGGCCACCCTGCCCGCCCCGGCCGCCGCGACCGCTCCGGCGTCCCTGCCGCCCCGGCCGTACGCCTCCGCGCCGAGCCGCCCGTCAGCCGTACCCCAGCGCGTGCAGCCGCTCGTCGTCGATGCCGAAGTGGTGCGCGATCTCGTGGACGACGGTCACCTCGGTCTCCGCCACCACGTCCTCCCGGGTCTCGCACATCCGCAGGGTCGGGTTGCGGTAGACCGTGATCCGGTCGGGCAGCACGCCCGCGTACCACTCGCCCCGGTCGGTCAGCGGCGTCCCCTCGTACAGCCCCAGGAGATCGGGGTCCTCGGCCGGTGGTTCGTCCTCGACGAACACCGCCACGTTGTCCATCAGCCGTGTCAGCTCCGGCGGGATCCGGTCCAGCGCCTCGGCCACCAGTTCCTCGAACTCCTCGCGCGTCATCTCCAGCACACCACCCATTGTCCGCCACGCCACCGCGCGGCGGCGGTACCGCGCGGTGGCGAGGGCGGCCCGGCGCGCGGGGCCCGTTTTCCGGGCATGACGGGCGCGGCGCCCGGGAATACGCGCCCAATGGCCCGTGTCGCGCCGTCCGGGGACTCCTCCCCCGGCTCCTCCGACTCTCCCGGCTCCGCCGACTCCGCCGGTCCCGCCGTCTTCCGACTGCTCCGCGCCGCGCTCGCCCGGGTACGGGGCTTTCCCGCCGCCGTGCTCCGCGACTACCGCTCCCACCACACCGCCCCCACCAGCACCCTCACCCACACACCGCACCCGTACGCCCGTGCCCTGGGCCTGATCGCCGTCACCCTGCTCGGCGCCTGGCTGGGGCTGCTGATCGTCGGCAGCATCCACGCGCCCGTGGGGCCGGTGGACACGAACATGACACTGCGCCCGTCGCTCTCCGGCGGCACGAAGATCAACGTCTCACCGCTGGGCGCCCTGGAGCTGCGCAGCCACCACGCGCCGATACGGCTGGACGTCGACGTCGACCGGCTGGATCCCGTACGGGCCCAGGCCCTGGTCGACCACCCGGAACGGTTCGCCGGCCTCCAGGAGCAGGTCACCCGCGACGTCGTCAGCGGCACCGGCACCCTCGCCTTCCGCTCCTGCGTCGCGGTCGTCTCCGGCGCCACCGCGCTGGGGCTGGCCGTCTACCGGCGGCCGCGCCGCGCGCTGGCCGCGGGCGGGCTGGCGCTCGTCCTGCTGGCCTCGTCGGGCGCCGCCGCGTACGCCACCTGGAACCCGAAGTCGGTCCTGGAGCCGAAGTTCTCCGGGCTGCTCTCCTCGGCGCCCTCGGTGGTCGGCACCGCCCGCAACATCGTCAGCGAGTTCGACGTGTACCAGCGGGAGTTGGCACGTCTGGTGACGAACGTGACCAAGCTGTACGAAGCCACCTCGACGCTGCCCGCGTACGCGCCCGACCCCACCACGATCCGTGTGCTGCACGTCTCCGACATCCACCTCAACCCGGCGGCCTGGCAGATCGTCAAGTCGCTGGTGAAGCAGTACAAGATCGACGTGATCATCGACACCGGCGACACCATGGACCACGGCTCGGCCGCCGAGAACGCCTTCCTGGACCCGGTCGCCACGCTCGGCGCGCCGTACGTCTGGGTGCGCGGCAACCACGACTCCGCGACGACGCAGAAGTACCTGGAGACCCGTAAGAACGCCACCGTCCTCGACGACGGGCGGGCGGTCAGCGTCGGCGGGCTGCGGATCGCCGGCGTCGGCGACCCGCAGTTCACCCCGGACCGCTCGGTCGTCGCGGAGGGGGACTTCTCGGAACGCACGGCCGGCGGCAGGCTGGCCGACTCGCTCCGTACGCAGCGGCTCGCGGGTACGCCCGTGGACATCGCCCTGGCGCACAACCCGGTCGCGGTGTCCGAGGCGGACGGCCTGGTCCCGCTGGCGCTGGCCGGTCACGTCCACCATCGCGAGAACAGCGTGCTCCCCCGGGGCACCCGGCTGATGATCGAAGGTTCCACGGGCGGCGGCGGGCTGCGCGCGGTGCAGGGCAAGAACCCCGCTCCGGTGCAGGCGTCCGTCCTCTACCTGGACCGGGAGACCCGGCGCCTCCAGGCGTGGGACGAGATCACGCTCGGCGGGCTGGGGCTGTCGAAGGCCGAGGTCAGCCGCCACCTGCCGCAGGAGAACCGGCCGGGGGCCACGCCGTCCCCAGGGGCCACGCCATCCACGCGCACCACGCCACCCCAAAGGACCACGCCGTCCCCAGGCGCCACCCCGTCCCCGGGCGCCGGGTCTCCTGGGGCGTCCTCACCGGGTCCCCCGTAGGCCCACGGAGCGGCCGGGAGCTCGGCGCACCCCCTCCCCGGCCGCCCGCCGCCCCCTCCCCGAACACCTCCTCGGAGGGGCTCGAACAAACCGTTTTGGCGAACGGTCCCCGCATCCCATATGCTTCTCACGTCCCCGACGGCGCCCCACAAGGCGTCGAGGCGGGCCATCAGCCCTCATCGTCTAGTGGCCCAGGACGCCGCCCTTTCAAGGCGGTAGCACGGGTTCGAATCCCGTTGGGGGCACGCATTACCGTGTGCGAGACCAGGTACGCTTGATCTCGCACAGTGCAAGGTCCTGTGGAGCAGTTTGGAGTGCTCGCCACCCTGTCAAGGTGGAGGCCGCGGGTTCAAATCCCGTCAGGACCGCTGTGGCTGGGTAGCTCAGTTGGTACGAGCGATCGCCTGAAAAGCGATAGGTCGCCGGTTCGACCCCGGCCCCAGCCACCAGCAGTGGGAAAAGGCCCCGATCTTCGGATCGGGGCCTTTTTCTTTCTGCCCGAGCGGTCCGCCCGGCCCCCGCCACCCGTACGGCCGAAGCCGGGGCCGGCGCCCGAAGGCCCGGCCCCGCGTACGTCAGGCGCCCGGCGCGTCCGGTGCGCCCGCCCGGTGCGCCCCCGAGGTGAGCGCCCCCACCTCGCGCCCGCCCGGGTGCCGGTGCCGCCAGGTCCAGAAGACCGCGCACGAGACCAGCGCCCAGCCGGCCAGCACCAGGAACGGGAAGAGGTGCTGCGAGGCGCCGAAGTAGACGGCCGTGTGCTGCGCGTTGACCGAGGCACCCGGCGGCAGCCAGCGGCCGATGTGCCCGAGGACGGACGGCAGCAGCGGCCAGGAGACCGCGCCGCCCGAGGACGGGTTGCCCAGCAGCACCATCAGGCCCCACGTCGGGATCATCGCCCAGCGCCCGATCAGGGTGTTGAACATCGTGAAGACCATGCCGGACGTGAACATCGTCAGCGCCAGGATCAGCCAGGACTCCACGAACGGCAGGTCCAGCGCCCCCAGCAGCCAGTCCACGACCGCGGCGATCGCGAAGGCACCCAGCAGCGCGTACAGCGCGGTGAAGGCGATCCGCTCCAGCGGATTGAGGCCGCGCGCGTGCACGCTGAGCTGGATCGCGCCGACGAACCCGATGATCACCGCGGCGAGCGAGATGTAGAAGAGGGCGAGCCCGCGCGGGTCGCCCTCCTGGAGCGGCTTGAGGTCCTTGACCTCGACCGGTACGCCGACCGCCCGGCCCACCTGGGGCCCCGCCTGTTCCAGCACCTGCGCCACCTGGGCGCCGGCCGCCCCGGCCACGTCCAGCTCCATGCTCTTGTCCCGCACCCGCAGGATCGCGAAGACCTCCTGCTCCTCGATGCCCTCCTCGGCCGCGGCGTACGTGTCGTACGCGTGCAGCTGGAGGGAGGCGTTGAGGGCCTTCTCCATGCCCCCGACGAAGGCCTTGCCGTGCGGGGAGTCCGGCGGGCCGACCACGGCGGTCGGGATGTGCCGCGGGGTCGGGTTGGCCATGGTGTACGTGTACGAGCCCGCGAAGAGGCCGGCGGCGACGGCGAGGATGAAGACCAGCACGGTGGCGGGCAGGAACGGCGACTTCTTGAACGCGGCCCATCTCTCGGCCGCGGTGGGAGGCCGTCCGTGGGCGCCGTGCGGCTGGGGGAGGTCACCGTGCTGATCAGACATAAGGCCACGCTAAAGCACCTATCCCGGACATTCTCCTGGTGGTCGGCCCACCGTGCGCAGGGCCCGCCGGGTACGGCCCCGAGGGCCGCCGCAGCCGCCCGGACGTCCTCCCGGCCCCGCACCGGCGGCAATTCGTTCGCCACCGTATTCACGGAGGTGAGATCCTGGGGGACGTATGTCCAGTCAGCCTGCCTCCGCCCGGCCCGACGGTGCCGCCCCCTCCCTGCCCGCTCTCCTGGAGCGGCTGCCCGAGCTGATGCTGCGCGACCAGCAGCGGCTGGGGCGCCGGCTCGACGGCGCGCGCCGGATCCGTAAGCCCGAGGCCCGCGCGGCCGTGCTCGCCGAGATCGCCGAGGGGGTCGAGGAGGCGGAGCTGCGGGTCGAGCAGCGCCGCGCCGCGGTGCCCGCGATCACGTATCCGGAGCAGCTACCGGTCAGCCAGAAGAAGGACGAGATCCTCGAAGCGATCCGCGACCACCAGGTCGTGATCGTCGCGGGTGAGACCGGGTCCGGCAAGACGACCCAGATCCCCAAGATCTGCCTGGAGCTGGGCCGTGGCGTACGCGGTCTGATCGGGCACACCCAGCCGCGCCGGATCGCCGCCCGTACGGTCGCCGAGCGGGTCGCCGAGGAGCTGAACACCCCGCTGGGCGAGGCGGTCGGCTGGAAGGTCCGCTTCACCGACCAGGTCGGCCCGGACACCCTCGTGAAGCTGATGACGGACGGCATCCTCCTCGCGGAGATCCAGACCGACCGCGAGCTGCGCCAGTACGACACGATCATCATCGACGAGGCCCACGAGCGCAGCCTCAACATCGACTTCATCCTCGGTTACCTGGCCCAGCTACTGCCCCGGCGGCCGGACCTGAAGGTCGTGATCACCTCCGCGACCATCGACCCGGAGCGGTTCGCCCGGCACTTCGGCTCCTTCGCCTCCGTGGCAGCGCCCAAGGAGGGTGCCGAGGCCCCCAGCGCGCCGATCGTCGAGGTCTCCGGCCGTACGTTCCCGGTGGAGGTGCGCTACCGCCCGCTCCTGGAGGAGGGCGGCACCGACAGCGACCGCGACCAGATCACCGCGATCTGCGACGCCGTGGACGAGCTGCGGGGCGAGGGCCCCGGCGACATCCTGGTCTTCCTCTCCGGCGAGCGGGAGATCCGCGACACGGCGGACGCGCTCAACAAGAAGAACCTGCCGCAGACCGAGGTGCTGCCGCTGTACGCGCGCCTGTCGCACGCCGAGCAGCACCGCGTCTTCCAGCGCCACACCGGCCGCCGGATCGTGCTCGCGACCAACGTCGCGGAGACCTCGCTGACCGTGCCGGGCATCCGGTACGTGATCGACCCCGGCATGGCCCGGATCTCGCGCTACAGCTACCGCACGAAGGTCCAGCGGCTGCCGATCGAGCCGGTCTCGCAGGCCAGCGCCAACCAGCGCAAGGGCCGTTGCGGCCGGACCAGCGACGGCATCTGCATCCGGCTGTACTCGGAGGACGACTTCCTCACCCGGCCGGAGTTCACCGACGCCGAGATCCTGCGCACGAACCTGGCCTCCGTCATCCTGCAGATGACCGCGGCCGGCCTCGGCGACATCGAGAAGTTCCCGTTCATCGACCCGCCGGACCGCCGCAACATCAAGGACGGCGTGGACCTGCTGCACGAGCTGGGTGCGCTCGACCCGAAGCAGAAGGACCCGAAGAAGCGGCTCACCCAGATGGGGCGCAAGCTGTCCCAGCTACCGGTGGACCCGCGGCTGGCCCGGATGGTGCTGGAGGCCGACCGCAACGGGTGCGTACGCGAAGTCATGGTGATCGCGGCGGCGCTGTCCATCCAGGACCCGCGCGAGCGGCCCGCCGAGAAGCAGCAGCAGGCCGACCAGCAGCACGCCCGTTTCAAGGACGAGACCAGCGACTTCCTGGCGTACCTGAACCTGTGGCGGTACGTCCGCGAACAGCAGAAGGCACTGTCGTCCTCGGCGTTCCGCCGGATGTGCCGTAACGAGTTCCTGAACTACCTGCGGATACGCGAGTGGCAGGACATCTACTCGCAGCTGCGGACGGTCGCCAAGACGATGGGGGTGCACCTCAGCGAGCAGGACGCGGCGCCCGACCTCATCCACACCTCCCTGCTGTCCGGTTTGCTTTCGCACATCGGGCTGAAGGACACGGACGCCAAGAACGAGTACCTGGGCGCCCGCAGCGCCAAGTTCGCGGTCTTCCCCGGCTCGGCGCTCTTCAAGAAGCCGCCGCGCTGGGTCATGTCGGCGGAGCTGGTCGAGACGTCCCGCCTGTGGGCGCGGGTGAACGCCAAGGTCGAGCCCGAGTGGATCGAGCCGCTGGCCCAGCACCTGGTGAAGCGGACGTACAGCGAGCCGCACTGGGAACAGAAGATGGCCGCGGTGATGGCGTACGAGCGGGTGACGCTGTACGGCGTGCCGATCGTCGCCCAGCGGAAGGTGAACTACGGGCGGATCGACCCGGAGACCTCCCGAGACCTGTTCATCCGCAACGCCCTGGTCGAGGGCGACTGGCGCACCCACCACCAGTTCTTCCACGACAACCGCAAGCTGCTCGGCGAGGTCGAGGAGCTGGAGCACCGTGCCCGGCGGCGCGACATCCTCGTGGACGACGAGACGCTCTTCGACTTCTACGACCAGCGGCTGCCCGAAGACGTCGTATCGGGCGCCCATTTCGACGCGTGGTGGAAGAAGAAGCGCCATGACGAGCCGGAGCTGCTCAACTTCGAGCACTCCATGCTCATCAACGAGTCCGCCGAGGCCGTCACCAAGGACGACTACCCGGACTCCTGGCGGCAGGGGAAGCTGAAGTTCCGCGTCACGTACCAGTTCGAACCGGGCGCGGACGCGGACGGCGTGACCGTCCACATCCCCCTCCAGGTCCTCAACCAGGTCTCTTCCGAAGGCTTCGACTGGCAGATCCCGGGCCTGCGCGAACAACTGGTGACCGAACTGATCCGTTCGCTGCCCAAACCGATCCGCCGCAACTATGTGCCGGCGCCGAACTTCGCCGCCCGCTTCCTGGACTCGACCGTGCCCCTCCAGGGCGGACTGACCACGGCCCTGGCAGCCGGGCTCCAGCGGATGGTCGGCGTCCCGGTCGACCCGGCCGACTTCGACCCGGCCAAGGTCCCGGACCACCTGAAGATCACGTTCCGGGTGGTCGACGAGCGCCGGCGCAAGCTGGCCGAGGCCAAGGACCTCGAAGCGCTGCGCCTGAAGCTCAAGCCGAAGACACAGGCAGCCCTCAGCAAAGCCTTCGCACAGGCCGCCGAGCGGCCCGCCAAGGGCGGCGGGGACGGCGCGGCCGCGGGCGCCGGGACACCGGCCGGCCTGGAACAGCGCACCGGCCTGACGTCCTGGACGCTCGGCACGCTGCCCCGCACCTTCGAGACCCGGCGCGGGGGCCAGCCGCTGAAGGCGTACCCGGCGCTGGTCGACGAGGGTACGAGCGTCGCCGTACGCCTCTTCGACACCGAGGCGGAACAGCGCACGGCGATGTGGACCGGCACCCGCCGTTTGATCTTGTTGAATATTCCGAGCAACCCAGCCAAGTTCGCGCAGGGCAAGCTCACCAACCAACAGAAGCTGGCACTGTCCGCGAACCCCCACGGCTCCATACAGGCCCTCTTCGAGGACTGTGTGACCGCTGCCGCCGACCGGCTGATCGCCGCACACGGCGGCCCGGCCTGGGACGAGGAGTCCTTCCGCAAGCTCTTCGACGCGGTCCGCGCCGACCTGGTGGACGCCACGATGAGGACGGTCCAGCAGGTACGGGAGGTGCTGGCGGCCTGGCAGGCGTGCGAGCGCCGCCTGAAGGCCACCACCTTCGCCTCGCTGCTCCCGTCCCTCACGGACGTCAAGGAGCAACTGGCCGCCCTGATCAAGCCCGGCTTCGTGACCGCGCACGGCGCCAAGCGCCTGCCGGACCTCATGCGCTACCTGGTCGCCGTGGACCGCCGCCTCCAGCAGCTCCCCAACAACGCCGAGCGGGACCGCTCCCGGATGGCGAAGGTCAAGGAGATGCAGGACGAGTACGCCTGGCTGCTGGAGCAGTACCCCCAGGGGCGGCCGGTGCCGGCCGAGGCCCGGGAGATCCGCTGGATGATCGAGGAGCTGCGGGTGAGCTACTTCGCGCACGCGCTCGGCACCGCGTACCCGGTCTCCGACAAGCGGATCGTCAAGGCCGTGGACGCCGCGGTACCCAAGGTGTGACCGGCCGCGGGGCCCCTCCGGGCGGCCCCGCGGGACCGAGTTCGACCGCACCCCCTGACCTGCTGTAGAGTCTTGCTTCGCAGCACCGCGCAAGCGGAAGCCGCACCAAGGTCCTGTGGAGCAGTTTGGAGTGCTCGCCACCCTGTCAAGGTGGAGGCCGCGGGTTCAAATCCCGTCAGGACCGCAGTTGATCGGCCCGCATCCCCTCGGGGATGCGGGCCGTTCGCGTTGTGGCAGGCGTACGTCGGGGGGGCGCGTGGCGGCGCCGCGACCGCTCGCCGTCCGACCCGTGTCCCCGCGCCGGGTGCGGGCCGTTTGCGCCGCCCCGCGGCTGGGGAGTGTGGACGGGAGCGGCGCTCCATCCCGTGGCCAGACGGTCCGGGTCGTACGGGCCCGGGCCGATGCGCGTATTGACGGGGGCACGTACCACCGGTAGTCACGAGGGAGAGTGCGCCGGCCGGGAGGAGGGTGCGATGTCGACAGCCGCCAGGCGCGAGACCAGGGCGCTGCTGCGGGCCCATCTGTCGGCCGCCACGGGCTATCGCCACCTGACCCGCCACTGCCCCGTCTGCGCCCGCCTCCTGCGGCTCGCCATGGAGCCCCGCAGCCGCGCCGCCGGCGCACCGGCCGCCGACTCCGCCGCCCGGACCTCCGCGCGGCCCTCCAGAGGGCCGTCCACGACTTCTGGTGCCGCACCGGACACGGACCCGGCGTCCCGCGAAGCGTCGTCGGCGGAGACCGCCGCGCCCGCCGCGCCGCCCGTGGCGGGGGTCGAGGACCAAAGTCCCCCGGCCCGGTGACCAACGGCGCGTTCCCCACCGGCCCTGCGGTGGGAGGCTGTTGAGAACGGGATGGCGCTTCGGCCCTCTATCGTAGCGACGCCGACGTCACAAGCTTCCCGGGCTGTGACGGGTGTCACCGCCCGGGTTTCCGGAACCGGGAATCTTACGGTCGCCCTACACCCGGTCAATTTAATATGTGCAATTGCACCGCCCGCCCGGCAGTCCTTGGACTGGGCCGGAGAACAGCGGGGGCTTGCCGCGGCGGCCCCCGCGGGCGGTGTCCAGCCGGCCGGACCGGCTGCCCGCACGGGTCCTCGCGCGCACAAAAAAGATCGCGCTGGACCCGGCGGAGTCCAGCGCGATCGATGACGTACCCAGATGGTGCGGGTGTGGGGCCTGTTGGGGCAGGCTCCGCGTCGTATGAAGCTGAGTGGTGCTGTGTGGTGCTAGGTGGTGCGGTGCGGAGCCGGGTGGGGCTCCACGGGCCGGAATCGGGTTGGGGGGCCCGAAAACAGCCCGGTCATGCGGTTGTTCAGCTTTCGCTGCGCTGCTGCGGAATGCCCGCGAGCAGAGCGCGAACCTCGGCTTCGCGGTAGCGCCGGTGTCCTCCGAGCGTGCGGATGGACGTGAGCTTGCCTGCCTTGGCCCAGCGGGTCACCGTCTTCGGGTCCACGCGGAACATCGTGGCGACCTCGGCGGGGGTAAGCAGCGGCTCGGCGTCAGGGGTGCGAGCGGTCATGAGCGGCCTCCTCGGGAGAACCGAACCATCACGGTTCTTTCCTCTAAATTCTGCACCTTGACCCGCGTTGCCCGAAATGGCGGACGCGGGCCGAGTCGGTTATAGGACGAACGGCTTGTCCTCGGCACTACAACTACACCATCTGTCCAGCCACGTCGGCCAAACCGATGGAATTGCCCTCTCAGGTGTTCAACCTCGGCGGAAGCCGATGGACCATGCCATAGCGGACAGTCACACCACCGTGACGATCAGTCACATGGTGATCAGCCGCCATCAGACCCACCAAGGAGCGCAATACCGAACTATCCGCCCTTAGTAGGGCGGAAGGGGCCCTTGTCAGGCTCCTTGTCCTATTTTGGCACGAGGGTATGGCTTGGCCGCAAGGCCCGAAGTCAGTGCTTTAGGTCACCCCTGAGGCAATCGCCCGGATCGGGACCTACGTCCCACGACCCCCGTGTCAGTAGTGTGCACGAGCCTCGGCAGCCGCAGATCATTTTGTCGTCCCGCGGAAGCGGAAGCGCCCGCGTCAGCTGGCGAACTGACGCTCGCGCACCTCGCGCCAGCGGTCCGACAGCTTCTCGTACGCCTCGCCGGCCCGGTCGCTGTCCCCCTCGCGCAACGCCGCCAGCCCCTCCGCCACCTCGGCGGCCGACCGGTCCTCGGCGAGCTGCCCCTCGGGCACCGCGTGCACCAGCCCGCCGTAGTCCAGCTCCACCAGCGCCCGCGGATGGAACTCCTCCAGCCAGCGGCCCACGTCCACCAGGCCGTCGATCAACGGCCCCTCCTCCAGGGAGTCGCGCAGCGTGCGCAGGCCCCGCGCCACCCGGCGCCGCGCCTGCACCATGGGCGTCCGGTACCGCAGCACCGGCCCGTGCTCGCTCTTGGTGTACTCCCGCTCGCCGTCGCCGAAGAGCGCGAACCAGCGCACCGGCACGTGCCAGGTGGCGGTACGGATCCAGGGCCGGGCGTCCGGATTGCGCTCCAGCCACTCCTCGTAGTCCGCGGCCGCCTGGCGCCGCACCACCGGGGGCAGCGCCGCGTCCAGCACGGGTGCCGGAAGGAGTTCGGACAGCTCCTCCAGGGCCTGCCAGCCCCGCAGCCGCGTCCGCCAGGGGCAGACGCACGTCACGCCGTCCACGACGGTGACGAAGGCGTCGCTGCTCTCGTGGACCGGGACCGGCACCGGCGGGGTCGGCAGCAAATCGGCCAGAGACCGCCGAAGTTCGTCCTGAACCGTGGGGGTCTCCGCACGCCGGGCATAGCGCGCCCAGTAGGAGCGCTCCGGTTCGGGGAACGCCGCGAGCGGCTCGTAGACCCGTAGATATGCCGCGTACGGGACCATCACCGACGACGCCAAGGCCACGCCCGCTCCTTTGTCTCCTACAACGTGACGTCCGCAGAACTACCGCAAAGAATGGCAAACAGGTGCAAAGCACCGGGAGTTGGCTCGCGCCACCCGGCTCGGGATACGGCAAATCGTCCCACGTCCGTCCCTCAGGAGAGGGTGATCCTCCGCACTGCACCGATCAGCGCGCCCCTCAGGTCTTACTCTCTTCCCGACCGGCCCTCCGGCCCTCCTCCTGCCACAAGCCATAGGGAGCCGTCGGAAGGCGCCCTCCGCGACTTATGGGAGTCACCACCGTGACCGACGTACGTCCCTCCTCCGTCAGCGTTGACGGGGGCGTGCTGCACACCCTGTTCCGTTCCGATCAGGGTGGCCACGAGCAAGTCGTCCTCTGCCAGGACCGCGCCAGTGGCCTGCGGGCCGTCATCGCCATCCACGACACCGCCCTGGGCCCGGCCCTCGGCGGCACCCGCTTCCACGCGTACGCCTCCGAGGAGGAGGCCGTGCTGGACGCCCTGAATCTCTCCCGTGGCATGTCGTACAAGAACGCCCTCGCCGGTCTCGACCACGGCGGTGGCAAGGCCGTGATCATCGGCGACCCCGAACTGATCAAGACCGAGGAACTCCTGCTGGCATACGGCCGGTTCGTGGCTTCCCTCGGCGGTCGCTACGTGACCGCGTGCGACGTCGGCACGTACGTGGCGGACATGGACGTCGTCGCCCGCACCAACCGGTGGACCACCGGCCGCTCCCCCGAGAACGGCGGCGCCGGCGACTCCTCCGTCCTGACCGCCTTCGGTGTCTTCCAGGGCATGCGCGCCTCGGCGCAGCACCTGTGGGGCGACCCGACGCTGCGCGGCCGCAAAGTCGGCGTCGCGGGCGTCGGCAAGGTGGGCCACCACCTCGTCGAACACCTGCTCCAGGACGGCGCGGAGGTCGTGATCACGGATGTGCGTGCCGAATCGATCGAGCGCATCCGCGGCCGGCACCCTCGGGTGCAGGTGGCGCCGGACACCGGGTCGCTGATCCGTACGCCGGGCCTGGACGTGTACGCGCCGTGCGCCCTCGGCGGCGCGCTGAACGACGAGTCCGTGCCGGCGCTGACCGCGAAGGTGGTCTGCGGCGCGGCCAACAACCAGTTGGCGCACCCCGGCGTCGAGAAGGACCTCTCCGACCGCGGCGTCCTCTACGCGCCGGACTACGTGGTGAACGCCGGCGGCGTCATCCAGGTGGCCGACGAGCTGCACGGCTTCGACTTCGACCGCTGCAAGACCAAGGCGGCGAAGATCTTCGACACCACGCTGGCGATATTCGCTCGTGCGAAGGAGGACGGCATTCCGCCCGCCGCGGCGGCGGACCGGCTGGCCGAGCAGCGGATGGCGGACGCCCGGCGGGCCTGACGCACCCGGTGCCGCCGTCCGGCGGCGGGGCCGGCCGGGCCGGGACCGAACGGTTCAGGCCATTTTTCCAGCCGGTCGCGGAGCGAATTCGCGACCGTTCCTGCTCCTCAATGTCTAAGAATGCTCGGGTCCGACCGAAGCCGATCGCGATCCGATCACGTACACGGGAGGCCCCGAGCGGGCCCGTACACCCCTGCGGACGCCGCGCCGGTCACGGACCGTACCGGCCGCCGTCACGGTGGGTACGGAAATGGCCTGCGGAACGCTCGCGTAACGATCTCTGAGCGCTGCGTAAGGGATCACGGGTGGTGAAGGAGACATCCCTCACCACCCGTCGGCGGGTCGCCGGACGGGACAGGTTAAAATCGCAGCTGACCAGCGGGGACGGGGCGTCCTGCCGGTCGTGCCGAGCGGTCGGTGATGCGGGCGACGTACCGTATGGCCGCGGAAGCAGGTACCGTTAAAGCCCTACGGGCCGGTCTCTCCGTCGAGAGTCCGCTCTGAATCATGAACGCGTGTCAAGACTCTGGGGCCGTCGAGCCCCGTCGTTGAGGGGGTCGAGCCATGGGGCGCGGCCGGGCCAAGGCCAAGCAGACGAAGGTCGCCCGCCAGCTGAAGTACAACAGCGGTGGGACTGATCTCTCACGCCTGGCCGAAGAGCTGGGTGCATCGCCGCAACAGCCGGCATCGCAGCAGCCGCCGAACGGCGAGCCGTTCGAGGATGACGAGGACGACGACCCGTACGCGCGGTACGCCGACCTTTACAACCGAGACGACGATGACGAGGACGAGGGCAACTCGTCCCAGCAGCGTCGTCGCGCCTGACGTACGACGTCTCTTCTGTCGTACGTGCACGGTGTGCACAGCAGTTCCACGGACCCGGTCCGGGGTAGTCACCTCGGACCGGGTTCTGTGCTGCCCTGCGGGCGGCCGGGTCAGGCGGAGTAGTCACCGGTCAGGGTCACTGCCTCGGTGTGGTCACCACGCTCGACGATCTCGCCGCTGACCCAGGCGTCCACGCCGCGGTCCGCGAGGGTGGCCAGCGCCACGTCCACCGACTCCTGCGGCACGACGGCCATCATGCCGACGCCCATGTTCAGGGTCTTCTCCAGCTCCAGCCGCTCGACGTCGCCGGCCTTGCCGACCAGGTCGAAGATCGGGTCCGGGGTCCAGGTGGACCGGTCGACCGTGGCGTGCAGGCCGTCCGGGATCACCCGGGCCAGGTTGTTGGCCAGGCCGCCGCCGGTGATGTGCGAGAAGGCGTGCACCTCGGCCGTACGGGTGAGCGCCAGGCAGTCCAGCGAGTAGATCTTCGTGGGCTCCAGCAGTTCCTCGCCGAGCGTCCGGCCGAACTCCTCGATCCGCTGGTCCAGCGACATCCCCGCGCGGTCGAACAGCACGTGGCGGACGAGTGAGTACCCGTTCGAGTGAAGACCGGAGGACTCCATCGCGATGACGATGTCACCCGTACGGATAAGATCCGCGCCCAACACCCGGTCCGCCTCGACGACACCCGTGCCGGCGCCCGCGACGTCGAAGTCGTCGGCCCCGAGCAGCCCCGGGTGCTCCGCGGTCTCGCCGCCGACCAGCGCGCAGCCGGCCAGCACACAGCCCTCGGCGATGCCCTTGACGATCGCCGCGACCCGCTCCGGGTAGACCTTGCCGACGCAGATGTAGTCGGTCATGAACAGCGGCTCGGCGCCGCAGACGACCAGGTCGTCCACGACCATGCCGACCAGGTCGTGGCCGATCGTGTCGTACACGCCCATCCGGCGGGCGATGTCGACCTTGGTGCCGACGCCGTCGGTGGCCGAGGCGAGCAGCGGCCGCTCGTAGCGCTTGAGGGCCGAGGCGTCGAAGAGGCCGGCGAACCCGCCGAGGCCGCCGACGACCTCGGGGCGGGTGGCCTTCTTGACCCACTGCTTCATCAGGTCGACGGCGCGGTCGCCCGCTTCGATGTCCACGCCCGCTGCTGCGTAGCTGGCGCTGGTGCCCGCGTGCTGGGCACGCTCAAAAGACTCGGCAGACACGGTGAGATCTTTCCTGTCGGTGTGTACGAGCTCTACGGGCGGCGCAGCGCGTCGGCGCCGCCGACCCCGGCCGTCAGCGTCCCGACGCCGTCCAGGTCCGGCTTGGCCTGGCCCGCGGTCTCCGCCTCCAGGAGGTGCTTGCCCAGCAGCTCCGGGTCGGGGAGGTCGACCGGGTACTGGCCGTCGAAGCACGCGCGGCACAGGTCCGGCTTGGCGATCGTCGTCGACTCGATCATGCCGTCGATCGAGATGTACGCCAGCGAGTCGGCGCCCAGCGACGTACCGATCTCGTCCACGGTCAGTCCGTTGGCGATCAGCTCGGCGCGGGTGGCGAAGTCGATGCCGTAGAAGCACGGCCACTTGATCGGCGGCGAGGAGATCCGGATGTGGACCTCGGCGGCACCGGCCTCGCGGAGCATCCGGACCAGGGCGCGCTGGGTGTTGCCGCGGACGATCGAGTCGTCGACGACCACCAGCCGCTTGCCGCGGATGACTTCCTTGAGCGGGTTGAGCTTGAGCCGGATGCCGAGCTGCCGGATGGTCTGCGAGGGCTGGATGAAGGTCCGGCCGACGTAGGAGTTCTTGACCAGGCCGACGCCGTACGGGATGCCGCTGGCCTCGGCGTAGCCGACCGCGGCCGGCGTGCCGGACTCCGGGGTCGCTATGACGAGGTCGGCCTCGGCGGGTGCCTCGGCGGCCAGCTTGCGGCCCATCTCCACCCGGGAGAGGTACACGTTGCGGCCCGCGATGTCGGTGTCGGGGCGGGCCAGGTAGACGTACTCGAAGACGCAGCCCTTGGGCTTGGTCTCGGCGAAGCGGGAGCTGCGCAGGCCGTTCTCGTCGACGGCGATCAGCTCGCCCGGCTCGATCTCGCGGATGAAGCTGGCGCCGCAGATGTCCAGGGCGGCCGTCTCGGAGGCCACCACCCAGCCGCGCTCCAGGCGGCCGAGGACCAGCGGGCGGATGCCCTGCGGGTCACGGGCCGCGTACAGGGTGTGCTCGTCCATGAAGCACAGCGAGAAGGCACCCGAGACCTTGGGCAGGACGCGCGGCGCGGCCTCCTCGACGGTCAGCGGCTTGCCGTCCTCGTCGACCTGGCCGGCCAGCAGGGCCGTCACCAGGTCGGTGTCGTTGGTCGCCGCGACCTGGGTCGCGCGGCCGCCCTCACGGGGCAGTGCGGCGACCATCTCGGCGAGTTCGGCGGTGTTGACCAGGTTGCCGTTGTGACCCAGGGCGATCGAGCCGTGCGCGGTCGCGCGGAACGTCGGCTGGGCGTTCTCCCACACCGAGGCGCCGGTGGTGGAGTAGCGGGCGTGGCCCACGGCGATGTGGCCCTGGAGGGAACCGAGGGATGTCTCGTCGAAGACCTGGGAAACCAGGCCCATGTCCTTGAATACGAGGATTTGGGAGCCGTTGCTCACTGCGATGCCCGCGGACTCCTGACCGCGGTGCTGCAGGGCATACAGCCCGAAATAGGTGAGTTTGGCGACCTCTTCACCCGGAGCCCAGACACCGAAGACGCCACATGCGTCCTGGGGGCCCTTCTCGCCGGGGAGCAGGTCGTGGCTGAGTCGTCCGTCACCACGTGGCACAGCACTGAGTCTAGGGCAGGTCCGCGATTCATCCGAACCGGGGATCGAACCGGGGCCGGGTCCGGGGGGCCTGCTCCAGGTGGGCGAGTGCTTGACGTGAGCACGTACTCACGGGCGGGATCACGCTCCCTACGGCCCTTGGCACAGCGCCGCCACGTCGATCCCGGGCGCGCCACCGGTGCCATCTGTCGCCGCGTGCGGCGGGGCTGCGTGCCGCTTTGCCCAGCGTTCGTCTTCACCTTCTCGTCACGCGAGGTCCGGCCGGTTCCGGTACGGATCCGGCGGGTGCCGTTCCGCTTCCCTCGCGGCCCGGACCGAGGGGCGGGGTGAGATGCGCCACTCCACCGTCCGGGGGACGCGGCATGGCGAACGTTCCGGTGAATTCCGGGCTTTTCGGCCCCGGCTCGTCGCGTCTCCGTCCCGCGCCTGTCCATCTCCTCGCGGAACGACGGCCGGGGAGTGCGACGTTCGCGAAGGCAACGTCACCAAGGGTGACGCCGAAGACCGCGGCCTGCGCCACGGCCCACGGATCGGCACCGCGCCTGCCCGCTGGACGGTACGGACCCGGCGGGTCGTCCGCTGCGCGGCGAGCGGCTCCCCGGGGCTCATCCCATGAGAGGCAAGTACGGCGCGAGATCGGCCCGTTCGCCGCTGGCGCTCACGGCGGCCGCTTCGAGCGCCGCGGGCCAGTCCGTACGCCCGGTGGCCAGGCGGAGCCAGGTCAGCGGGTCGGTCTCGACGACGTTCGGCGGCGTGCCCCTGGTGTGCCGGGGGCCCTCGACGCACTGGACGACGGCGAACGGCGGCACCCGTACCTCGACGGAGCCGCCGGGCGCCTTGACGGCCAGCGCGTCGGCGAGCACCCGGGTGGCGGTGGCCAGGGCCTGGCGGTCGAACGGGATGTCCAGGCCGGTGGCGGCGGCCAGGTCGTCGGTGTGCACGACCAGTTCGACGCAGCGCACCACCAGGAAGTCGGCCAGGCGCATCGCGCCGACACGGACCGCCAGCAGCCGGTCGTCGGGGGCCATCGGGACCGCTTCGGCATACCGGGCGGCGGCATGGTCCAGGAGGGCCGCGGGCTCGCCGCCGGCCGCCGTGTCGCGGGCGTTCGCGTCGACCTTCGCGGCCAGCGCGCGCGTCACGGACGGCCAGGTGGCCAGGGTGACTTCCTGGGCGGGCGGCGCGGGCTGCGCGAGCGCCGCCGGGACCTGTTCCACCGCCATGGCCAGGTGGGCGACCAGTTCGCGGACCGTCCAGTCCCCCAGCCGGGTGGGCAGCGCGAACTGCTCGGGCGTCAGGCGCTCCACGGCGGACCGTACGTGTCCGAACTGCGCGATGACGGCGGCGCGGGTCTTGGCGGAGTCGTAACTGCGGGCGCGGGCTCGGCCGGACGGCTTGCGGGCACTGGGCATGGCGTCGAGGCTACTCGGCGGGGCGCGTCGCGTAGTCCCCCAACCCCTGTTCCACCAGGCCGAAAGCCCGGTGGGCGGCGGCCACCGCG
The DNA here is from genome assembly GCF_055567735.1 of Streptomyces sp. NPDC026394. Lineage (NCBI taxonomy): Bacteria > Bacillati > Actinomycetota > Actinomycetes > Kitasatosporales > Streptomycetaceae > Streptomyces > Streptomyces sp. NPDC026394. The sequence continues at coordinate 56,515 of NZ_JBVHPX010000019.1, forward strand.
TCCGGATACACCGCGTCGGCGGACTCGCCGGCCAGCAGCCTGCGGTGGTTCTCGTTGATGAGCGCGTTACGGGCGGCCATCAGCTGGCCCGCGACGACCTGGGCCTCCATCCGGTCGCCGCCGGACTCCGCCTCCAGCACCTCGGCGAGCTGCTGGAGGCCGTGCATCCGGTTGGCGTACGCGCGAAGCAGCAGGTCCGGTGTCTCCACGATCAGGCGGCGGATGCTGAGCACCTCCGGCTGGTCGCACAGGCCGACGGAGGGGTCCCGCAGCTCCAGCAGCTCGACGAACTGGCGGCAGACGGCCGCGACCGCCGACTCCCCCGGCGCGCGGGTGTGGACGGCGTGGGCCGCGTCTCCGGCGTGGTGCTCCATCGGCTTGAGGACCAGGTCCTCCTTGGAGCCGTAGTAGTTGAAGACGGTCATCTTGGAGACCTCGGCGGCAGCGGCGATCTCCTGGACGGAGACCTTCTCGAAGCCCCGCTCCAGGAACAGTTCGACGGCGGTCCGCCGCACCCGTCGCTCCGTCTGCAGTTTCTTGCGCTCGCGCAGTCCCAGCTCCTCGGCCATGCCACCACTGTACCAGGGCAAAAAATAATACCGGACAAAACATTGACTCGGTCCATGCTTGGCGGGCATGGTGCTGCCATGAACGCTTCCACCGCTCCTCCGCACCCTTCGCGGACCTCGCCGGCCGGCGTCGCCACCGGCGGCGACAGGTCCGGCGCCGACAGAAACCGAGCCGACGAAAACCGAGCCATCGGCGGCGACAGACACGGGGCCGACGGGTCCGGCGGTATGACGTCGGCCCGGCGCAAGGTCGGCTTCTTCGTCTGTCTCGCCACGATGCTGCTCGCCGTTCTCGACCAGAACATCGTCTCGGCCGCGACCGTCCCGATCGTCCGCGAACTGGACCCGCTGCACGGCATCGACCGCATCCCCTGGCTCGTCAGCGCGTTCTCGCTCGCCGCCACCGCCGCGCTGCCCCTGTACGGCAAGCTCTGCGACTCCCTCGGCGCGAAGCGGGTCTTCCTCGGCGCCGTCGCCACCTTCCTGCTCGGCTCGGCGCTGTGCGGGGCCGCGCAGGACATGGACCAGCTGATCGCCTTCCGCGCGGTGCAGGGCCTGGGCGGCGGCGGGCTGATGAGCGTCACGATGGTCGTCATCGCCCAGCTCAGAGGGGCGGGAAAGCACGGCGCCGGCAAGGGAGCCGGACTGGGCGGGCTGGTCGCGGGGGCCGGCATGGCCCTGGGACCGGTCGTCGGCGGACTGCTCGCCGAACACGCGGACTGGCGCTGGATCTTCTACGTCAACCTGCCGATCGGCCTGGTCGTGCTCGTCGTGTCGGCACTCGTCCTCAGACTCCCCCGCCACGGCGAGCGGCGACGCATCGACTTCGTCGGAGCCGCGCTGGCGGCCGCGTTCTCGACGGCGCTGCTGCTGGTGACGGAGTGGGGCGGCCGGGAGCACCCCTGGGGCTCCCCGGTGACACTCGGCCTGGCCGGCGGGGCCGTGGCGCTGCTCGCGCTGTTCCTGTGGCGGCAGGCCACCGCCGCCGAACCCCTGCTCCCGCTGACGATGTTCCGTATCCGTACGCTGCGTGCCGCCTTCGCCGTCCAGGGCCTGGTCGGCGTGGCCCTGACGGGCTCGCTGGTGTACGTGATGATCTATCTCCAACTGGTGCGCGGCATCGATCCCACCTCGGCCAGCCTGTTCATGATCCCGGTGGCGCTCGGCATCGCCGGTTCGGGCCTGATGACGGGCCGGCTCGGCGCCCGCGGCTGGTCGGAGAAGCGTTCCGTGGTCAGCGGTGCGGCCTGCGCCGCCGTGGCCGCGCTGCTGCTCTCGACGAACGGCGCAGACACCGGCCTGTGGAGCGTACGGGCCGAACTCTTCCTGCTGGGTGCCGGGTTCGGCCAGACGCTCGGGCAACTGATCGTGCTGGCGCAGCAGGCCGCGCCGCGCCACCAGCTCGGGGTGGCGACGACCGGCATCCGCTTCTTCCAGACCCTCGGCAGCTCGCTGGGCGTGGCCTTCTTCGGAACGGTGCTGGCCCGCGTCTACGCCGACCGCGGCCCCGGCGGTTCCACCAGCGCCATACCGGCCCTGAAGGGCGAGGCCCACACCCGCGCGGTGGACGCCTTCGGCTCCTCCATATCCGTCGTCTTCCTCTGCTCGACCGCCGTACTGGTACTGGCAGCGCTCCTGGCGCTCCGCATACGGGGAGGAGATGCGGCCGGGGAGCCGGCGAAGACGGCAGCCGGGAGCGAGTAGGACGGAGAAACGGGGCCCGGGGGGTGAGTGGGGCGGGGACGAGGGCCCAAGGAGGGCAAGTGGCTCGGGGAGGGGCCCCAAGGTGGGCGAATGGCTCGGACGGGGAGCCAGGGGCAAGGGGCAGAGAGGACAGAGAGGGAGGGGGCAGAGAGGGGGCGGGGAGGGAGGGGGCGGGGAGGGAGGGAAGAGGCAGAGGATCTGCCGCTGCGGAGGCCGGAACCGGCAGGGCCTACGACAGTGGCCCGCCCCGGAAGGGACGGGCCACCGTGCGGGCGGACGGCGCCCGGTACGGCGCCCTCCGGCCGGGTCAGCCGAACAGGGACGGGATGGTCGCCTCGTGCGCTGCGCGGAGGTCGCTCAGCGGCAGGGTGAACTGGCCCTGTACGTCGATCGCGTCACCGTCGACCACACCGATGCGGGTGGCCGGGAGGCCGCGCGCACCGCACATGTCGGTGAAGCGCAGCTCCTCGCTGCGCGGGACCGCGACGATCGCGCGGCCCGCCGACTCCGAGAAGAGGAGGACGAAGGGGTCCACTCCGTCGGGGACGACGATCCGGGCGCCCTTGCCGCCGCGCAGGCACGACTCGACGAGGGCCTGGATCAGGCCGCCGTCGGAGAGGTCGTGCGCCGCGTCGACCATGCCGTCGCGGGAGGCCGAGATCAGGATCTCGGCCAGCAGCTTCTCGCGGGCGAGGTCCACCCGCGGCGGCAGGCCGCCCAGGTGGTCGTGGACGACCTGGGACCAGGCCGAACCGCCCAGCTCGTCCTCGGTGTCACCGAGGAGGTAGACGAGATGGCCCTCGTCGGCGAAGGCGACCGGCGTGCGACGGCTGACGTCGTCGATGACGCCGAGCACCGCGACCACGGGGGTCGGGTGGATGGCGGCCTCGCCGGTCTGGTTGTAGAGCGAGACGTTGCCGCCGGTGACGGGCGTACCGAGCTCCAGGCAGCCGTCGGCGAGACCGCGGACGGCCTCGGAGAACTGCCACATGACCGCCGGGTCCTCGGGCGAGCCGAAGTTCAGGCAGTCGGAGATCGCCAGCGGCTTGGCGCCGGTCGCCGCGACGTTGCGGTACGACTCGGCCAGCGCCAACTGCGCGCCGTGATACGGGTCGAGCTTGGCGTAGCGGCCGTTGCCGTCGGTGGCGATGGCCACGCCCAGCCCGGTCGTCTCGTCGATCCGGATCATGCCGGCGTCCTCCGGCTGGGCCAGCACGGTGCCGCCCTGCACGAAGTGGTCGTACTGGCTGGTGATCCAGGACTTGGACGCCTGGTTGGGCGAGGCGACCAGCTTCAGGACCTGCTCGCGCAGCTCCGCGCCGGTCTGCGGCCGCGCCAGCTTGCCCGCGTCGTCGGCCTGGAGGGCGTCCTGCCACGCGGGGCGCGCGTACGGGCGCTCGTAGACCGGGCCTTCATGGGCGACGGTCTTCGGGTCGACATCGACGATCTTCTCGCCGTGCCAGAAGATCTCCAGCCGGTCGCCGTCGGTGACCTCGCCGATGACGGTGGCGGTGACGTCCCACTTCTCGCAGATCGCCAGGAACCGTTCGACCTTCGCCGGCTCCACGACGGCGCACATCCGCTCCTGCGACTCGCTCATGAGGATCTCCTCGGGCGAGAGCGTCGAGTCGCGCAGCGGTACGTCGTCCAGCTCCACCCGCATACCGCCGGAGCCGTTCGAGGCCAGCTCGCTGGTGGCGCAGGACAGTCCGGCCGCGCCGAGGTCCTGGATACCGACGACGAGCTTCTCGGCGAACGCCTCCAGGGTGCACTCGATGAGCAGCTTCTCCTGGAAGGGGTCGCCGACCTGGACGGCGGGGCGCTTGGACGGCTTGCCCGTGCCGTCGGCGCTGTCCGGCGCAGTGTCGAAGGTCTCGGAGGCCAGGATGGAGGCCCCGCCGATGCCGTCGCCGCCGGTCCTGGCGCCGTAGAGGATGACCTTGTTGCCGGCGCCGGACGCCTTGGCGAGGTGGATGTCCTCGTGCCGCATCACACCGATGGCACCGGCGTTGACCAGCGGGTTGCCCTGGTAGCAGGAGTCGAAGACGACCTCGCCGCCGATGTTGGGCAGGCCCAGGCAGTTGCCGTAGCCGCCGATGCCCGCGACGACGCCCGGCAGGACGCGCTTGGTGTCGGGGTGGTCGGCGGCGCCGAAGCGCAGCGGGTCCACGACGGCGACCGGGCGGGCGCCCATGGCGATGATGTCGCGGACGATGCCGCCGACGCCGGTGGCCGCCCCCTGGTAGGGCTCCACGTAGGACGGGTGGTTGTGCGACTCGACCTTGAAGGTGACGGCGTAACCCTGGCCGACGTCGACGACGCCCGCGTTCTCGCCGATGCCGACGAGCATCGCGTCGTTCTCGGGAACCTTCTGGCCGAACTGCTTCAGGTGGACCTTGCTGCTCTTGTAGGAGCAGTGCTCGGACCACATGACGGAGTACATGGCGAGTTCGGCGCCGGTGGGGCGGCGGCCGAGGATCTCGCGGACGCGCTCGTACTCGTCCTGCTTCAGGCCGAGTTCGGCCCACGGCTGGTCGGTGTCCGGCGTCTCGGCTGCGTGCTTGACCGTGTCGAGCGTCATGCGTTGACCAATTTCTTCAGGATCGAGGTGAAGAATCCGAGGCCGTCCGTACGGCCGGTGCCGATCAGCGGCTCGACGGCGTGCTCGGGATGCGGCATGAGGCCGACGACGTTGCCCGCCTCGTTGGTGACGCCGGCGATGTCGCGCAGCGAGCCGTTGGGGTTGCCGTACCCGTCGGCGGTGTCGCCCTCGGTCAGGTAGCGGAAGGCGACCCGGCCCTCGGCCTCCAGCATGTCGAGCGTGCGCTCGTCGGCGACGTACCGGCCGTCGATGTTCTTCAGCGGTACGGAGATCTGCTGGCCGGCGGTGTAGTCGGTGGTCCAGGCGGTGTCCGCGTTCTCCACCCGCAGCTTCTGGTCGCGGCAGACGAAGTGCAGGCTGTCGTTGCGCAGCATCGCGCCGGGCAGCAGGTGCGTCTCGGTCAGGACCTGGAAGCCGTTGCAGATGCCCAGGACCGGCAGGCCGCCCCTGGCCTGTTCGATCACGGTCTCCATGACCGGCGAGAAGCGGGAGATGGCGCCGGCCCGCAGGTAGTCGCCGTAGGAGAAGCCACCGGGCAGCACCACGGCGTCGACCTGCTTGAGGTCCTTGTCGCGGTGCCACAGCGGCACCGCCTCGGCCCCGGCGAGCCGGATGGCGCGCTGGGTGTCACGGTCGTCGAGCGTGCCCGGGAAGGTGATGACTCCGATGCGTGCCGTCATGATCCGGGCCGGTCTTCGACATGGACAGTGAAGTCTTCGATGACGGTGTTGGCCAGGAAGGTCTCGGCCATCTCGTGGATACGGGCGAGGGCGGCGTCGTCGACCGGGCCCTCCACCTCAAGTTCGAATCGCTTGCCCTGACGGACGTCGCCGATCCCCTCGAATCCCAGGCGTGGCAGTGCGCGCTGCACCGCCTGGCCCTGCGGGTCGAGGATCTCCGGCTTGAGCATGACGTCGACTACGACGCGTGCCACTGGCACTCCCGATGGTGTGGTGCGTAAGGCGGTGCCATCACAGTACCGTGTTCGAAAATCTACGCGCATAGATATCGTGACGGCGCGGTCACGGTACGGCGTCGGCCGCGGTAAGCGGTGGGGAAAATCTCAGAAAAGACCTAGGGTCCGCATTGCGGACGGACACGCTGAGGAAATTAACTGGGCTTCACCATGCAATGCCCGCCGCTGTACAAATGAAAATGCATTGATCCCAATCAGCCGGATCTGCAGCGTCCCCCCATGTCAAGGCGGGGTTGCTGCTCGAAAGGACCGATATCCGTGGCGCAGCGCGTAGTAGTCACGCTCTCCGATGACATCGAAGGCGGAGAAGCCGCAGAGACGGTCACCTTCGGTTTGGACGGGAAGTGGTACGAGATCGACCTCAATCCCGCCAATGCGAAGAAACTGCGCGGCACCCTCGCACCGTTCGTGGAGGCCGGCCGCAAGCGGTCGAAGTCCGGCAAGGCGTACCACCACACCTCGGTGACCCCGGACCCCTCCGCCGTGCGCGCCTGGGCCCGCTCCCACCACATGGACGTGCCCCCGCGCGGCCGGATCCCGAAGAAGATCTACGAGGCTTTCGACGCGGCCAACAACTGACCCGGAAGGCCCGCCTTCCCCCACACACCGCCACCCGCCCCCCGCCTCCGTCCGGCCGCCGGTCCGCAGCCGGGCGGAGTGGGAGCGCACGGACCGGGGACAGTCGGACTGGGGATGCACGGAGTGGGGACGCACGGGCCGGGGACGGACGCGGAGGCGAGGAGCGAAGACGGGGGCGGCCGCGGCCGGTTCCGGCTGTCCCGCAGCGGAGTTGCACAGCACCCCCGTTGATCAGCTAGAGTCTGGAGCACGCCGAGGGGCGAGGCCGAAAGGCCGGATCCCGAGGAGTCATGCGGGTGTAGCTCAGTAGTAGAGCGCCCTCTTTCCAAGAGGGAGGCGCAGTGTGCGATCCCTGTCACCCGCTCTGACAGCATCAAGAAGTCCGTACGGACCGATTGATGGTGGTCATGCGGGTGTAGCTCAGTAGTAGAGCGCCCCCTTTCCAAGGGGGAGGCGCAGTGTGCAATCCCTGTCACCCGCTCCGACAGTACCGACCACTCCGGTGGATCAGGTAGAGTAGCTGTCGCGCCGCCCGGTGAAAGCCGGTCGGATGCCTGCGGACGTAGCTCAGTTGGTAGAGCGCAACCTTGCCAAGGTTGAGGTCGCGAGTTCGAGCCTCGTCGTCCGCTCAGGAAAAAGACCCCGGTCATCGCGACCGGGGTCTTTTGTCTTCTCCCGCACCGGACCTCGCCCCGGCCCACCTCGACCCCCGCCTCGGTACCGGGCCCCTCCCTGCCCTCCGGCTCCCCCGCCCCCGCCCCTCCTGACATTTGTCATCTGCGGTGATGACAAGCCGCACTGCCCGGAGCCGGATTCCGGCGGGAGCCTTGAAGCATGAACATCGGGGACACGAGCGGGTGCGTGATCGACGTCACGGGCCTGCGCAGGCGGTACGGGCCGTCCGGGGGCGGCCGGAAGAACAAGAAGGACACCACGTCCTTCGAAGCGGTACGGGGCATCGACTTCTCCGTCGACCGCGGCGAGCTGTTCGCCCTGCTGGGGACGAACGGGGCGGGCAAGACCTCCACCCTCGAAATCCTGGAGGGACTGGCCGCGCCGACCGGCGGGACGGTGCGGGTGCTGGGCCACAATCCGTACACGGAGCGCGCGAAGGTCCGGCCGCGGGTCGGCGCGATGCTCCAGGAGGGCGGCTTCCCCGCGGAGTTGACCGTGGAGGAGACCGTACGGATGTGGGCCGGGGCCACCACCGGCGCCCGGCCGGTCGGCGAGGCGCTGGCCGCGGTCGGCATGACCAAGCGCAAGGACGTACGGGTCAAGCAGCTCTCCGGCGGTGAGCGGCGGCGGCTGGACCTGGCCACGGCGACGCTGGGCCGGCCCGAGGTGCTCTTCCTGGACGAGCCGACCACCGGCCTGGACACCGAAGCCCGCCACACGACCTGGGAGTTGATCCGCGAGCTGCGGGCGGGCGGCACGACGGTCGTGCTGACCACGCACTACCTGGAAGAGGCCCAGGAGCTGGCCGACCGCCTCGCGATCATGCACCAGGGCCGGATCGCGACGGCCGGCACCGTCGCGGACGTGGTGGCCACCCACCCCGCGCAGATCTCCTTCGAACTGCCCCCCGGCTACACGCCGGGCGACCTGCCGCCGCTGGCGGCGCTGGGCGTCGACGGACACGAGACGGTGGGCCGGACCCTGCGGCTGCAGACGTCCGACCTGCAGCGGGCCGCGACCGGCCTGCTGCTCTGGGCACGGGACGAGGGCGTCGAGCTGCGGGGGCTGGACGCCCGCTCGGCATCGCTGGAAGAGGCGTTCCTGCGGATCGCCAAGGGTTTGGAGGACAAGTGAGCGTCGCCGACGTCAAGGCCGTCGAGCAGGAGCCCGGTACGGGCGCCGGGGCGGCCGCCCGTAGGGGAACGCGGGAGCGGCTGACCGCCCTGTTCCGCGCCGAACTGATCCTTCTGGGCCGTAACAAGACCGCGCTGTTCATGACGCTGCTGATGCCGCTGATCATGGCCTTCGCCATGCGGCAGGCGGTCTCCGAGATGCCGTTGCAGGCCAACGGCCTGTCGGTCGGCACGGTGCTGCTGCCGGGGACCATCGGCTTCGTGCTGCTCTTCGCGGTGTACTCGTCCGTCACCGGGTCGCTGGTGACGCGGCGCGAGGAGCTGGTGCTCAAGCGGCTGCGCTGCGGTGAGCTGTCGGACCGGGAGATCCTGGCCGGCTCGGCGCTGCCGGCGGTGCTCCTCGGGCTGGCGCAGATCGTCCTGCTGGCGATCCTCGGCTCAATGGTGCTGGACGCGGGCGCGCCCCGCTCCCCGCACCTGGTCGTGCTGGGGGTGGCCCTGGGCATGCTGATCGCGGTGGCGATGGCCGCCGCCTCCACGGGCATCACCAAGAGCGCCGAGGCGGCGCAGCTGACGACGATGCCGTTCGTCTTCGTCTCGATGGGCGGCTCCGGCATGATCCTGCCGCTGGACATCCTGCCCGACAAGATCGCCAACATCCTGGAGCTGCTGCCGCTCTCCCCGGTGATGGGGCTGGTCCGGGACGGCTGGCTCGGCGAGGGCGACCTCACCGAAACGCTGAAGCGGCTGGTCATCGCGTTGGTCTGGGCCGGTCTCGCGGTGTTTGCTGTACGACGGTGGTTCCGTTGGGAGCCACGGCACTGACGATGTACAGCGATGGGGACGACGGGGGTGCGGAGCCGGTGATCCACGGGCAACTGCGCAAGTTGCGGGGGCGCGGCAGGGTCGCGCAGGTGTACTTGTGGGCGCGGTGGACGCTGTACGTCACACCGTGGCTGCTGTTCCTCGGCTGGCTCGCGGGGCCCCTGGTCGCCGCGGCGGCCGATACGCACCGGGTGCCGCCGCTGCTCGTGGCGACCGTGGTCCTGGGGCTGGTGCAGTGCGGCATCTACGTTCCCGGTGTCCGGCGCGGACTGTCGCACTATGTGTACGGCACTCCCGCGCCGTGGCTGCTGATCGCCGTGTCCGGGGTGCTGTCGGCCGTGTCGGTGGGCCTGCTGACAACGGTCGCCGTCACCCTGCCGTTGCGGGTGGCGGTCTACTGCACGGCGATGCTGTTCCCCACCCTGCCCGCCGGGTCCCTCCTCTCCCTGGTCGTCAAGAAGCGCTGGCAGGCCCTGGTGTGCCTCGTGGTCTCGGTGGTCGCCGTGGGGGCCCTGGCCCTCGTGGGCGTCCCGCTGAAGTACGCAGGAGGGCTGCCGCCCACCTTCGCCTTCTCCGCGGGCTTCGCCGCGCTGACGTGCCGCAGCTGGGCCTGGATCCTCGCCGCGATGCGGGAGCTGGACGAGGCCAAGGGCGACCAGGCCCGGCTGGCCGTCACCGAGGAGCGGCTGCGGTTCGCGCGCGACATGCACGACGTGGTCGGCCGGAACCTGGCCGTGATCGCGCTCAAGAGCGAGCTGGCGGAACGGCTCGCGCTCAAGGGGCGCCCGGAGGCCGCCGGCCAGATGGCGGAGGTCCAGCAGCTGGCCCAGAACTCCCAGCGGGAGGTACGGGACGTGGTGCGCGCCTATCGGGAGGCCGACCTGGAGGTGGAGCTGGCGGGGGCCCGGGCCGTGCTCCAGGCGGCCGGGGTGGAGTGCCTCATCGACCAGGAGGACAGCGCCGGGGTACCGCAGCAGATGCAGTCGGTGCTGGCCTGGGTCGTACGGGAGGGCACCACCAATGTGCTGCGGCACGCCGACGCGGTCACCTGCTGGATGACGCTGCGGGTGACGGGTGACGGTCCGGACGGCGCCGGGCGGGCGGCCACGACGGCACGGACCGGACCTGCGGTGGTGTTCACGATGGAGAACGACGGCGTGGTGGAGGATGCCGTGCGCCGCGGCGGCGGGAGCGGCATAGCCGGACTGCGGGAACGGCTCGCCGCCCTCGGCGGCACCCTGACCGTCGGTCCCCGGCCGGACGGGCGCTTCTGGCTGCGTGCTCACGTACCGCTGGAGAAGGATGAGCCGCAGGGGTACGGGCCGGAGACCACCGCGGACGGGCGGGTTGCCGGGACGCAAGGGTAGGCGCCACCGGGACGCGGGGGGGGAGGCGCGGGGACAGGCCGGGCGTGGGGCCCGCAGGCCATCGGATGCCGCCGGAAGCCCCGGCGCAGGGACGGAACGACGTGAGAGAAGCGGAGAGCATGGTGGAAGCGCAGCGGGCCGAGGGGCGGGGGCCGGACGCGGCTCCGGAGCGGGTTCCGGGTGCGGCCGGGGCTCCGGATGTCACCGGGAATCCGGATACGGCCGGGGCCCCGGCGCCGCTGCGGGTGCTGCTCGCCGACGACGAGCATCTGATCCGGGGAGCCCTGGCGGCGCTGCTGGCCCTGGAAGACGATCTCCAGGTGGTGGCGGAGGCCGCTTCGGGGCCGGAGGCCCTGGCGATGGCGCTGGCCCAGCGTCCCGACATCGCCGTACTGGATCTTCAGATGCCGGGGATGGACGGTGTGGCGGTGGCCACATCCCTGCGCACCCGGCTGCCCGGCTGCCGGACCATGATCGTGACCAGTCACGGGCGTCCCGGCCATCTGAAGCGGGCTCTGGAGGCGGGGGTCAAGGGGTTCGTCCCCAAGACCGTCTCGGCCCAGCGGCTGGCCGAGGTCATCCGCACGGTGCACGCCGGAAACCGTTACGTCGACCCGGAGTTGGCGGCCGACGCGATCAGCGCCGGGGACTCGCCGCTGACCGTACGGGAGGCGGAGGTGCTGGAGTACGCGGAGAACGGCGCGCCCATCGCGGAGATCGCTCAGCGGGCCGCGCTGTCGCCGGGAACGGTGCGCAACTACCTGTCCTCGGCCGCCGCGAAACTGTGCGCGGAGAACCGGCACGCGGCAGCGCGCATCGCCCGCGCCCGAGGTTGGCTATAGTGGAGCCCGCACCGCGCCGCTGAGCGCGGGGCAGGCGGACGTAGCTCAGTTGGTAGAGCGCAACCTTGCCAAGGTTGAGGTCGCGAGTTCGAGCCTCGTCGTCCGCTCAGGGAAAAGGCCCCGGTCATCGCGACCGGGGCCTTTTGCGTACGGGGCCCTCACCTGCGGGCGGGGAGTGACGCCGGTCGCCGCTTCCCGACCGGCGACCGGCGTCGCTCCGTCCCCGGTGTCACGACCAGGGCAGCCCGGTGAGCCGCTCGTACGCCTCGATGTACTTGGCGCGGGTCTGCTCGACCGTCTCCTGCGGCAGCGGCGGAGGCGGCTGCTCGCTCTTGCGGTCCCAGCCGGAGGCGGGCGAGGTGAGCCAGTCGCGGACGTACTGCTTGTCGAAGGAGGGCTGGGCCCGGCCCGGCTGCCATTCGTCCGCGGGCCAGAAGCGCGAGGAGTCCGGGGTGAGGACCTCGTCCGCCAGCGTCAGCCGCCGCTCCCCGTCGAAACCGAACTCGAACTTGGTGTCGGCCAGGACGATGCCGCGTTCGCGGGCGATGTCGCGGGCGCGCCCGTACACGGCGAGGGTGGTCTGCCGGAGCTGGGCGGCGACCTCGGCGCCGACCTGGCGGGCGACCTCCTCGTACGGGACGTTCTCGTCGTGCTCGCCGACGGCGGCCTTGGTGGCGGGGGTGAAGATCGGTCCGGGTAGTTCCGAGCCGTCGGCCAGCCCCTCCGGCAGCGCCAGCCCGCACACCGTACGGGTCTGCTGGTACTCGGCGAGGCCGGAGCCGGTGAGGTAGCCGCGGGCGACGCACTCGACGGGGACCATCGCGAGGGAGGTGCAGACCGTCGTACGGCCTTCCCAGTCCGCCGGGGCGCCGGGGGGCAGGTCCGTGGAGAGCACGTGATGGGGGACCAGGTCGGCGAGCTGGTCGAACCACCACAGCGACAACTGGGTCAGCACCCGTCCCTTGTCGGGGATCTCGGTGGGCAGCACCCAGTCGTAGGCGGACATACGGTCACTGGCGACCATGACCAGGTCGCCGTCGGCGTTCTGGTAGAGGTCGCGCACCTTGCCGGTGTGGAGGTGGGAGAGCCCCGGTACCTCCACGGCCTCGGGCTTTTCTACAAAACCGGACACGCTGCCTCCGCGTAGGTTGATCCAGGCCCCTCCTGCCGATTCTCCCGTATGCGGGGTGGGAACGGCGGCGCAGGGTCCGGTCAGGTGCGGGGCAGGTCCGGACCAGGTCCGGGTCACACCCCGTCCCGGCGTGCCGCACGGCCGACCCCGCCCAGCGTCAGCAGGGCCAGCGCCGCGGCGACCGTGAGGATGACCGGCGGCGACACCGCCGCGCCGACCAGGGTGATCACGTACGGGGCGAAGAAGCCCAGGTAGGCGAGGGTCCAGAAGCGTGCGGTGAGGCGGGCCAGCCGGTGCGGCGGCGCCAGGGCGGCGACCTCGGTGAGCCCGTACGCCACGCACAGCCCGTATCCGCCGCCGAGCACCACCGCGGCGATCAGCGCCACGGCGGGCTGCCCGGCCGCGACGGCGCCGGCGGCGACGAGGAGGCCGAGTGCGACGGCCACCAGTCCGGCGGCCGCGGTGGCGAGGCGGTGCCGGGCGGCGAGCCGGCGGGCGAGGGGCGCGACGAGGAGCCCGGCGCCCGGGGTCACGGCGGTGGCGACGCCCGCGTACACGGTCTGCCAGCCGTCGAGGCGGGCGCCGACGAGTCCGGGCAGGGTCACGAAGGCGATGGTGGGGGCGGCGAACACCCAGGGAGCCACCGGGGCGACCAGCCGCCGGAAGGGGGCGGCGGACGTCCCGTGGGCTTCGGACGTCCCATGGGCGGCGGGCCGGGCCTCGCCGGCGGCGGACTGTGTCTCCTCGGCGGCCGGACGGTGCGCGGCCTCGGCCGCCCGGCCCGTCTCCGGCGCCCGGGCGGCCGCCACCGCGGCCACCGCCGACAGCACCAGGTGCGGGACGTACGCCGTGATCATCGGGTGCGGTGCCCACTGGGCGATCAGTGCGGCGGCCAGCCCGCCGGAGGCGAAGCCCGCGGAGAGGAAGAGCCCGGAGCGGCGGGCCGCCGTGCCGGGTGCGGTGGCCGGGTCGTACGGGGCGGACGAGAGTTCCTTGATCCACACGCTGCCCGCGGTGAGCAGGGCGCCCGCGCCGAGGCCGGTCAGGAAGCGGCCCGGCCACAGCAGCCAGGCGGCGGCCGGACCCGCCATCAGCAGGCAGGTCGCCACGGCGGCGGTGGCGAGCGCGGTGAAGACGACGGGGCGGCGGCCGCGCCGGTCGGCGAGCGGGCCGCCCAGCAGCAGCCCGGGGATCAGGCCGAGGACGTACACCGCGAAGAGGGCGGTGGTGGTGGCCGTGGTCAGGCCCAGGTCGTCGCGGTAGGCGCCGAGGAGGGCGGAGAACTGGTTGGCGCTCCAGCCGGAGGCGGTCATCATCCAGCCGGCGCGCAGCCAGTGGCGGTGGTGGGAGTCGGTGCGGGGACCGGTACGGGAGTCGGTACGGCAATCGGTACGAGGATCGGTACGGCCATCAGAACGGGGCTCGGTGCGGGGCTCGGCGGCGGACGTGCTCATGAGAGCCGTTGTACGAGGCCGGAGGCCCCGCGCGCCGCCTCCGTTCAGGAATCGTGAACGACCGCCGCGACCGGGTGCCGGATCGTTTTATCGTGGCACTCATGGACCTGCGACGCCTGTCTTCCTTCTTGGCGGTGGTCGAGGAAGGACACTTCGGGCGGGCCGCGTCGCGGCTCTTCCTCTCACCCGCCGCGGTCACCCAGCATGTGCAGCAGCTGGAGCGCGAGCTCGGCACCCGGCTGCTGGACCGCGGCAACGGTCCCGTGCGGCCGACCGCCGCCGGCCGGCGGCTGGCCTCCCACGCCCGTACGCTGCTGGCCGCCGCGAACGCCGCCGTGGAGGACGTGACCGAGGCGGCGCAGCGCGCTTCGGCCGCGTCGTCCCTGGCCGCGCGCGGGCTGCGGGTGGGGGTGATGGGCCACGGTTCGGCCGAGGTCACCCCGGCGGCCGTCAACGCCTTCCGCCGGGCCCGCCCGGACGTCCCGCTCCAGCTCGTCCAGCTGACGTTCACGGAGCACTGCAGCGCGCTGCGCGAGGACCGGGTGGACGTCGCGTTCGTACGGCCCGCGATCCGGAGCGAGGACATCGAGGTGGACATCTTGACCACCGAGCAGCGGATCGTCGCCGTCTCGGCGGCGTCGCAACTCGCGGACGCGGCGGCGACGGGCGTACGGGTCGCGGACATCATCGACCTGCCGTACCTGCGGCTGCCCCGGCACACCCCGCGGCCGTTCACCGACTACCTGTACTTCGACGAGGGCGAGCGCCGCGCCCCGGACTGCGCGCTGACCCCGCACGACGTGCTGACGAGCGTCGCGGCGGGCCGCGGCGCGGGTTCCGGACTGAAGTCCTTCGCCCGCTACTACCCGTGGCCCGGGACGGTGTACGTGCCGGTGCTGGACGCGCCGTGCGCGCACAGCGTGCTGGCGACGCGGGCGGGCGACCCCAACCCCGAGGTACGGATCTTCCGGGCGCTGACGGTGGCGCTGGCCCGGGAGCTGGGGGCGTTCGCCGCGCGGTAGCGGCGGAACACCCCGAAGCCCCCGCTCCCCGCTGCTCCCCCACTTCCGTCCCGCTTCAGTCCCGCTTGCAGATGCGGTCGAGCAGGTTGGCCGTGGCGCGCTGCACGCGTTCGTCGACGTGGCCGGGGCGGTCCAGCGCCGGTGACCAGGCGAAGGTGCCGGACGCGAAGACCAGGGCGCCGCTGAGGGCCCGGTACAGTGACGTCTCCTGATGGCGGCGGGTGCCCTCGCCGTCCTCGTACGGGGAGTGCGCCAGCAGGATGCGGTGGCTGTGCTCGGGCAGTGGTGTGCGCGGGAAGTATCGGTCCGCCTCGCCGGCGACGAGGCCCGGCAGTTCGTCGCCCTCGTGGGCGCCGGTCGCCTCCCACATCCAGTGGTCGGCGTTGCGGACGACCAGCGGCGCGGGCTCCGGCACCCGGCCCGCGTACTGGATGCCCATCAGTTGCTGTTCCGGGTCCCCGGCCTCGCGCCACAGGGCGGGCCGCCCGGGGCCCTGCCGTTTCCGGCAGCTGAGCAGCGAGTCCGGTCCGGCGGGCGAGGGGGCCAGTTCGACCTGCCAGTACATGGTGTTGGCGGACAGGAAGACCAGCGAGGTGCCGCTGTCGCGGGCCAGTTCGGCGGTCCGCCGCATCGGCTGGGACCAGTACTCGTCGTGGCCGGGGAAGACCAGGCCGCGGTAGCGGGACGGGTCGACCAGCCCGGCGTGCAGGTCGCGGGCGTCGGCGTAGGCGAGGTCGTAGCCGTAGCGCTCGGCCCAGCGGATGAAGTCGTAGGCGTGGCCGACGTGCAGGGGCAGGCCGGCGCCCGCGTACGGGCGGTCGAAGGAGACGGTGGTGGCGGCGTCCGGCTCGCCGAGCAGCGCGCCGTCCGCGTCCCAGGCGTGGTAGAGGCTGGCGCCGGTGCGGCCGTCCTCCGGGTAGAGGTTGTAGGCCTGCCAGGTGATGTCGGGCAGGAGCAGCAGGAGATCGGCGGGGTGCGCGTCGCGGACCGTGAAGGGGACGTGGCTGCGGTGGCCGTCGGCGGTGGTCAGGACGGCGACGTAGGCGCCCAGCTTCCAGTACGTGGGGACCTGGAGGCGCCAGGACAGCCACCAGTGGTGGCAGGAGACCGTCCGGTCGGCGGCGAGCGGTGCGGGCTGCACGATGCCGGCCAGCCGGGGGCTGGTCGTGATCTTGGCGGCGCCGGTGCCCGCGTAGTGGCCGATGCGGTAGATGTCGATGCTGAAGGGCTGCGGCGGATCGACCGAGACGCGGAAGTCGATGGCCTCGCCGGGGGCGACCGCGCCGGTGCTCACGAAGCCCTTGATCTGCTGCCGTACGTCGTCGGCCGTACGGGGTCCTGCGCTGGAGCGGGGCGAGGGCAGGCGCTTCTCGCCGGGGGCCACCGCCGGGTCGACGTACCAGGGGACCACCTGACCGGAGTCGAAGTAGTTCTCGCTGCCGCGCAGCCAGGGCAACGGGCCCTGTCCGAACGGATCCGTGACCGCGTGCGCGAGTGCTCCCGACTCCCAGCGCCGGATCTGCTCCGTCCCCATTCGTACTCCCCTCCCTGCGTCCCCCCGCCGACTGAGCAGGCCGCCGCGGCACTCAGATGTCGTGCTCGATTGAACGACTGGGGCCGACCCCAGCACATCACATTACGCACTTGCTCCGTCACCCTTCGTCGTGAATTCGCAAGGGTTCCGGCCATGAACGGCGAACTGGAGGGGAACATTCAGCCCGGTCGTGCGGGTGATGCCCGGTGGGTGCCGACAACAGGCGCACTCGGCTCCTTCATGCCCCCGAATGCGCCCCCGTACGCTCCCTACGCGCCCTTGGCGCCCCTCACACGAGCCGGACCGGCTTCTCCGGCCGCACGCCGACCTCGCCGAGCCAGTCGCCCAGCGGGCCCGCGTCTCCGTCGTCGACGAGCCGGAGCACCGGGTGGCCCAGGTCCGAACGGCGCGCGCCGTCCACGAGCAGCACCGGGCCGTCGAGCCAGTCCAGACCGGGGGCGGCGCCGGCGGTGTCCACGGCGGCACAGCACACCATCGCGGTCACATGGTCGGCGAGCAGCTCACGGCCCGTGCGCGGGGGCTGCATCGGGAACAGCGGGAGCCCGTCGGCGAGGCCGTCGCCCCAGGTGACGCCGGGGGAGCCCGGCGCACCCGGTACGCCCGGTACGCCCGTGTCCGGGCCGTCGGCCGCCGGCCCGCGGGCCGCCCGGCGCTCCGCCTCCGCGCGCTCCTCCCGCGCCAGCTCGGCACCGAGCCGGGCAGCCACGAGGTCGCTCGCGCGCTCGTTCGCCGTCAGCCGTTCGATGACCCGTATCAGCGTGGGGCCGGAACTCCCCGGGCCGGGGTCGGCGGACCGCCCGCCCGGCGCCGGGGACTGCGGCCGAGCCGACTGCGGCGCCGGGTGGGGTATGCGGCATTCGGGCCGGGCGGGGCGCTCCGGCTCCGCCGGGGGGCGCGAAGGCTGCGCGCCCTCGCCCGGCTCCGGCGGGAGGGCGTCCAGGACACGGTGCAGACGGGCGGCCTCCTGGCGCCACTTGCGGTCCACGACCTCCTCCGGATACTGCTGCCAGCCGACCGGCGACCAGTCGGGCCCCGGCTCGGCCGGGCCGCCGTGGAAGAGGCGGGCGGCGAGGAGGGAGGCGGCGCGGTCCACGGCGCCGGGCTCCTCCAGGAGGTCGCACGCCGGGCGCTCGCCCAGACGGGAGGTGAAACCTTCGGCCAGACGGTCGCGGCGGGAGAGTTCGGTGAGCGCGGAGACCACCCCGGCGTCCAGCCGGGAGGGCCAGCGGCCCATCCGCCAGGCGGGCAGGGCGACCCGGGTCAGCAGCCGGTCCCAGCCCGCGTACGCCAGCCCGACCTGCTCCTGGGCGACGATCCGCAGCCCGTAGTCGACGCTCTGGGCCCGCTCGGACGCGGCCGCGGCCACGCACCGCTCCATCTCCAGGGCGTGCTCGCGGCAGGCCCGCAGCAGCAGCCGCGCGACCCAGCCGACGAAGGCGGGCGCCGGCGCGGCCAGGGGGCTCTTGGCGCGCGCGGAGACCGCCACCGCGGCGTCCAGCCCCCGTACGAAGCGGCGGGCCGCGGCTATGTCGGGGTTGGCGGAGGGGCCGGTGCCGGCCACGACGGGCGCCAGCAGGGCCCGCAGCTCGGCGACCCGCATCCACCACATGAACGGCGAACCGATCACCAGGACCGGCGCCTGCTCGGCACGCGCGCCGTCGCGCGCTCCCGCGCCCCCGCCACCGCGCGCCGCCCGGCCGCGCGGCGGGGCGTGCGCCCGATGCGTACGGTCCTCCAGCCAGCTGTCGCAGTCCGGGGTCAGCGCTATCGCGGACGGCGCGGGCACCTCCAGGCGGTCGGCGAGGTCCCGTACGAGGCGGTACAGGTCGGGGGCCGAGGACTCGGCTATCGGTACCGACGGGCTCAGCGCGGGCCGCGCCCGGACGACGACGGCCGTGACCAGCGCCGCCAGCAGCAGCACGACCAGCGCGAGCCCCGTCACCGCCCAGCGCGCCGTGTCCCAGCCGCTGGAACTCGTGACCGGGTCGGCGCGGCCGATGCGGCCGGTGAGACCGCCGACGAGCAGCACCACGGCCACCGCCGCGGGCACCAGGGCCACGCCCAGCGCCGCGCCGCGGATCCGCAGCACCGCGAGCGCGCGGGCGCGCGCCGCCTCTGCTCCTGCTTCCGGACCTGCCACCAGCCTGTACACCCCCTGCTGCCCTGACCGACGGACGTTGAGAACACGGGACGAGACGAGAGCGGGGCAACGGTGCCGCGGCCGCGGACGGCTTCCGGCGGCTTCGCTCACTCTCCACCACTGTGGCACCGGCCACCGACATCGCAATGCCGGTGAGCCACTTGCCGGACGCCGCCGTGACAGCCGTGCCGCCGGGCGGCACGGGCGCCACACGACGCTTGCCGGGAACCCTAGTTGGGGCTTCCCTCCCCGTCAGCCGGATGGCGGTGCGGTCACTCGATGGAATGGCTTTGGGTAAAGCCGGGAGCCATTTCCCGGCCAAAATCGTCCGCTCTGCCCGGAACGGCGCGTAGCGGGCACGGCGCGGGCCGGGCGCGGCCCGGACCCAGCCGGACGCCGACCGGCCCGGAAGCGGTCCGGTCCGGCCGAAAGCGGGCCGGTCCGGACCGGAACAGGTCCGGCGGGAGCCGTACCGGCGCCGGTACGGGCCCTCAGCTCTCCCCCGCCGCCCGCGCCGCGATGTCCGTACGGTGGTGGGACCCGTCCAGCGTGATCCGGCCGAGCGCCCGGTAGGCGCGCTCCCGGGCCGCTGCCAGGTCGGTGCCGATGGCCGTCACGGACAGCACCCGGCCGCCCGCGCTGACGACCTCGCCGGTGGCGGCGTCCTTCTCCGTGCCCGCGTGCAGGACGTACGCGCCGGGCGCGTCCTGCTCCGCGACCTCGGTCAGGCCGCCGATCGGGTCACCCGTGCGCGGCGTACCGGGGTAGTTGTGCGAGGCCACCACGACCGTCACCGCCGCGTCGTCGCTCCAGCGCAGCGGCGGCAGCGCGGCCAGCGTGCCGGTCGCGGCGGCGTGCAGCAGCGCGGACAGCGGGGTACGCAGCCGGGCCAGCACGACCTGGGTCTCCGGGTCGCCGAAGCGCGCGTTGAACTCGATGACGCGCACGCCGCGCGAGGTGATCGCCAGGCCCGCGTACAGCAGCCCGGAGAACGGCGTGCCGCGGCGGCGCAGTTCGTCGACGGTGGGCTGGAGGACGGTCTGGAGCACCTCGTCGACCAGCTTGGGGTCGGCCCAGGGCAGCGGGCTGTAGGCCCCCATGCCACCGGTGTTCGGGCCCTCGTCGGCGTCGTGGGCGCGTTTGAAGTCCTGGGCGGGCTGGAGCGGCACGACGGTCTCGCCGTCGGTGACGGCGAACAGGGAGACCTCGGGGCCGTCCAGGAACTCCTCGATGACCACGCGGTCGCACGCCAGCGCGTGGGCGCGCGCGGCCTCGACGTCCTCGGTGACCACGACGCCCTTGCCGGCCGCCAGGCCGTCGTCCTTGACCACGTACGGGGCGCCGAACGCGTCCAGCGCGGCGTCGATCTCGGCGGGGGTGGTGCACAGGTAGCTGCGGGCGGTGGGCACCCCGGCGGCGGCCATCACGTCCTTGGCGAACGCCTTGGAGCCCTCCAGCTCGGCCGCCTGCGCGGACGGCCCGAAGACCGGGACGCCGCGCTCGCGGACGGCGTCGGCGACCCCGGCGACCAGCGGCGCTTCGGGTCCGACCACCACCAGGTCCGCTTCCAGGCGCTGCGCCAGGTCTGCCACCGCCGCGCCGTCGACGGCATCGACGGAGTGCAGCTCGGCCACTTCCGCGATGCCGGCGTTGCCGGGGGCGCAGTGCAGCGCGGTGACGTCGGGGTCGAGGGACAGTGAGCGGCACAGGGCGTGTTCGCGGGCGCCGCCGCCGATGACGAGGACCTTCACGTGAGCAGCCTAGTCGCCGTCGGCACGGGCGCGGGGCGGCGCCCCCGCGGGCTCCCGGCGGCCGGGCGGGAGAGGGGGACGGGACCGACGAGAGAGGCGAACCAAAGAGGCGGAAGCCGTGGAAACCGTACGCCACCGGGCAGTGGCAACTCTTTCGAGTGAGAGCGGGCATGGTCCTATACCTGATTCCGCACCACTTCCGGGCGGAAATATAGCGATCTTGGGGGCGAGGCCCACCGTTCGGCGGTAGGAAGGAGGATGCGCACCGGCCGTCTCGTACGTACCGCGCGCATCGCACGTATCTGCATGAGGGAGTGCACGGGTGAGTCAGCCGGAGATGCAGCCCGAGGGACTCCCTCGGGAGGAGCGCGGGCCCGGGGGCGGCCGCGGCGATCTGGGGAGCCGCACCTTCCCGCTCGGGGACTGGGGCGAGCCGGCTGAGCGCCTCGACGAGCTGTACCACTGGGTCGAGGAGGGCGCCTTGCGGGCCGCTTCCTGGTATCTGCACGACCGGGTGGCCAAACGCCGCGGCGCGCGGGCCCTGCGCCTGGGGGCCGCGGCCGGAGTGGCGGCGGGCGGCCTGATGCCGCTGCTCGACCTGACCGGGGTGGCGCCCGGGGGCGCGAAGTGGGGGTACCTGGCGCTGCTGGTCGCCGCGGTGTGCGTGGCCGGCGACCGGTTCTTCGGGGTGACCGCGGGCTGGATGCGGGACGTGGCGACCGCGCAGGCCGTGCAACGACGGCTGGAGACCTTGCAGTTCGACTGGGCCTCGGAGAACGTCCGCGAGGTCCTCGGCCCGACGGAGGGCACCGCCGGCGAGGCGGCGGAGCGCTGCCTGGGCGTACTGCGCCGGTTCAACGAGGACATCGCGGAGCTGGTGCGGGCCGAGACCGCCGACTGGATGGCCCAGTTCCGTCCGGGCCCGCTGCCGCCGGCCGCGCGGGCGACGGCGCAGTGGGGTCAGCGCCCGGAGCCCGGCGGTCCGCAACCTGGCCGGATCACGCTCCCGCCGGGCACCCGACCGAACATGCCGCGGCAGCGGCCGCCCGAGTCGCCGCGCTGAGGCGTACGCCCGCTCGCACGGACCGGCGACCGCGCCCGCACCGGCCGCCGCCGTCGGCCGTCAGCCGTCAGCCGTCAGCCGTCAGCCGTCAGCCGTCAACTGAAGACGATCATCGATCCTTGGCCCAGGCTGCGCGTGGCCGCCGCGTGCAGCCCCAGCCAGACGTGCCGCTCCCGCGCGAACGGGCTGTCGTCCGGCGGCAGCCCCTCCACCCGTTCCTCCAGCGTGGTGGGCCGCGTCGGGGCCTGCGGCGCGGCCGGCGGATTGGCCGGATCGATACCGATGGCCGGCGCGACCAGTTCGAGGTCACGCAGCAAGCCGTGCGCGGAGCCCAGCGGCCCGCCGCCCTCCAGGAGTTCGTCGGTGGCCAGCGGGTGCGGGAAGTCGACCGGGACGTACGCCCCGGCGTGGTCGTAGTGCCAGACCAGGTGCGACTGCTGGGCCGTGGTCTCGAACATCTCCAGCAACTGCTCGTAGTCGCCGCCCAGTTCGTCCACCGGTGTCACTTCGAGGCCGCAGATCTTCAGCAGGTAGGCGCGCCGCAGGAAGTGCAGGGCGTCGTAGTCGAAGCCCGCCACCGGGGCGACGTCCCCGGAGAGGCCGGGCATGTAGCTGAAGACGGGGACCGGCGGGAGCCCCGCTTCCGTGAGGGCCTGGTCGTAGGCGGCGATCTCTTCGGAGAAAGGGTTGTCGGGGCTGTGGCACAGCACATCGACAAGGGGGACCAGCCACAGGTCACATGCCACGAGACGAGACTCGCTTCCAGTCGGGTGGGGGGCGGTCGGGACAGCGTAGTGCTACCCGGGTCCACCGACGAGGGCGAGGGAGTGCTCGTTGTACTCGCGTACCAGCCGTTGTGCCTCGGTCAGGTCGCGCCGGACGACGGCGCCGACCAGATCGCGGTGGCCGTGCCACAGCCGGCCGCGCAGATCCGGCTCACGCCGCAGCAGCGGCACGGCGAAGACCCAGCTCTGGACCCGCACCCGGTCCAGGAAGTCACTGATGTACGGGTTTCCCACCAGACTGCCCAGTTCGCGCCAGAAGCGCAGGTCGTACCCGATCAGTACGTCCATGTCACCGGCCCGCGCCGCCCGTTCGGCCTCCTCGGCACGGCGCCGGATGGACATCATCACCGCGGGCGAGGCGGTGCTCAGCGCCCGCTCGGCGCGGGTGCGGAAGATGCCCTCGACGATCAGGGTGCGGGCCTCGATCATGGCGCGGTAGTCGGCGGCGGTGAAGGCGTGCACGCGGAAACCGCGGTGCTGCTCGACGTCGAGGAGGCCCTGCGCGCACAGGTCGAGCAGCGCCTCGCGCACGGGCGTCGCGGAGACGCCGTACTGTTCGGCGATCTCCTTGACCGTGAACTGGTCTCCGCAGGGCAGCCGTCCGGCCAGCACCTCGTCGCGCAGCGCGTCGGCGATCTGCTGGCGCAGGGTGTTGCGCCGTATGACTCCGCTGCCTGGGCCGGCGGGCATCGTGTCCGTCTCCTTCGGCGGCCTCGTGGGCCCGGGGGCCCGTGCGACCGCATGGTCCGTAGACCGCGCAAGGAGAGCGGCCCTCGCCCTCACGATAGGCGAGGGGGACGGGCGGGGCGACGGTGGTGCGGGGAGCGGCCCGGGACGGCCGGGGCCCGGCGGCCCGGCCGTGCGCCCGGATCCGGGCCCGGGCCCGCGCCCGCCCCGGCCCTCAGCGCGTGTGCGCGTCCGCCACCGACAGGGCCGCGTCCAGGGCCGCCAGGCCCTCCTTCACCTCGGCCTCCGTGACGGTGCAGGGCGGCACGACATGCGTACGGTTCATGTTCACGAAGGGCCACAGACCGCCGCGCTTGCAGGCCGCCGCGAACTCGGCCATCGGGGCGTTGGCCGCGCCCGACGCGTTGTACGGCACCAGCGGCTCGCGCGTCTCCTGGTCCTTGACCAGCTCCAGCGCCCAGAAGACGCCCAGGCCGCGCACCTCGCCGACCGAGGGGTGGCGTTCCGCGAGGGCGCGCAGCCCGGGCCCGATGACCCGCTCGCCGATCTCCGCGGCGTTCTCCACGATGTTCTCCTCGGCCATCGCGTTGATCGTGGCGACGGCGGAGGCGCAGGCCAGCGGGTGCCCGGAGTAGGTCAGGCCGCCCGGGTAGGGGCGCTGGTCGAAGGTGGCGGCGATCTCGGCGGAGAGGGCGACGCCGCCCAGCGGTACGTAGCCGGAGTTCACGCCCTTGGCGAAGGTCAGCAGGTCCGGCGTGACGCCGAAGTGGTCGGCGGCGAACCAGTGGCCCGTACGGCCGAAGCCCGCCATGACCTCGTCCAGGACGAAGACGATGCCGTACCGGTCGCAGATCTCGCGGACGCCGGCCAGGTAGCCGGGCGGGGGGACCATGATCCCGGCGGTGCCCGGGACCGTCTCCAGGACGACCGCGGCGACCGACTCCGGCCCCTCGAAGGCGATCGTGTCCGCCAGGTGCGCGAGGGCGCGCTCGCACTCCTGGGCCTCGTTCTCCGCGTGGAACGGCGAGCGGTACAGGAACGGTCCCCAGAAGTGCACGACACCGGCCGAGGCGGTGTCGGACGGCCAGCGGCGCGGGTCGCCGGTCAGGTTGATCGCGGCGGCGGTGGCGCCGTGGTACGAGCGGTAGGCGGACAGCACCTTGGTCCGGCCGGTGTGCAGCCGGGCCATGCGGACCGCGTTCTCCACGGCCTCGGCGCCGCCGTTGGTGAAGAAGATCTTGTCGAGGTCGCCGGGGGTGCGCTCGGCGACCAGCCGGGCGGCCTCGGAGCGGACGTCCACGGCGAAGCCCGGCGCGAGGGTGCACAGCTTGCCGGCCTGCTCCTGGATCGCGGCGACGACCTTCGGGTGCTGGTGGCCGATGTTGGTGTTGACCAGTTGGGAGGAGAAGTCGAGGTAGCGGTTGCCGTCGTAGTCCCAGAAGTACGAGCCCTCGGCGCCGGCCACCGGCAGCGGGTCGATCAGGCCCTGCGCGGACCAGGAGTGGAAGACGTGCGCGCGGTCGGCGGCGTGCACCGCCGCGCCGGCTGCCGGGTCGGGTTGCGTCGTGGTCACGGGCACTACCTCGGATCGCTCGGGCCCGCCAAGGGGCACGGTACGGCGGACGCCTTCAGCCTAGGGACGGGTGCGGGGCGTCAGGTACCGACACTGTGTATGGCGCTCACCACGGGCGCGGACAGTCTGTCGGTGGGGCTGGAGGAAACTCCAGGGCCGGCGGCCTCGGCGGCTGCCGGGGCGGCTAGGGCGTTTCTGATGGATCTCCGCGGCGTCACGGAGATCCATCAGAAACGCCCTAGTCGTCATCGTCGTCGTCCGGGGCCGATGCGGCCTGCGGGCGGCCGTCCGCCGCGCAGCGGAGCGTGTAGGAGTGGTCGTCGCCGGAGTGGTCGTCGAGCGGCTCGAACTCGATCGCGGCGGTGGCGGCCGGCCCGCGCCGTACGTCGTCGGCGCGGTAACCGGTGGCCGGGCTCCAGACCGTCAGGTAGATCCGGCCGTCCGTACGGCACTCGGCGGTGGCGCTGCCCCCGGCCAGGCGAACCGTGCCGCCGCCCACGGGGCGGGCGGGGGAGGGGGAGGCGGAGGCGGCCCCGGTACCGGACGGCGCGCCCGACGGCGATCCGGTCCCGGCGGAGCCCGAAGACGCCCTCGGCCCGGGATCCTGGGACGCGGCGCGGGCCGCGGCGAGCTTGTCCCGTACACCCCCGTCGTCCAGCGGTACGGCCCGCGCGTTGCGGCCACCGGTGTCGGCGCTCGCCAGCGACCAGGCGCCGAGTCCGCCCGCCGCGGCCACCGCGCACATCCAGGCCGCCGTCGCCGCCACACTGCGCCACGCCATCGCGCCGTCCTTCCTGCCGTTCCGCCGTACGGCCCCGGCGCCCGTACGGCCCGTGCCACCGTCCCGGGCACCTTCCCGCACCCTTTCCTAACGTCCGGTTAAGGCGCGGACAAACCCCTGGCCCGGCGTGTGCCGTAACTCGCGGCGTCTCCCGCCGCGGCCGGGTGCCTGGTTACGGTGACGGGCATGTCCCATCTCCTCGTCGTCGAGGACGACCCCCAGTTGCGCGGCGCCCTGCTGCGCGCGCTGCGCGACCGCGGCCATGCCGTGGCCACCGCGGCGACCGGCATGTCCGGCCTGGACGCCGCCGTCACGGACCGCCCGGACCTCGTCGTCCTGGACCTCGGACTGCCGGACGTGGACGGCGCGCAGGTGCTCCGGATGCTGCGGGCCGTCAGCGACGTACCGGTGATCGTGGCGACCGCGCGCGACGAGGAGCCGGACATGGTCGCGGCCCTCGGGGACGGCGCCGACGACTACATCGTCAAGCCCTTCGGGGCTGCTCAGTTGGACGCCCGTATCAAGGCGGTGCTGCGCCGCCTCGGCACCGCGGAAGCGGAACCCGCGCTACGGGTCGGCGGCCTGCGCGTGGACGCGGCCGCGCGCGAGGTGTCCCTGGACGGCGAGCCGCTGGACCTGACGCCGCGCGAATTCGACCTGCTCGCCTACCTGGCGCGCCGCGCGGGGCAGGTGATCTCCCGGCGGGAGCTGCTGGCGGAGGTGTGGCAGCAGCCGCTGGGCGGCGCGGACAAGACGGTGGACGTCCACCTGTCCTGGCTGCGGCGCAAACTGGGCGAGACGGCACAGCGGCCGCGCTACCTGCACACGGTCCGCACGGTGGGCGTGAAGCTGGCGGCACCGGAAGCCCCGGACGGAACCGGCCCGGACGACGGCCCCACCCCGCCCCGCAAGCCGTAACCATGCGCCGCAGCCTGCTCCTCCTGACCGCCGCGACCACCGCGCTCGTCCTCGCCGCCCTCCTGGTCCCGCTCGCCCTGCTCACCCGCAGCCACGCCGCCGACCGGGCCACCGCCGACGCCACCTCGCGCGCCCACTCGCTGGCCACCGGGGTCGGCCAGGCGCTGGCCGGCGGGCGGGGCGCGGGTTCCGGCGGGGCGCCGGACGCGCGCCGGTCCGCCGCGGGCATCGTCGACTCCGCCAACGGGCCGGGGCTCCCCCGTACTTCGGTCGTGCTCGCCGACGGCGCCGTGCTCGGGCCCGCCACGCCCGTCACCGACGCGGTACGGCTGGCCCGTTACGGGCGGGCGTTCACGTACGAGCCGCCCGCCGGGGGCCGTACCGTCCTGGTGCCGGTGCAGGGGGTGGCGGGCGGCACCGCCGTCGTCCTCGTCGCGCTGTCGGAGAGCCAGTTGTACGCGGGCACGCTGGCCTCCTCGCTGGAGATCGCCGGGATCGGCGTGGCACTGGTCCTGCTGGGGCTGCTGGTCGCCGACCGGCTCGGTGCCCGCCTGGTCGGCTCGGCGCGCCGGCTGTCCCGGGTCGCCGACCGGCTGGCCGCGGGCGACCTGGCGGCCCGCGCCGAGCCGTCCGGGCCGCCCGAGCTGCGCGCGGTGGCGCGCGAGGTGAACCGTCTGGCGGACCGTATCGACGGTTTCCTGACCGCCGAACGGGAGAACGCGGCCGACCTCGCGCACCGGCTGCGCACCCCCGTCGCCGCGCTGCGCCTGGACGCGGAGGGGCTGCGCGACCCGGCGGAGGCGGAGCGGATCGCGGCGGACGTGGCGGCGCTGGAGCGCAGCGTCGACGACATCATCCGTACGGCGCGCGAACCGCTGCGCGCGGCGGCCGGACGCGGCGCGGCGGGCCCGAGTGCGGCGGAGGCGGGCACGGCGGGCCCGGGGGCGGCATCGGCGGCAGGCACCCGGCGCCCCCCACGCGCCGACCTGGCCTCCGTCGCCCACGAACGCGCCGACTTCTGGCGCCCGCTCGCCGAGGACCAGGGCCGCGAGCTGGGCTTCGCGGCGCCTGACGGACCGGCCGTCGTACGGGCCGACGCGGCCGGGCTGGCCGCGGCCGTGGACGCCCTGATCGGCAACGTCTTCGACCACACTCCGGACGGCGCGGGGCTGCGCGTCACGGTCGCCCGCGAGGGCTCCGGCGGGTGCCTGCTGACCGTCGAGGACGACGGCCCCGGCTTCCCCGCCGGGCACGTCCCGGAGCGCGGTCGCAGTGGCGGCGGCTCGACGGGGCTGGGCCTGGACATCGTGCGCCGGTCGGCGGAGGAGTCGGGCGGCTCGCTGGAGTGCGGCACGGCGTCCGGCGGCGGCGCCCGCGTCACGGCCCGCTTCGGCCCGGCGCCCGCGGACCGCCGCGCCCGAGGCACGGGGCCTCTCTCCCCCGGTGTCTAGGCCGCGGCCCGCGGAAACGCCTCCCCCACCGCCCGCCGCCATTGATTGGCCGTCAGCCCGGGGCGCAGCGCCGCCATCGCCCCGCAGTACTTGGTGAACTCGGCGGCGCGCAGTCCGTAGGTGTGCAGCAGCCGGTCCGCCTCCGTCAGGTGGCCGGTGACCGAGGTCTTCGTCTCGACCAGGACCAGCCCGCCGTCGGCCCGTACGCTGCGGCCGGTGCCCGCGTCCCGGCAGACCAGGTCCGCGTCGCAGGTGATGCGCTGCTCGTCGGCGACGAAGGTGGCGCGCCGGTAGTCGGTCACCAGCGACGGCACCAGTTCCCCGGGGGCGCCGATGCCGTACGTACCGTGCAGGACGGAGGCCAGGAAGCCGCGCGGGCCGCGCCCGAGCGTCGCTTCCCCGGGCAGCAGCGGCTGCCGCCGCTTGAGCGTCTCGCCGCGCCGCCCCTTGAGCTTGATCTCGAACTGCCGTTCCCCGGAGTCCTCGTACAGCCGTTCGCGGATCTTGTAGCGGTAGCGGCGGCCCTGCCGGTGGTCGTGGAAGGTCTGGAGCCCGGGGGTGTCGTAGTAGACGGAGTGGTAGCCGAACCAGCGGCGGCCGTTGATGCACAGTGACCGGAACGGGCCGCCGGGGCGCCGCGGGTCGGTCAGCCGGGCCGCGAAGTCCGCGAAGATCTCGACCGGTACGAGGTAGCTGCGGTCGATGCGGGCCATCAGCTCAGCGCGGGCCTGGAGCTCGGAGAGGGTTATCGGGCGCGCCGCCATGGCGGCGCGGGCGATCGCCCGTACGGCGGGAATCACACGGTCTCCTCGGAAAGGGGACGGGGCTGCGGGTGCGCGGGGGAGCGGGTGATCGTGCGGGGCCGGTTGCGGTCGGTGCGCTGTGAGGTCGTACGAGCGGGCCTGCCGAAAGGTTCCGGCAGACGGAAGCGGACGTCCACCACCATCAGATCCCGGACACAGTCGATTTCCTTGACCGTCCAGGCGCGGGGCTCGCCGCCGAGCCGGCGCGCCAGGTCCTCGCAGAGCGCCCGCTGGTCGGTGTGGACGGCGTCGAGGGTGACGACGGTCCGGCAGGTGCGGGCCATCAGCCGCGGGTGGTCGGCGCCGTACATGACCAGGAGCAGCAGGGCGGTGAGCGTCGCCGCGACGGCGAAGTCCAGGTGCGGCAGGCCGCACAGCAGGCCCAGGACCAGGGTGGTGAAGTAGTACGCGACTTCCTCGTGCTGGATCGAGTCGGACCGCAGCCGGATGATCGACAGCACTCCGAACAGGCCGAACCCGAGGGCCGTGCCGCCCTCGCCGACCTGGGCCAGCGCCGAGACGACCGCGAACAGCGCGACGTTCAGCGCGAGGTAGGCGGGCACCAGGTCGCGGCGCCGGTGGCGCGGGAAGTAGATGGCGAACGTCAGTACGCTCACCGCGGTGAGGTCGAGCACGAGGTGGGCGGCGAGCTGCCCCGGCGTCTCCATGGCGCGTCTCCTGTCGGTCGCTGATCGGTACGCGTCAGACGCTAGGAACGGACGGGTTAACTCCACCCCACTCCACGGGTTAACGCGCACGGCTCACCCGGACGGCCGACACCCCGCCCGCTCCGTTGACAGCTTCCTGTCACCCGGACAGGGTGCTGTCATGCAGGCAGCCCCGCTCGCCCCCGAACTCCTCAGCCGCACCACCCTCGGCGTCTCCCGGCTCAACGGCCGGCTGCTCGCCGTGTCGGAGCGGCTGGCGCGCCCGGCCGGGCTGACCGCCGCCCGCCGGCAGGTGCTCGGCGCCGTGGCGGACGGGCCGCTGTCCGTGGCCGGAATCGCGCGGACGATGGGCATCACCCGGCAGAGCGTGCAGCGGATCGCGGACCTGGTGGTGGCGGAGGGGCTGGCCGAGTACCGGCCCAACCCGGCCCACCGCCGGGCCAAGTTGCTCGCGCTCACCGATGACGGGCTGTCCGCTGTGCACCGCATCGCCGCGGACCACACCGCGTTCGCCGCCGGCCTGGCCGAACAGCTCGGCGGCACACCGGACTTCCGCGCGGCCGTGGAGGCGGTGGAGACGCTGTCGCGCGCGCTAGATAACCTCGGCTACTGAGTGCACCGAAGTGTGGGCTCACGCCCGCGTCCTGACGACCGTTCCGACGACCGCGCCCGGCCGGCCCGGCCCGGCCACACCGCACACCGGCCGCACACGACCCGGCCCGATCACGGCCCGTACGGACACCGGGGAACCGAAACCGGACCGGTGGCGTCGTCCGATACGTTCGCGCCTGCGGCACCGTCCCCGCAGGGCACGTCCGGGAGCACAGGGCGAACAAGCTGAAAGGGCAAGCGGAACGTGAATGAGCGCGCAGAGCGCGGCCGCCTCGGGCAGCTCGGCCCCCAGGACCCGCCGCGGATCGGGGCGTACCGGCTGTTGGGGCGGCTGGGCGAGGGCGGGATGGGCCGCGTCTACCTCGCCCGTTCCGACCGCGGCCGCACGGTCGCCGTCAAGCTGGTCAAGACCGAACTGTCCGGCCAGGACGACTTCCGGGCCCGCTTCCGGCAGGAGGTGCAGGCCGCGCGGCGCGTCGGCGGCGAGTGGACCGCGCCCGTGCTGGACGCCGACACCGAGGCCGCGACACCGTGGGTCGCCACCGGCTACATCGCGGGCCCTTCGCTCCGGCAGGTGATCACCGAGGGCCGTACGCCGCTGCCCGAGCGCTCCGTACGCATCCTCGCCGGCGGGCTGGCGGGCGCGCTGCGCAGCATCCACGCCGCCGGCATCGTCCACCGCGACCTCAAGCCGTCCAACATCCTGCTCACCATCGACGGCCCCAAGGTCATCGACTTCGGCATCGCGCGGGCGCTGGAGGCGGTGACCGTCGGCGGCGGCCTCACCCGTACCAACCAGGCGGTCGGCTCGCCCGGCTTCATGTCGCCCGAGCAGGTGCGCGGCCGGCCCGTCACACCCGCCAGCGACGTCTTCTGCCTCGGCTCGGTGCTGATGTTCGCGGCCACCGGACGGCTGCCCTTCGGTACGTCCGACAGCGGGGTGCACGCGCTGATGTACCGCATCGCCCAGGAGGACCCGGACCTGACCGGGCTGCCGTACGGGCTGCACAGCCTGGTCGCGGCCTGCCTCGCCAAGGACCCGGCGCAGCGCCCGACGCCGGAGCAGCTCATCGCGTACACCGGTTCCGAGGACGACGGCCAGGAGCCCTGGCTGCCGGGCGCGCTCATCGCCGAGCTGGGGCGGCACGCCGTCGAGCTGCTCGACGCGGAGAATCCGAACGGCGCGGGGGACGAGTCCGGGGACGCGCCCTGGGACACCCCCGGAGACCCGTCCTGGGACAAGTCCGGCAACCGGTCCTGGGACGGTTCCGGTGGCCACCGGCCCTGGGAGAGCGCCGACGGCTCCTGGGGCCACTCCGGCGCGGCCCGGGACCGGGAGCAGGCCCCCACGCCCGCGCCGGGGCCCGTTTCGGCGCCCCTGCCGCCCCAGGCTCCCGGCTCCGCGACCCCGCCGCCGTACGCCGCGGCCGGCGCTCCGACGTCCCCGCCGGACGCCACCGTGTCCCCGTCCTCCGGGGGCAGCACGCACGGGCGGCGCCGCAAGAGCCCCACCGGCCGCACCGGACTCGGCAGCATTTCGAGCCACAGCAGTCGTAGTGGGAACAGCGGTCATGGCCACAGCGGTCACGGCAGCCGATCCGGCAACACCGGCCGCGGCCGCACCACCGGTTCCACCGGAGCCGCCGGCTCCACCGGCCGTCCCCGTACCCGCACCCTCGGCCTGGCCGCCGCCGTCGGCCTCGGCCTCGCCACCGCCGGTATCGGCATCGCCTACGTCTGGTTCAGCCCCGACGGGGACGAGGGGAGCACCGCGAAGGCCGACGGCGGCACCGTGACCGCGGCGGACGGCAAGGTCGGCAAGGCGGCGGGCAAGGAGCCCGGCGTCATTGCGCAGGAATTCCTGGGCACCTGGGAGACCAAGCGCGGCAAGGGCGGCAGCGACACCTACCGCTTCACCCTCACCCAGGGCGCGGTCGGCGACACCGTCCTGGCCATGGAAGCGCGCGGCGCCAAATTCCGCTGCGAGTTCAAGGCCATCCTCATGAACGGCGGGCCGCCGCTGCGCCTCGGACCGACCACCGTCGTGGCGGGCCCGGCGACCAGTTGCAGCCCGGGTGCCCCCAGCACCCTGCGCCTGCAACCCGACGGCAAGCTCCGCCGGGTCTTCGACGACGGCAAGCCGACGTTCACGTACACGAAGAAGAGCTGATGCCGGGGCGCTCAGCAGCCGGGCACTGATCGAGGAGAACCACCGGCTCAGGCAGCAGCGGGCCGCCATGACGGGCAGCGCCCAGGGACAGCGGTAGGGGCCCGTACGCCCCCGCCGAACGCCGCCACCTGCGAAAAACCATAAAGCCGTGGCCCCGCTCCGGAGGGGAGCGGGGCCACGGCTCCCGCACGGCTCCCGCCGCGCGGACACAGCGTCCGTCAGTCCAGGAACGAGTTGATCTGGATCGTCTCGTCCCGGCCCGGGCCGACGCCGATCGCGGAGATCGGCGCGCCCGACATGTCCTCCAGCGCCTTGACGTACGCCTGCGCGTTCTTCGGCAGCTCGGCGAAGGTCTTGGCCTTGGTGATGTCCTCGGACCAGCCCGGCAGGGTCTCGTAGATCGGCTTCGCGTGGTGGAAGTCGGTCTGCGAGTAGGGCAGCTCCTCGACGCGCTTGCCGTCGATCTCGTACGCGACGCAGACCGGGATCTGCTCCCAGCCGGTGAGCACGTCCAGCTTGGTGAGGAAGAAGTCGGTGAGGCCGTTGACGCGGGTCGCGTACCGGGCGATGACCGCGTCGAACCAGCCGCAGCGCCGGTCGCGGCCGGTGGTCACACCGCGCTCGCCGCCGATGGTGCGCAGCGCCTCGCCGTCCGCGTCGAACAGCTCGGTCGGGAACGGGCCCGCGCCGACCCGGGTCGTGTAGGCCTTGAGGATGCCGATGACCCGGCTGATCTTCGTGGGGCCGACCCCCGCGCCGGTGCAGGCGCCGCCCGCGGTCGGGTTGGAGGAGGTCACGAACGGGTAGGTCCCGTGGTCCACGTCGAGCAGCGTGCCCTGGCCGCCCTCGAAGAGGACGACCTTGCCGTCGTCGATCGCGTTGTTCAGCAGGAGGGTGGTGTCGGCCACGTAACCCTTGATCTGGTCCGCGTAGCTGAGCATCTCCTCGACGACCTGCTCGGCGACCACCGCGCGGTGGTTGTAGAGCTTGGCCAGCACCTGGTTCTTGAAGTCGAGGGCCGCCTCGACCTTCTGGTGCAGGATCGACTCGTCGAAGAGGTCCTGGACGCGGATACCGGTGCGGTTGATCTTGTCGGCGTAGGTCGGGCCGATGCCGCGGCCCGTCGTACCGATCTTCCGCTTGCCGAGGAAACGTTCCGTGACCTTGTCGACCGTGATGTTGTACGGCGTGATCAGGTGCGCGTTACCGCTGATCAGCAGCTTGGACGTGTCGACACCGCGCTCGTTGAGTCCGCTCAGCTCGGAGAGCAGGACCGCAGGGTCGACGACGACACCGTTGCCGATGACCGGGGTGCACCCCGGCGAGAGGATTCCGGAAGGGAGAAGGTGCAGCGCGTATTTCTGGTCGCCTACGACAACCGTGTGACCGGCGTTGTTGCCGCCCTGGTAACGCACCACATAGTCGACGGACCCACCGAGCAGATCGGTGGCCTTTCCCTTGCCCTCATCACCCCACTGAGCACCGAGCAGCACAAGTGCGGGCACAGGCGTACACCCCTTCCGGGCGGGGCATGTCCAACGTGCGTGAGGCCGTATGCGTGCAGGTGTACGCGTACGACATCGCTGAAGCCGTCGAACCGGTGCCCCGGAATAGACGAAGCCCCTGGCGCAATAGCGCAAGGGGCTCTTGCACCGAGATGCTACCTGAGGAAGGACCGAGGTGTCGGCGCAGCCTTCTGGGCACTCTCTCCCGGACGGGGTCCGGGGGCACCCCCTGCTCGTGGTCATCGACCCGGCCGCCCGCAGTACGGACGGGGAATCCGTACGGATCGCCAAGGACGTCCTGTGCGCGGGCGCGGCCGCGAAGATCTGTTTTCCCGACGGCCCCGAGGAGTACGCGCGGGCGCTCGCCCGCCGCGGCCATCGCCGCCCCGTGGTGATCGGCGACGACCGGGCGCTGCTGCGCGCCGTGGCGCTGCTGCACAAGGAGCGCGATCTGGCGGGGGTGGCGCTGGCGGTGGTGCCGGTGGGCGCGCCGGGCGCGGTGGCGCTGGCCCGCGCGCTGGGCGTGCCGACGGACACCGTCGCCGCCGCCCGTGCGGTCCTGGACGGTACGGAACACCGCCTGCACCTGCTCACGGACGACAGCGACGGCATCGTGCTGGGCGGCCTGGACATCCCGTCCGGTACGGAGCCGGAGCCGCCCGGCAGGCGCTGTCGGCGACACCGGTGGAAGGGGCTCGGCGGGCGGCCGGGACGGCGCCCGGACCGGCGCGACGGCACGGAAACGGTCCCGCTGCCGGGCCCCCGCGCGGCGGCGTGGTGGGACCGGCTCGTCCGGACGGCCCGTACAGCGCTGCTGTCGCGGCCGACGACCGCCCCGCCCGGCCCCTCGGAACCGCCCGGCCCCTCGGCCCTGCCCGGACTCTCGGACCTGCCGGGCCACTCGGCCCCGCCCGGCGGACGGCGTTCCGCCACGGCGGGCCACCGGCTGCGGGTCGAGGCGGACGGCGTGGTGCTGGCCGACCTGGACCGGCCGGTGCGGTGGGTCTCGGTCACGCCCGGCGACGGCGCCGACGGCACCGGGCTGGCCGAGGTGGTGGTGCACTGGCAGGAGACCGGGCCGCCGGTACGGGCCCGCGCGCGGGCGGTGACCGTGTCGGGCGCGGACTTCCGCTACCGGGCGGACGTGGTCGTCGGCGGCCCGGTCAGGACCCGTACGTGGACGGTGCATCCGGACCCGTGGCGGCTGACGCTGCCGCACGACTGACGCGGCGACGCCCCGCGGCGGAGGTTCCCGCAGCCCCCCTCAGCCCTCGCCGCGCAGCTCCTTGTCCCGGTACTCACGCCAGCGCTCCAGCATCCTGGCGAGCTCGCCCTGCATGAACTCGAAGAAGGCGACGGTCTCGGCGACCCTGGCACCGGCCGGGGTGCCCGGCCCGAGCGACTTCGCGCCCTCCCGCAGGACGTCTTCCCAGCGCGTCAGCACGTTGTCGCGGTTGCCCAGCGTCTCGTACCAGAGTTCGTTCAGGAGCCGGTAGCGGTCCCGACGGGTGCCCGGCTCGCGCTCCCGGCGGACCATGCTGACCTGCACCAGGTAGCGGATCGCGCCGGAGACGGCGGCGGGGCTGATCTGCAACCGCTCGGACAGTTCGGCCGAGGTGAGGGCACCGGAGTCGGAGGCGAGCAGCGCCGCGAAGACCCGGGAGGCCATCCGCTGCATGCCCGCCTCGGTCAGCTCCGAGGCGAAGCGCTCCACGAACCGGGAGACCGCCTCCTCGTCGCGCCCGGTGTCCCCGTCCTGCCGCTGCTCTGCCTGCTCGCTCACCCTCTGATCCTCTCCCGTGCTCCCCCGGACGGACGCTTCACGATCACTGACTTTATACGCTTTTTTAACTTCACAAATTTGTGAAGGAAGCGTACGTTCAAAAACATGACGAAGGCAATCTCGGTGTCCGGCCTCCGCAAGTCCTTCGGCCGGACCCACGCGTTGGACGGTCTCGACCTCGACGTCGAGACCGGCGAGGTGCACGGCTTCCTCGGCCCCAACGGGGCGGGCAAGTCCACCACCATCCGCGTCCTGCTCGGACTGCTGCGCGCCGACGGGGGTGGCGCGCGGCTGATGGGCAGGGACCCGTGGCGCGACGCCGTCGCCCTGCACCGCCGGATCGCGTACGTCCCCGGCGACGTCACGCTCTGGCGCAACCTCTCCGGCGGCGAGGCCATCGACCTCTACGGGCGGCTGCGCGGCGGCCTCGACACGGCCCGCCGGAACAGCCTCCTGGAGCGCTTCGAGCTGGACCCCACCAAGAAGGGCCGCACGTACTCCAAGGGCAACCGCCAGAAGGTCGCCCTGGTCGCCGCGTTCGCCTCCGACGTGGACCTGCTCATCCTGGACGAGCCGACCTCCGGGCTGGACCCGCTGATGGAGGAGGTCTTCCAGGACTGCGTCGAGGAGGAGCGCGACCGCGGACGCACGGTGCTGCTCTCCAGCCATGTGCTGTCCGAGGTCGAGGCACTGTGCGACCGCGTCAGCATCATCCGCAAGGGCCGTACCGTCGAGTCCGGCTCCCTCGCCGACCTGCGCCACCTGACCCGTACGAGCGTGACCGCCGAACTGGCCGGCGCCCCCGACGGGCTCTCCGGCCTCCCCGGTGTGCACGACCTCGACATCCAGGGCCACCGGGTCCGGCTCCAGGTGGACACCGACAAGCTGGACGCGGTGCTGCGCTCGCTCAGCGCGTCCGGGGTGCGCAGCCTGACCAGCACGCCGCCCACGCTGGAGGAGCTGTTCCTGCGCCACTACCAGGACGGCACCCGAGCCGCGCAGGGCACGGCCGACGCCGACGCCGCCTCCGCCTCCGCTTCCGCCTCCGCTTCCGCTTCCGAGAAGGCGACGCTGCGATGACCACCGTGACGCTGCCCGCCGCCGCCCGTACCGGCGGCTCCCGCGACCTGGCCGGCACCGGGACCCTGCTGCGCCTGGCCCTGCGCCGCGACCGGCTGATGATCCCGGCCTGGGTGGTACTGCTCGGACTGACCGTCGTCAGCATGGGCAGCACCCTCGACACGCTCTACGACACGCCCGCCAAGCGCGCGGAAGTGGCGGCTTCGATGACCGGCAACGGCTCGCTGCGCGCCCTCTACGGGCCGGTGTTCAGCGACTCCTTGGGCGGCCTGACCGCCTGGCGCATCGGCGGCCTCGCCGCTCTGCTGGCCGGCGTGATGAGCCTGCTGATCGTCGTACGCCACACCCGCGAGGAGGAGGAGACCGGCCGCCAGGAACTCCTCTCCGCCGCCATGGTCGGCCGGCGCGCCCCGCTCACCGCGGCCCTGCTCGCCGCGCTCGTCGCCGACGCCGCGCTGGCCCTGCTCGTCACCGCCGGACTGGCCGCCTCCGGCCGGCCGGCGGACGGGGCGCTGGCCCTCGGCCTCGCCGTCGGCGGCACCGGACTGGTCTTCGCCGGGCTGGCGGCGGTCACCGCGCAGCTCACCGAGAGCGCGCGGGCCGCCAAGGGTCTGGCCGGTGCCGTACTGGGCGCGGCCTTCGTGCTGCGGGCCGCGGGCGACGCCGCGACCGAGGACGCCTCCTCCCCGCTCACCTGGGCCTCCCCCGTCGGCTGGGCCGAGAACCTGCGCGCGTTCGCCGACGAGCGCTGGTGGGTGCTGCTGCTCCTCCTCGCGGGCACGGCCGTCACGGTCGGCGCCGCGTACTCCCTCACCGCCCGCCGCGACCTCGGCATGAGCTTCCTGCCGGCCCGTCCGGGACCGGCCCGCGCGCCCGCCTCCCTGAGCGGCCCCACCGGTCTCGCCTGGCGCCTGCAACGGACCACCGTGTTCGGCTGGTCGGCCGGCTTCCTCCTCGCCGGCGCCGTCTTCGGCGGTATCACCGACGGCGCGTCCGACCTGGTCGGCGACAACGAGCGGACCCGTGAGATCTTCGAGCGGATGGGCGGGCACCAGGGCCTGACCGACGCGTTCGTCGCCGCGCTGACCGGGATGCTCGGCATGGTCGCGGCCCTCTACGCGGCCGGCGCGGTGCTCCGGCTGCGCGGCGAGGAGACCGCCAACCGCGCCGAACCCGTCCTGGCCGGCGCCGTGGGACGCCTGCGCTGGGCGGCCGGGCACCTGGCCGTCGCCTTCCTCGGTACGGCCCTCATCCTCCTCCTCGGCGGCCTGGGCCTCGGCTTCACGTACGGACTGACCGTCGGCGACGTCGGGGGCCAACTCGGCCCCGCGGTGGGCGCGGCACTCGCCCAGACGCCCGCGGTCTGGGCCCTCACCGGCCTCGCGGTACTGCTCGTGGGCGCCCTGCCCAAGGCGGCCGCCGCCACCTGGGCCGTGGTCGGCGGCTGTCTCGGCATCGGCTGGGTGGGCCCGGCGGTCCAGCTCCCCCAGTGGGCGATGAACCTCTCGCCCTTCAGCCACCTCCCGAAGCTGCCGGGCGGTGAGGCCACCGCGGCGCCCTTCCTTTGGCTGCTCGCCCTGACGGCGGTGTTCGTGGCGGCGGGCCTGACCGCGCTGCGCCGCCGCGACATCGGCTGACCGCGGGTACCACCCCCAGCGTGCGGCGCCGGAGCCGTAGCGGACTCCGGCGCCGTACTTCCCGTACTCCCCCGCCCTCCCCCGTACGCCGCCGGTGCGTCATCCGGCGGGAGCGATATCCGCCCGGGGGCGTACGCCGGTCCGGCGCCCGCGCTCCCCACCCGCTCCAACTGGTAGAGACCTCCCGCCGCCACCGCTGCTCCACGAGCGTCCCGGAACGACCAGTGGAGCGAGAGTGGGCCGTTCCGCGCCGGTGTGCCCCGCGCCACGCGGCGGGGCGCGGTTGTCCGCGTTTCCGGCTGGGCACAACTCCCGCGGGCGGCGATGACGGCGCGGAATGGGCCGGCACGCCGCAATTCCACGCCTAGGGGCGGCGGAGGTGTCAGTGAACCGAACGGGACCACGCAGGGCGCTTTGGGTGATGCGGAATCTGGGGGTCGTCCTGACGGCCGGAGCAGCCTGTGTGCTGTTCAGCCTGATCATGACGATGGTGCCCGGACTGCGCACTCCGGGCAGTGGGAACGCGGGCCAGGCCTATGGCGCCGCGGCTTCTTCCACTGCCGTACTGGTGCTGTTCTACATGGCGAGGACGCTGCGTCTGCAACGGGACGAGACCTCGCTGCAACGTGAGGAACTGGAACTGCAACGCGCGGAAATGCGCCTGCAACGGGCCGAGCTGGAGCTACAGCGGGACGAGATGCGCCGGTCGGCGGGCGAGCTGCACCGCAGTGCCGAGGCCGACCTGCGGCACCTGCACATGGACCTGCTCAAGATGAGCATCGGCGATCCGGAACTGGCCGAGGTCTGGCCCGCTTTCGCGCCGGAACTGTCATCGACGGAGAACCGGCAGTATCTGTACGCCAATTTGATCTACTGCCATTCCATGCTCGCGCACAAGCTGGAGATGCTCGACGACCGCGAGGCGCTGGGCCATCTGCGGTACATCGTCCGGTCGCCGGCCTTCCGCGGGTACTGGGAAGCGGCCCGCTCCATGCGCGCCGAAATGGACCCGGCTTCCCACGAACACCGCTTCGCCGCTCTCGTCGACGAGGCACTGACCCAGTCGAACGCACAGGCGCCGCATTCCCCGAACCTGCGTTTGATCGAAGGTCAACACACCGAGCCGTAAAGCGCTCACAGGTGTATCGACCAGCGCTGGAAAGGGAGACTTCCGCAATTCGACTCGCGCTGCCGCATACCGCCGGGGTATTCCGGCCCGATGACGACACTCGACATCTCCCGCCGGCTGGGCGCCACTCCTCAGGAGCGCGGCAGCATGGGCAACGGCAGTTGCCCCGACCTCTTCGAGCTGAGCGACGGCCGCTTCGCCGTCATCGGGACCGACATGACAGCCGACCTGGACGGAAAGCTGCCCGACGACGCGAGCCGCGCCGACTACGAGAGGATCGTGGTGATCACCCGCGACACCCTGCTGCGGGCCAAGTCCGACATCGCACGACTGTGATCCACCGGCCCGGCCCGCCGCTCCTCACCCGCCCGGCGTGACCAGCCGGGCCTCGTACGCGAAGACCGCCGCCTGGGTGCGGTCGCGCAGTCCCAGCTTCACCAGAATCCGGCTGACGTGCGTCTTCACCGTCGACTCGGCCACGACCAGATGCTCGGCGATCTCACCGTTGGACAGACCCTGGGCCACCAGCACCAGGACCTCGGTCTCCCGCTCGGTGAGGTCGCCGATGCGTTCCTGGGTGGGCGCCCGCGGCGTGTCGAGCTTGGAGAACTCCGAGATCAGCCGCTTGGTGACGGCCGGCGCGAGCAGCGCCTCGCCGTTCGCGACGATCCGTACGCCCTCCGCGAGCTGGCCCGCCGAGGCGTCCTTGAGCAGGAAGCCGCTCGCCCCGGCCCGCAGCGCCTGGTAGACGTACTCGTCGAGGTCGAAGGTGGTCAGCACCAGCACCTTGGCGTCCGCGTCGGCGGCGACGATCTCACGGGTCGCCTCCAGCCCGTTCATCTCCGGCATCCGGATGTCCATCAGCACCACGTCGGGCCGCAGCTCGGCGACCTTGGCCACCGCCTGCCGGCCGTCCACGGCCTCGCCGACGACCTCGATGTCCGGCATCGCGCCCAGCAGCACCGAGAAGCCCTCACGGACCATCACCTGGTCGTCCACGATCATTACCCGGATCACGCCGTCTTCCCCTCCGCCGCGCTCTGCGCCGCCGACACCGGGATGAAGGCCGCGACCTCGAACCCGCCCTCTTCGGTGTGGTCCGCCGTCATCTCCCCGCCCAGCATCTGCACCCGTTCCCGCATTCCCAGTACGCCGTGCCCGGCCCCCGGTGACGGTTTGGCCAGGCGGCTCGCCTTGCCGTTGACGATACGCAGTCCGATCCCGCCGAGCACGTACGAGATCTCCACCCGCGCTTCGGCGCCCGGCGCGTGCCGCAGGGTGTTGCTCAGCGCCTCCTGGACGATGCGGTACGCGGACAGCTCGACGCCCTGCGGCAGCGACCGCGGCGAACCGGTGATCACCGCTTCGACCTCCAGTCCCGCACTGCGCACGCTCGCCAGCAGCGAGTCCAGGCTGGCCAGGGTCGGCTGCGGCGCCTCCGGGTCGGCGTCGGCGAAGGCGTCCGGGTCCTCGGACCGGACGACACCGAGGATGCGGCGCAGCTCGGTCAGCGCCGCCACCGCGTTCTCCCGGATGGTCGAGAAGGAGGTGGCCAGCTCGGGCGGGGTGTCCTTGACACGGTACGGGGCGGCCTCGGCCTGGATGGCGATGACCGACATGTGGTGCGCGACCACGTCGTGCAGCTCGCGGGCGATCAGGGCGCGCTCCTCCAGCAGGGTGCGCCGGGAACGTTCCTCGGCGGTGGCGGTCTGCGTCTCGACCACGTTCTGCCGCTCCTCGCGCCAGGCGCGGATGGCGGCGGCGGGGGTCAGCACGAGCACCGCCAGCACCGCGAACGGTGCCATGTGCGAGATCGTCCGGGGCACGAGCAGCACCAGCACCCCGGCCGCGGCCATGGTGACCAGCCACATCTCGGCGGCCAGCCGGGGCCGGGTACGGAGCACGACCAGGACCATCACCGCGGTGTGGGTCATCAGGCCGACCTCGTACCCGGAGGACCCGGTCCCGGTGACGGCGTACGCCAGCATCGAGAAGCCGACCGCCCCGCCCGACAGCCAGAACGCGCCGACCGGCCGGAAGAGGGTCAGCACGATCGGTGCGGCGAGCAGGAAGGTGAAGACCGTCGTGATGAGGAAACCCAGCGCGCTGTCGCGGGCCATCACGCTCGTGGTCCCGAGGAACACCACGGCCGCGACGGCCGTGAGCACGACGTGCGGGGCCCAGCGCACATGGCGGCGCAGCCGCTGGGGGACCCACGACCACCCGGACACGCGGGCGTCGTCCAGGGGCAGCATCGGGCGGAAGGCGAAGGCGTCCACGATCAGGTCCTGGCGCAGCCGGTTCAGCGCGCCACGGACGAGTCGGGCTTCCGAGCGCAGGTCGTCGCGCTGCGTGTGGGTCGTCTGGTTCACGTACACCACGGTATGCAGAGTGCGGCCTCCGGTCGTCCCCTCCTGAGTGGATCCGGTGCCCTCCTCCTCAAGTACTACGCAGGGTGGCGAGGA
Source organism: Streptomyces sp. NPDC026394 (assembly GCF_055567735.1). Lineage (NCBI taxonomy): Bacteria > Bacillati > Actinomycetota > Actinomycetes > Kitasatosporales > Streptomycetaceae > Streptomyces > Streptomyces sp. NPDC026394. Next base: position 97,951 of record NZ_JBVHPX010000019.1, read on the forward strand.
GGACGCGGAAGGCGGCGGTGCCGGGGGTGACGGGCGCGTAGTGGCCGGTTCCGGCGAGCTCCCGCAGCCGCGGGGCGGTGCCGCCGGCGGCCTCGGCGGCCCGTACGTAGCGGCGGGAGAGTCCGACGGGCACGTCGGCGTCGGCGGTGCCGTGCAGGATCGTCACGGGAACCGTGCCCGGCAGCCGTCGTACCGGGTCCGCCGCGGCGAGCCGGTCCGCCCACCCTGGTTCGGCGCCCAGGAACTCCGCCACGGCGCCGTCGCTCAGTCCCAGCTCGTGGGCGTGCGCGAGGTCGGCGACGGGCGCCACGGCGATGATCCGCCGCGGCGCGTCCGTGGTGCGGCGGTGCGGGTGCGCCGCCGCGAGGAGCAGCGCGAGGTGCCCGCCCGCGGAGTGCCCCACGGCCACCACGGGCCGCCCGGCCGCTGCCGTCGCGGCCGCCACGTCCTCGTACGTGGCCGGCCAGCCCCCGCCCGTGCCGGACCGGCGGTATCCGGCCAGCGCGACCGGCAGCCCGTGCCGGGCCAGCTCCGCGGCGAGCGGCGACAGATGCGTACGGTCGTACGCCGCGCGCCAGAAGCCACCGTGCAACAGCAGCACCACCGGCCCCTCGTTCCGCGGTCCGTACAGGTCGATCACCTGGTCCGGGTGGGGCCCGTACGCCAGCGTCACGTCGGGCGCCACGGGCGCGAGGCCGAGCAGCGACGCCTCCTCGTCCGCGGCGCCCGGACCGCTCACCCCATGACCTCGCCCAGCACCCGCGCGGCCCGCGCCACGTCCGCGAAGGACGTGTAGAGCGGCGTGAGGCCGAAGCGCAGCACGTCGGGATGGCGGAAGTCGCCGACCACTCCGCGCCGGATCAGCTCCGGCATCACCTTTCCCGCGTCCGCGCAGGCCAGCGCGATCTGGCTGCCCCGCTGCGGGTGCTCGCGCGGGGTGACGCAGCGCACCCGCCCTTCGGGTACGTGCGCGTCCACGCACTCCAGGAAGAAGTCGCCGAGCGCGAGGCTCTTGGCCCGTACGGCCTCGACGGACACGCCGTCCCAGACGTCCAGGGCCGCCTCCAGGGCGAGCATGGACAGGATGTCGGGGGTGCCGACGCGGCCGCGGACGATGCCGTCGGCCGGGGCGTACGCGGGGTCCATGCCGAAGGGCACGGCGTGCGAGTTCCAGCCGGGCAGCGGCGAGTCGAAGCGTGCCTGGAGCTCTTCGCGCACATACAGGTACGCGGGCGCGCCCGGCCCGCCGTTCAGGTACTTGTACGTGCAGCCCACCGCCAGGTCGACACCGTGGGCGTCCAGCCGCACCGGCAGGGCGCCCGCGCTGTGGCACAGGTCCCAGACCGCCAGGGCTCCGGCGTCGTGCAGGGCGGCCGTGATGCCGGGCAGGTCGTTGAGCCGTCCGGTGCGGTAGTCGACGTGGTTGACCAGCGCGAGCGCGGTACGGGGCCCGGCCTCGTCGGGAATCCGCGCGGCCGGCAGGGCCCGCAGGGTGCAGCCCGTCATGCGCGCCGCGGACTCCGCGATGTAGCCGTCGGTCGGGAAGGACGCCTCGTCGGCGAGGATCTCGTCCCGGCCCGCGCCCGCCATCCGTACCGCGCCGACCACCGCCTTGAACACGTTGACGCTGGTCGAGTCGCCCGCCACGACCTGTCCCGGCGCGGCGCCGAGCAGCGGGGCGATCCGGTCGCCGACGCGCTCCGGCGCGGTCCACCAGCCCGACTCCTCCCAGGAGCGGATGCGCAGCTCGCCCCACTCCTGGGTGATCACGTCGGCGACGCGGCCGGGTACGTGGCCGGGCAGCGCGCCCAGCGAGTTCCCGTCCAGGTACACGGTGTCGTCCAGGACGAACTTCTCCCTCACGGGGCGGAGGTCGTCCTCCTCGTCCAGCGCAGCGGCGCGCCCTGCCGGGTCAGACATGGCTACGTGCCGTCCACAGCTCCGGAAAAACGTTCTTGCTGGCCCGCTTCTCCAGCCATGCCACGCCCGCCGAACCACCGGTCCCCATCTTGGCTCCCATCGCCCGTCGCGTCGCCACCAAATGATCGTTCCGCCAGCGCCACACCAGCTCCGCGACGTCCGTCAGCGCCTCACCGAGCCGCACCAGCTCACCGTCCCGCGGCCCCGCGTACACCTCGGCCCACACGGCCTCGACCCGCGCGTCCGGCTCGTACCGCTCCGTCACCTCACGCTCCAGCACCTCACGGGGTATCCCGTACCCCCGACGCGCCAGCAGCCGCAGCACCTCGTCCCACAGGCTCGGCTCCTGCAACGCCTTCTCCAGCTCGGCGTACTCACGCGGCGCGCCCCGGTGCGGCACCAGCATCGACGCCGACTTCTCACCCAGCAGGAACTCCATCCGCCGGTACATCGCGGACTGGAATCCCGAACCCTCCCCCAGCGCGCCCCGGAACGCGTTGAACTGCGCCGGCGTCAGCCGTGCCAACGGCTTCCACGCCGCGTTCAGCGCCTCCAGCTGCCGCGACGAGCGCTCCAGCGCCTCCATCGCCACCGGCAGCTCGTCCCGGCGCAACGCCTGCGCCGCGGTGTGCCACTCGTGCACCACGACCGTGAACCACAGCTCCATCACCTGGGTCGTCACCAGGAACGCCATCTCGCCCGGATCGTCGGACAGCGGATGCTGGAGGTGGGTGAGCACATCCGCGTGGACGTAGTCCTCGTACGGCGTCGTGTCCGTACTGCCGATGCTCAGGTCGGGCCGCCGGACCTCATCGGTCTCCGGCTGACACTGCGGGGCGGACTGCTGCGACATGAGGAACTCCTCGATGCTGCTGGCTTCCGGGTAGCGGTCCGCTCCTTCCCGTCGGCAACGGAGCCCCGGTCCCCTCAGGCACGGAATCTTCCGGCCCACTGGCATCATCCGTGCTCCACGAAAGGCGCGCAAGAGGTCGCTCACGGCGTGCGAAGGGCCGGCCGCGCTGGCGCGGCCGGCCCCGATTCCGCCCCGGCGATCAGCCGGAAGCGCAGCTCAGCGCCCTACGAAAGGGTGTCGGCCGCGGTCGGCGACGAGTCCCGCAGGAACGTCGAGCACCGCTCGTACTCCTCCTGCTCGCCGATGGCCTGCGCGGCACGGGCGAGAGCGTGCAGCGCCCGCAGGAAACCCCGGTTGGGCTCATGCTCGAACGGCACCGGGCCGTGGCCCTTCCAGCCGGCCCGACGCAGCGCGTCCAGGCCCCGGTGGTAACCCGTACGGGCATACGCGTACGACTCGACCGTACGGCCCGCCTGGAACGCGTCGTCGGCAAGCTGCGCCCAGGCCAGCGAGGAGGTCGGATACTTCGCCGCGACGTCCGTCGGCGCGGCACCCGAGGCGAGGAGTTCGCGGGGCTCGGGGTCGTCGGGGAGTTCGGTGGGGGGCGGGCCCCCTAGGAGGTTCTGGTGAATGGCCATGCTCCCATCTTCCCGGAGGGGCCAGTCGACTACGTACCTCAGGGGGCTGGGCCCCCGTTGGCGGTTCGCCCCGGTGTTGTTCGTCCCGGCCCGGCGGCACTGTGCGGCGTGTGACGCCCGGGTCACTGCTCCTCATCAGTGAACGGCAGGGCGTCCTGTGCGTAGATGCGGCGCTCGTAGCTGACGTTGAGCTCCCAGACCGCGAGGAAGGTGCGGGGCACTTTCTCGGGGCGACACCGCCCACGGCTACGTGATGCCCCAGACCGCCTGATCAGCGCCCCAAGATTTCTGCACGCCCAGGAAGGAGAAGGGGGAATTCTTACGCATTCCCCACCGGAAGCGACGCCAACACAATCATTCCCCTCACGGAAAGTCCAGCCGGAGATGGCGGTGGAAGGCGTGGATCAACGACGATCGAATGTGGGACCCATCACACGGGACGAGGGGTCACCCAATGAGGTATTTCCTGACCAGGAAAGCAAGTACAGCGGCGATTCCCAGGGACGCGAAGACCACCGCCATATAGAGACCCGATGCCTGCTCCATCTCCTTGCCCGCAGCCCGAAGTTCTTCGTTCCTCTTGATCTGGGGACGGCCGAGGACGATGAGCAGTGCCAGACCTGCCATGCACCAGGCGTACATCTCAAGGGATTCCGCCGCGCCGTAACCACGGGCCGCGGCGCTCCCCCAGATGCCGAGCGCTCCGATGCCGGCGGGAACGACGAAGAAGAGAGGAACCAGCGCCTTCTTCTTCGCTTTCCGGATGTACGGCAGCATGGCGAGGCCGGGGAGAAATGAAGTCGCAGCCGCAAGCGCCATCCACTGGCCGACGGAAAGACCGGAACCGAACATGAAGAACTCTCTCAGACGGGAAGGGTGAATGGCCGGGTGGTGGTGGGGTACCGCCACCCGTCTCTTCTATTTTACTTCTGCTCTCGCGGGACAGAAATCCGCTACCAGGTCAGCTATCCAATGGTGGCGGCTGATCGATTGTCGCCTTCTCCTCGCCGCGGGCACGGGCGATGTGCCGGCCGGTGACGAGGAACCAGTGGATCGCCTCCGGAGTCCCGTCGGCGAGTGCCCGCTCGGCGTGGGCCGTGTACTGAGACACCATTTCATTCGGCGAGGCGGCGGGCCCAAGCGGTGGGAGGGCTCGATGCCTTTGCGGGCGATGCGGTGGCGGATGCCGCGTGCGGCCAGCCAGCGGCGCAGGTGGGGGTAGTCGTGGCCCTTGCCGCCGCGGAGCTTGGCGGGCCGTCGGCGCCGGGGGCCGTGGTGGGAGCGGATCGGGGGAGGGAGGCCGCGGACCAGCGGAATCAGCGCCCGGCTGTCGTGGAGGCCGGCGGCGGAGGTGCCCAGCGACAGGGGCAGGCCGTTCCGGCCGACGAGGAGATGGATCTTCGATCCGTTCTTGCCGCGGTCGGTCGGGTTCGGCCCCGTCAGTGCCCCCCCTTTTCGGGCCCGGACGCTGACGGAGTCGATCGCACAGCGCGACCGGTCGAGCTCCCCGCGCAAGCCGAGTTCGTCGATGACCAGACGGTAGAGCCTGGCCCACACTCTCGCCCGGGACCACTCGGTGAACCGGCGCAAGGCCGCCACCCCTGACAGGCCGAAGCCGGGCGGCAGCCGATTCCAGGTACAGCCCGAGGTGGCCACGAAAACGATCGCGGCCAGCACCTCCCGGGTCACCGTGCCGCCGTCGGCCACCGCCCTGCGGACGCTGCGGAGCCGGTGGCACCACCCGCTCGAACAGCTCCCGCAGATCGTCCGGCGCCATCCGCTCAACAAGCGCCCCCGGCCGAAGGCTGGGGGGGGGGAGTGGCCCCGCTGGAGTGGCCCCGAGCCCTCCACCCACCGGCCCTATCGCGCACGACGCGCGGCCGCTCCAGGCTTGCGAAGGCCCCGGTCCGCGCGTGCGGCGGGCCGGGGCCTCGGGGCCTGGAGGGTTACTTGATCTTGGTGCCGGTGGAGCGGAGGTTGGCGCAGGCTTCGGTGATGCGCTTGGCCATGCCGGCCTCGGCGAGCTTGCCCCAGCTACGCGGGTCGTAGGCCTTCTTGTTGCCGACATCGCCGTCGACCTTCAGGACGCCGTCGTAGTTGCGGAACATGTGGTCCGCGATCGGACGCGTGAACGCGTACTGCGTGTCCGTGTCCAGGTTCATCTTGACGACGCCGTTCTCCAGCGCCGTGGCGATCTCTTCCGCCGTGGAGCCGGAGCCGCCGTGGAAGACGAAGTCGAAGGGGGACTGCTTGCCGTACTTGGCGCCCACGCCCTGCTGGAGGTCCTTGAGGAGCTCGGGGCGGAGCACGACGTTGCCCGGCTTGTAGACGCCGTGCACGTTGCCGAACGAGGCGGCGAGCAGGTAGCGGCCCTTCTCGCCCAGGCCCAGCGCCTCAGCGGTCCGCAGCGCGTCGTCGACGGTGGTGTACAGCTCGTCGTTGATCTCGTGGGTGACGCCGTCCTCCTCGCCACCGGTCGGGGTGATCTCGACCTCAAGGATGATCTTCGCGGCGGCGGCCTGGGCCAGCAGCTCCTGGGCGACGGACAGGTTGTCGGCCAGGGTCTCGGCGGAACCGTCCCACATGTGGGACTGGAACAGCGGGTTCTGGCCCTTGGCCACCCGCTGCTCGGAGACGGCCAGCAGCGGACGGACGTAGCCGTCCAGCTTGTCCTTGGGGCAGTGGTCGGTGTGCAGCGCGACGTTGATGTCGTACTTCTCCGCGACGATGTGCGCGAACTCCGCCAGCGCGACGGCGCCGGTCACCATGTCCTTGTTGTGCTGGCCGCCCAGGAACTCCGCACCACCGGTGGAAATCTGGACGATGCCGTCGCTCTCGGCCTCGGCGAAACCACGCAGCGCTGCGTGCAGAGTCTGCGTCGAGGTCACGTTGATGGCCGGGTAGGCGAACTTGCCTGCCTTCGCCCGGTCCAGCATCTCGTTGTAGACCTCGGGAGTTGCGATGGGCATCTGTCCGCTCCTTGTGATGTGCGGGTGTGCGTTCTTGGCCCTGACCAGGGGGCGACGACATCGCCGTAGCTCATCTTCCCAGACTCGGCGGTTTGCTCCACATCCCGTACACGCCACCGGCACACAAAGGGGTGGCCGGTTTCACGTGAAACCGGCCACCCGTTTGCGATAACCGCTGGTCAGTGCCGGGTTACCGGCAAAGGCTCAGGCGAGGCCGAGGTCTCCGAGGCGGTAGCCGGTGATGTACGGCAGGCCCGCGTCGGCGATCGCCGACTCCGCCCCGCGGTCCACGATCGTGGCGACCGCGACCACCTCCGCACCCGCCTCGCGCGCCGCCTCGACGGCGGTCAGCGGCGAGCCGCCGGTGGTGGAGGTGTCCTCGACGACCAGGACCCGGCGGCCCTTGATGTCCGGGCCCTCGATCCGCCGCTGCATCCCGTGCGTCTTCTGCGCCTTGCGGACGACGAACGCGTCCAGCCGGCGGCCGCGCGCCGCGGCGGCGTGCAGCATCGAGGTGGCGACCGGGTCGGCACCGAGCGTGAGCCCGCCGACCGCGTCGTAGTCCAGGTCGGCGGTGATGTCCAGCATCAGCTGCCCGACGAGGGGCGCGGCCGCTCCGTCGAGGGTGATCCGGCGCAGGTCGATGTAGTAATCGGCCTCCTTGCCGGAGGAGAGCGTCACCTTGCCGTGCACCACGGCCTTGTCCTTGATCTGCTGCAGCAGATCGCCGCGTACGTCGTCAGTCATGCGCACGAGCTTAAAGCGTGTGCCGGGGCCCGGCCGGACTCCGGTCGGCGGGTGGGTCAGGACAGGGTGCGCCAGCTCCAGGTGGTCGAGATCTCCAGCGGATCGATGGGGGTGACCAGGCGCGGCAGCGTGTTCAGGCCGTTCGGCGGGCCGGACTGGGGCTCCACGCAGACCGCCTCGTCCTGCTCGTCGTAGACGACCACCCACTCGGCGCCGCTGGTGACCTTCAGTTCCAGCCGGTCCGGCCAGGTGAGGGTGACGTCCACGCCGTCCGGCATGCCGAAGCAGTCGTCCCACGGGCCGGGCTTCGGGTCGATGCGCCGTCCGGTGGGCAGGTGGTCGTCGCCCCGCTCCTCCTGCCACGCGGCGGTGAAGTCGATCCGTACGTCCTCGCCGCCCCCGTCCAGGCTGCGCAGGAACCACGGGTGCCAGCCGGCCTGGGCGGGGAAGGAGTCGGCGCTCGCCTCGACGCCCATGGTCAGGGTGAGCGAGCCGCCGTCCTCGGCCAGCTCGACCAACTGGGTGACGCGGCCCGGGTACGGCCAGGGGGCGGCGTCCGGGTCGAGCAGTTCGTAGGTGAACGCGGCGCTGGTGGCGTCCGCGCGGGCCGTCTTCCAGGCGATGTTGCGGCCGGTGCCGTGGATCGCGTGCGGCGGGGAGTTGAGCGGCATCTGGTGCACCTCGCCGCCGTTGCGGAAGCGCCCGTTCTCGATGCGGCCGCACCACGGCACCATCGGGAAGGAGCCGTACTTGGTGCCCTGCCGCAGCAGTTCCGTACCGCCGATGCGCAGGCTCGTGAGCCGGCAGCCGTTGGCCGGGTCCACGGTCAGTTCGGTGTCGCCGGCGGCCAGACGTACCTGTCCCTGCGCGACGTTTCGCGTGTCGTTGTCACTCACGGTCCGACCCTAACCGGGACATCGGAGGCCGACACGGTACGGCGGGCGCGCGCCACCGCTCAGCGGCGGCGCCGCAGTACCCGGCCCACCACGACGGCCGACGCGAGGGCGAGGGCTGCGGCCGGTGCCGCCCAGCGCAGGGTGGCGGAGGTGGTCGCCGACTGGGGGGCGGGGACCGGCGCGTACCGGCCGCGCGGTGGCGCGTGGTCGACCTCCTCGGCGCTGCGCCCGATCATCGTGCGCCGTGCGTGCGCGGCCTCGGCGGGCGGTGTGCCGTCCTGGTCGTCGGCGTCGGTGAGCGGGTCGAGGGACGGCGGCGGGACCTCGGTGTCGAAGAGGGCCGCGGTGGCGGGGGGCGCGGCCGGCGCGCCGCTGTCCTGAGTGTCCGGCGGACTGTCGGTGAGGTCCGCCGCGAGGTTGGCGGCGAAGCGGTCCAGGACCCGGCGGCCGGCGGACTCGGCCACCTGGTCGGTGGCTTCGGCGAGGCGGCCCGTACTGGTGACCGTACCGGCGCAGCTCAGGACCGTGGCGGCGGAGTCGTCGGGCCCGTCGGCGAGCCGCACGGTGAGGGACAGCTCGGCGGAGCCGTCTCCCCGTGACTCCATGCCGCTCGCCTCGACCAGGACGGTGTCGGCGCCGCGCACGGTGACGGTGAGGGTGCCGCGGTAGGTGATGGTGGAACTCCCGATGCGCAGCCGCAGCCGCCCGCCGGGGGTGCCGGGGTCCGCGTCGGCGTCGAGTTGGCACCCGGGAATGCAGCGCGCCACGCGCTCCGGCTCGGCCAGCGCCTGCCGCACGGTCTCGACGGGAAACGGAACGTACACCTCGTGCTCCATGGCATGGGAGCCTACCCAGCCCTCCCGGCACACGTGCCCGGTCCGGCACCATTTTCTCCCGCGGCCGAACGGGGGAGGCGGCGGGAGCGGCTCGCCGCCCCGGGCACAGGGCCGGTGGATCGCCGGCAGGCCGGGGTGGGAGGGCCGGCCCTGGTCAGTCCAGGTGTCGTGGGTGCATCAGCGTTGACGGGGGGAGGCCGGGGATGCGGGTGGGGGCGAGGGAGCGGGCGGCGGCCTGGAGGGTGGCGGGCGTCAGGGAGCGGAGGGCGGGGGTGTCCGGGGAGAGGGCCAGGCGGGGGGTGCGGTGGGCCGCGAGGAGGAAGCCCCAGCCGCAGGCGCGGCGGTGGCCGGTGGGCCGGGGTCCGGCGTGGCCCGTTCCGCAGGAGCGTTCCGGCGCGCCGGTGCGGGGCGGGGTACGGGGGACGGTCCGGCCGGGGATGCGGTACGGGACGGTGCGCAGGCCCGCGGCCCGTACGGTCGCGTCGACCGTCCAGAACGTACGGGGCCGGGACGCGGGCTCTCCGGCGTGCACCGCCAGCCGGCCGCCCCGGGTCAGCGCACGGGAGACGAGGCCGTAGAACTCCTGCGAGTAGAGCTTGGTGCTGGCCGTGCTGCCCGGGTCGGGCAGGTCGGCGATCACGACGTCGTACGGGCCGCCGTTCCGGGCCGCCGCGCCGCCCCGCCGCAGCCACTCGAACACGTCGCCCGCGACCACGCGGACCCGTGGGTCGTCCAGCGCGTGCCGGTTGAGCGCGGACAGGCCCGGGTCCGTACGGGCCAGGCGGGCCAGGCCCGGGTCGAGTTCGACGACGGTCACGGCGGTGACGCCGGGGTGGCGCAGGACCTCGCGGGCGGCGAGGCCGTCGCCGCCGCCGAGCACCAGGACCCGGCGGTGCGGTCCGCCCGCCATGGCCGGGTGCACCAGCCCTTCGTGGTACGGGTGATCGTCCTGCGCGGCGGCCCGCAGGCGGCCGTCCAGGTAGAGCCCGAGCGGCCCGCCGGCTCCGGCACCGTTCTTCCCCGAGCCCGGCGCGGGGCCGGCCGGCCCGCCCTGACCGGTCCGGTCCAGGTGTTCGTCCACGGTCCCGGTCCGGTCCGTGGCGGCCGGGCCCGTACCGCCCGTGATCACGACTTCCTGGATGCCGGTACGGACCGCGACCCGCGCCGCCGAGCCGTACACCGCGTCCCGCGCGGCACGTTCGAAGGGGGGCACCAGCGCCGTCCCGGCGGCGAGCAGCGCCAGCACCAGCACGTTCGCGACGATCAGGGACCAGCGGGCCCGTACGGACAGGTCCCTGCGGAAGAGCCAGAGCACCAGCCCGCCGCCGGCCACCGCGTTGACCGATCCGGTGAGCAGGGTGCCGGAGACCTGGCCCAGTCCCGGCAGCAGCAGGAAGGGGAAGGCGAGGCCGCCGACCAGGGCGCCCACGTAGTCGGCCGCGAACAGGTCCGCCACCGCGCCCCCCGCGTCCTGGCGGCGGACCCGCTGGATGAGCGTCATCAGCAGCGGCACCTCGGCGCCGATGAGCATGCCCATGGCCAGCGAGAAGGTGACCAGGACGGAGCGGGACTGGCCGAACCAGGCGTAGCAGGCGTAGAGCGCCATCGCGGAGAAGCCGCCGACGAGTGCGAGGACCGCCTCCAGCGCCCCGAAGCCGACGGCCGCCCGGCAGCGGAGCCGTTTGGCGAGCAGCGAGCCGATGCCCATCGCGAAGACCATGACGGACAGCACGACGGATGCCTGGGTGACCGAGTCGCCGGTCAGGTAGGAGGCGAGGGCGACCAGTTCGAGTTCGTAGACCAGGCCGCAGGCGGCGCAGACGAAGACGGTGGCCAGGACGAGCAGCCGGCCGAGACCGGCGGGTACGGGCAGCCGCGCCGGACTCCCCGCCTCGGGCGGCTCGGGGGAACCGCGGTGGACTGGCTCAGGCGGGTCGATCATGTCGTGCAACGCTACGTGACGACCGGGTGGCCCTATGTCACCCACACGAGCGTAGTGCGCGTTCCACACGGGCGACTTGGAGCGCGACGGGCATCCGCCCCGCCCCGCGAGCCGGTACAAGCGCCCGCGGGATCGCCGTTCAGATGGCCGCCGCCACCCGGACCCCGACCCGCGTACGCGTCGCGACCAGCCGCCCCTCCTGCGGGTAGGCGTGCCAGGTACGCCAGCGCACCTGGCCGTCCTCGCGCTGGGCCAGCATCGCAGTGAACGCGTGCGGCGAACCGGGGAACGTCCCGGCAAGGCCGAGGGGGTGTTCGGCGACCAGGGCGAGCAGCTCCTGGGCGCGCCCGGCGAACGAGCCCTGGGAGAGGGTCTCGACGTGGGCCGCGAATTCGTACTCCCAGTCACCGATGCGTTTCGCCACGCCCAGCGGCAGCGGGGTGCTGCTGCCGGGTATGCAGGCGACGGTCTCGGAGCAGGTACCGCGCTCCTCCTCCAGGAGTACTTGGTGCGAGGCTCCGAGCAGCCTCAACTGCACGCGGGCGTCCGCGAGTTGAAGGTCGAGCACGGCCAGGGCCGGCAGCGGCTCCCTGCCGAGCGCCCAAGCCAGGTCGGATGCGCGGGTATCGGTGTAGGCCGTTTTCAGGGTCGTGAGCATGGGTCGGCTCCGCAAGCACGCAGTGGATGGTGGGCCGGCCTGCCCCGGAGACGGGATCAGGGTTACGACTGTCTGCCGGCTCGTGCCCACGTGGGGTCCGAGAACTGGGATTCTCTAGGGAGAGGGAATCATGAAACGAGCGGGGCCCACAGCGTTTTTACCCATCTTCGCCGGGTTTCCATCCCTCAGAGGGCCACTCAGTTCAGTTGTTCAACAACCCACTCCCCAGCGGCCGTTGGCCCTGCTCCTCGCATATGCGGACCGGCATGGGCCCCCTGCATGTGTACGGGGCAGCAACGCGCCGGCGACTGCCCCGGAAGCCGTCTCCGACCGCCCCTCGGGAACTGCCGCCGACGCACCGCGCAGACGGCCGCCGCCCCTCAGGAACTGCCCCCGCCGCAGCCGCTCCCCCCGCCGCAGGACGAGGACGAGTGATGCCCGCCCCCACCGCCGCCGCACGACATCGACCCGCCGCAGGAGTGCCCGTGGTGGTGCCCGCCGCCCACGCCCGGGTCACCGGCCACCCACCAGCCGGTGCCGTCCCGTCCGCGCTTGCCGAGGCCGCGGCGCCCGCCGCCGTCGCGGCTCTGCGCCGCCGTGACCACCACGGCCGCGACCACCACACAGATCACGAGGAAGACCACAAAACCCATCGTCGCCCCACTCTCCTTTCCGTCCCCCGAAGCGAGGCACCTGCTCCGTCCGCCGCCGTGTCCCCCGGCCCGGCCGAAGCGCTGTCGTACGTGTCGTTCGCGTCCTTGGATCCCTCTCCGGTCCACGCTGATCCACTCCGGATCCGGCGTCCCCTTTCGGGCTGTCCGGTTCCGCGCCGTGTCATCGGTGCGGGGGTCATGCCCGGACCCCGGCGGCCGCAAAGCACAGTTGAGGAAGTCCAGAGGTTCGGCGGAGGATGGCGGACATGTCACGACCGCTGCTCAACCGCCGCCTCGCCGAGTTCGGTACGACGATCTTCGCCGAGATGTCCGCACTCGCCCTGCGCACCGGATCGATCAACCTGGGACAGGGCTTCCCCGACACCGACGGACCGGAGGAGGTCAGGGAGGCGGCGGTCCGCGCACTGCGCGACGGTCGCGGCAACCAGTACCCGCCGGGCCCCGGCGTCCCCGAACTGCGCGCCGCCGTCGCCGCGCACCAGCACCGCTTCTACGGCCACCTCGGCGTCACGTACGACCCGGACACCGAGGTCCTGGTGACCGCGGGGGCCACCGAGGCCATCGCCGCCTCGCTGCTCGCCCTCCTGGAGCCCGGTGACGAGGTCGTCGCGCTGGAGCCGTACTACGACTCGTATGCGGCGTGCATCGCGATGGCGGGCGGCACCCGCGTCCCGGTGACGCTGCGCCCGTCCGCCGAGGACGGCACGTACGCCCTCGACCTGGACGAGCTGCGGGACGCCATCACCGACCGCACCCGCCTCATCCTCCTCAACACCCCCCACAACCCCACCGGAACCGTCCTCGACCGCGCCGAACTGACCGAGATCGCCCGCCTCGCCTGCGAACGCGACCTCCTCGTGATCACCGACGAGGTGTACGAGCACCTCGTCTTCGAGGGCGAGCACCTCCCCCTGGCGTCCTTCCCCGGCATGCGCGAGCGCACCGTCACCATCGGCTCGGCCGGCAAGACCTTCTCCTTCACCGGCTGGAAGGTCGGCTGGGTCACCGCGGGCCCGGAGCTGATCGGCGCCGTCCGCTCCGCCAAACAGTTCCTCACGTACGTCTCCGCCGGCCCCTTCCAGTACGCGGTCGCCGAGGCGCTGGCCCTGCCCGACAGCTACTACACCGGCCTGCGCGACGACCTGCGGGCCAAGCGCGACCTGCTGGCCGACGGCCTCGCCGCCGCCGGTTTCCGCGTCTTCCGCCCGTCCGGCACGTACTTCGTCACCACCGACATCCGCCCCCTCGGCGAGGAGGACGGTTTCGCCTTCTGCCGCGCCCTTCCGGAACGCGCCGGCGTCGTGGCCATCCCCAACGCCGTCTTCTACGACCACCAGGACCAGGGCGCGCCGTACGTCCGTTTCGCCTTCTGCAAGCAGGAGAAGGTCCTCCAGGAAGCGGTCGACCGCCTCCGCGCCCTCTGAGCGGGGTCCCGGACCCGCGCGCTCTGACCGGCCGGCTCCCCCGCGCGCCCCGGTCCGGCGCCCCCGCGCGCCACCCGTTCGGCCTACAGCCGGCCCGCCGGGGTCGCGGGGCGGGCGGGCCGCGCCGAGAGTCGTGGTGTCGGAGTGTGCCGGGCGCGCGGGGCCCGGTGGGTGACCGCCGCGCGCGTACCGGAGGTGTTCCGTGGCCGCCGAGACCGTCGACACCGCAGCCGCCGCGGCGCAACGGCCCGGTTCCGTACGCGTCCACGTCCGGGCGGCGCTGCGCCGCGCGGCGCCCGCCCTCGCGCTGTTCGCGGCCGTCCGCTGCGCGGGCGTCCTGTGCACGGCGCTCTGGGCGTGGCGCACCGGGCGCCACCCGCGGAACCTGCTGGGCGCCACCTGGGACTCCAACTGGTATCTGGGGGTGGCCCGGTACGGCTACGGCTCCCCGTCGCCCCACCACATGTGGCCACCGGACCACCTCGCCGACCTGGCCTTCTTCCCCCTGTACCCGGGGCTGATCCGCGGCGTGTCCAGCGTCCTGCCGGTCGGCGCGCTCCATGCCGGGCTGCTGATCGCGTGGACGGCCTCGGCCGTGGCCGCCTGGGGGATCTTCGCGGTCGGCGCGCATCTCTACGGGCGGCGGGCCGGCACGTTCCTGGTGGTGCTGTGGGCGCTGCTCCCGCACGCCGTCATCGAATCGCTGAGCTATACGGAGCCGCTGCTCACCGCGCTGGCCGCGTGGGCGCTGTACGCCCTGCTCACCGACCACCCGCTGTGGGCCGGCGCGCTGGCGGTGCTGGCCGGTCTGGCGCGGCCGAACGGCCTAGCGGTGGCCGCGGCGGTCATGGTGGCGGCGGCCGTACAGACCTGGCGGCGGCGCCAGCACCGCCCGGGACGCCCTCTGCTGGGGCGTGCACGCCCCCTCTGGCCTTACTGGGCCGCGGCCCTGATCGCCCCCGTCGGCTGGCTCGGCTATGTCCTGTGGGTGGGGGCGCGCACCGGCGCCGGTCCGCGCGGCTACTTCCGGGTGCAGGAGATCTGGGGCTCGCGGTTCGACTTCGGACGGGACACCCTGCGGTCCGTGAAGCGGCTGTTCCTGCACAACGAGCCGCTGGTCCAGCACATGGCCGCCGCGGTCCTCGCCGTATCGATCCTGCTCCTCGTCCTGCTGGTGCTGGACCGGCCGCCCCTGCCGCTGCTCGCCTACACCGCGGTCCTGGTGGTCATGGCACTGGGCGGCACCGGCTACTTCCCCTCCAAGCCGCGGTTTCTGCTGCCGGCCTTCCCGCTGCTCGTACCGGCGGCGGTCGCGCTGGCCCGCGCCCGGCCGCGCTCGGTCGTCCTGGCGACCGGCTCACTGGCCGTGCTCTCCCTCGGGTACGGCGTGTACCTGCTGGCCATGGCGCCACTGCCGCTGTGAACCGGGACCGGCCGCACACGGCGGCGGGCCCCGGAGCGGATCGCTCCGGGGCCCGCCGGTCACCCGGCAACGGGAAGGCTCACGCCTCCGCGTCACCCGGCTTCTCGTCGCCTTCACCCTCGATGTCGGCCTCCAGGCCGAGCTGCTCGACGATCCACTTGTCGAACTCGATCGACGCGCGGACCCAGCTGACCGTGCTCGACACGAAGTGTTCGAGGGCCACGCCGGTGCCGATCAGCATCGACGCCTCGCCGATCAGACGGACCGTGCCGTCGTCGTGGGTGTGGGTGTACGCCTTGGGCCACAGCGTCCGGCGGTTCCAGTCGTCGAGCGCCTCCAGCAGCTTCGGCTTGTCGTCGATGCCGTGCGGGCGGTCGTAGAACGTACGGACGGAGAAGATCTGCTGCTCCTCCTCGCCGCGGAACATGAAGTACGTGCGGAACTGCTCCCACGGGGCGGCGAGGTCACCCTCGTCGTCGACTACGTACTTCAGCTCCATCTGGTCGAGGAGCTGCTTGACCAGGTCCTGGTCGGGCAGGACGGGACCATCAGGCCCCGACGGCTGCGGTTCGGGCTGGCCCCCGAAATTCGGGATCGAGGACGGGTCGATGCTCACCGTGGAATTCCCTTCGTATGGTCCCCGCCATCCTCTCCCATCCCGGCCCTGTCATGGCAAGCCCGCCGCCCACTCTCCGCTGCGGGCTAAAAACCCGGCGGGAGAGACGGCGGCGGGACGCCTCGTGCGACGGCCGGAGGTCAGCGGTGCGGTTCCGGCGCTCCGGTGCGGCTCACCGTACGGGAGCGACCACCAGCGACCTGCCGTCCGCGGCGACATCCACCCGTACGGTGTCGCCGTCCAGCACCTCGCCCGACAGGATCGCCTTGGCGAGCTGGTCGCCGATGGCCGTCTGGACCAGGCGGCGCAGCGGGCGGGCGCCGTAGGACAGGTCGGGCGCGTCCTGCGGCTGGTCCACGACCGGCTCCTGGCCGAGCCAGGCGAGCCAGGTCAGGGCACGCTCGGTGACGTCCAGCGTGAGCCTGCGGTCCGCGAGCCGGCGCTGGAGGTGGTCGAGCTGGATGCCCGCGATCCGCTGGAGCTGGTCGGTGCCGAGCGGGTGGAAGACCACCAGGTCGTCCAGCCGGTTCAGGAACTCCGGCCGGAAGGACGTCCGGACCGTCTCCAGCACCTTCTCCTTCTTCTGGTCCTCCTTCAGCAGCGGGTCCATCAGGAAGGTGGAGCCCAGGTTGGAGGTCAGGATCAGGATCGTGTTGCGGAAGTCCACCGTGCGGCCCTGGCCGTCGGTGAGCCGGCCGTCGTCGAGGACCTGGAGCAGCACGTCGAAGACCTCGTGGTGGGCCTTCTCCACCTCGTCCAGCAGCACGACGCTGTACGGGCGGCGGCGGACCGCCTCGGTGAGCTGGCCGCCCTCCTCGTAGCCGACGTAGCCGGGCGGGGCGCCGACCAGCCGGGCCACGCTGTGCTTCTCGCCGTACTCGCTCATGTCGATACGGACCATCGCCCGCTCGTCGTCGAAGAGGAAGTCGGCGAGCGCCTTGGCCAGCTCGGTCTTGCCGACACCGGTCGGGCCGAGGAAGAGGAACGAGCCGGTGGGACGGTCCGGGTCGGCGATGCCGGCACGGGTGCGGCGCACCGCGTCCGAGACGGCCCGTACGGCCTCGGTCTGGCCGATCAGCCGCTTGCCCAGCTCGTCCTCCATGCGCAGCAGCTTCTGGGTCTCGCCCTCCAGCAGGCGCCCGGCCGGGATGCCGGTCCAGGAGCCGACCACGTCCGCGATGTCGTCCGGGCCGACCTCCTCCTTGACCATGGAGGACTTGGCGTCCTGGGACGCCTCCTGCTCGGCCTCGGCGGCGGCGGCCTCCTCCAGCTCCCGCTCCAGGCCCGGGATCTCCCCGTACAGCAGCTTGGAGGCGGTGTCGAAGTCGCCGTCGCGCTGGGCCCGCTCGGCCTGGCCGCGCAGCTCGTCCAGCTTCTCCTTCAGCTCGCCGAGGCGGTTGAGGCCCTGCTTCTCCTTCTCCCAGCGGGCGGTCAGACCGCGCAGCTCCTCCTCCTTGTCGGCGAGGTCCTTGCGCAGCTTCTCCAGGCGCTGGACGGAGCCGGCGTCGGTCTCGTTCTTGAGCGCCAGCTCCTCCATGCGCAGCCGGTCGACGGAGCGCTGGAGCTCGTCGATCTCCACGGGCGAGGAGTCGATCTCCATCCGGAGCCGGGAGGCCGCCTCGTCGACGAGGTCGATGGCCTTGTCGGGCAGGAAGCGGGAGGTGATGTAGCGGTCGGAGAGGGTGGCGGCGGCGACCAGCGCGGAGTCCGCGATCTGCACCTTGTGGTGCGCCTCGTAGCGGCCCTTGAGACCGCGCAGGATCGCGACCGTGTCCTCGACGGTCGGCTCGGCAACCAGCACCTGCTGGAAGCGGCGCTCCAGCGCCGGGTCCTTCTCGATGCGCTCGCGGTACTCGTCCAGGGTCGTCGCGCCGACCATGCGCAGCTCACCGCGGGCCAGCATCGGCTTGAGCATGTTGCCCGCGTCCATGGCGGAGTCGCCGCCGGCGCCGGCGCCGACGACCGTGTGCAGCTCGTCGATGAACGTGATGATCTGGCCGTCGCTGGACTTGATCTCCGCCAGTACGGTCTTGAGGCGCTCCTCGAACTCGCCGCGGTACTTCGCGCCCGCGACCATCGCGCCCAGGTCCAGGGCCACCAGCCGCTTGTCGCGCAGCGACTCGGGGACGTCGCCCTTCACTATCCGCTGCGCCAGGCCCTCGACGACGGCGGTCTTGCCGACGCCGGGCTCGCCGATGAGCACCGGGTTGTTCTTGGTGCGCCGCGAGAGCACCTGCACCACGCGGCGGATCTCCTGGTCACGGCCGATGACCGGGTCCAGCTTGCCCTCACGGGCGGCCGCCGTGAAGTCCGTACCGAACTTCTCCAGCGCCTTGTACGTGCCCTCCGGGTCCGGGTTGGTGACCCGCCGGCCGCCCCGGCTGTCCTCGAAGGCGCTCAGCAGCTTCTTGGCCGTGGCGCCCTGCTGCGCCAGCAGCTCGCCGGTGCGGCCGCCCTTGGCGGCGATGCCGATGAGCAGGTGCTCGGTGGAGATGAACTCGTCGCCCAGCTCCTTCGCGCGCTGCGCGGCGTCGGCGATGACGGCCAGGGTGTCGCGGTCGGGCTGCGGCGGGGCGACCGTGGAACCCTGCACGCTGGGCTGAGCGGCGAGCTGGCGCTCGGCGCCGGAGCGCAGCGCGACGGCGTCCGCGCCGACGGCGGCCAGCAGGTCGGTGATGTTCTCGTTGTCCGCGCCGGCGAGGAGGGCGAGCAGCAGATGCACGGGGGTCATGTCCGCGTGTCCCGCCGTCACCGCCCGCTCGTTGGCGGCGCTCAGCGCCTCACGGCTCTTGTTGGTCAGCTCGGCGTCCACTCGCGCGCTCCTCCTTGGGCTGGGTGCGTGATCGGTACCGTGGTCCGGCAGTGAAACCTGCTCAGCTCAACGTCCGATAAGTTGAGTCTATTCCACTCAACGCCGTTCCGGGGGCCGCACCGGCGTCTTTTCCCGACATCCCTCGGTTTTCCGGCCCTTCTCCGGGTGCACCGGACGGCCCGGACCATGCCCGCCGCCGTGGCGGAACCTGCCGAAGTCAGACGCTCTTCCCCGGGGCCGTACGGCGGCACCATGGCGTCTTCACGCCTCCTCCACGTTCCCTGCGCTGTCCCTTTGCAGGCCCTCCGCACGGCGCCCCCACAGGAACCCCAATTACTCTTCCGGTCATGGCCCACGACCTGGACGACCTCAGCCCCGAGTACCTCGCCTTCTGGAGCGAGCACCTCATGTGCACGCTGACCACCCTGCGCCCCGACGGCACGCCGCACGTCGTCCCGGTCGGTGTCACCTTCGACGCGAACCAGCGCATCGCCCGCGTGATCACCCGCAAGGACAGCAGCAAGGTCGGCCATGTCCTCGCCGGCGGCCCGGACGGCGCCCGGGTCGCGGTGTGCCAGCTGAACGGCAGGCGATGGGCCACCCTGGAGGGTGTCGCGCGGATCCGTACGGACGCGGACGTGGTGGCGGACGCGGTACGGCGCTACGCAGAGCGGTACGGACGCACCCCGACCCCCAAGCCGGACCGGGTAATGATCGAGATCACCGTCAACAAGGCGCTGGGCCGGGCGTAGCGCACCGGCGTCCGGCCGCCCGGAACGCCGGGCCGGGCGCACCGGGGAACGCCGGGCGGCGGCCGGAAGGTCCGCCATGCGTGCGGACCTGCCCCGCCGCCCGGCACCGCCCCCGCACCGCAGCCGGCCCACGGCGGTATCGTCACCCCCACACTCGCCACGTCCCCAGGGGGCGCGATGAACTCGGTCCGAGTGACGGCGATCGCCTGCCTGATGCCGCTGTCGGGGCTGGACGACGACCCCTTCCTGGTGGACGACCACGGCCGGCACGCCCTGTGCGCGCAGTGGGCCCGGGCCCGCGACTACGAGCTGACCTGCCGGCTGAGCGTGCACCAGCTCCGCGCCGGCCACACCACGCTGTGGCAGGACGTGACGGCCGGCCTGGTCGATGTGTTCATCGCCCCCGACCGCCGCACGCCGGAGAACGCGATCGCCTCGGCCGACGAGTTCTCCGCGCGGTGCACCGCCGCCGGCGTACGGCTGGAGACCGCCGACTGCGACGAACCGGTCCACACCACCGCGATGAGGTCCCACGTGCACCGCCGTCCGTCCATGCCGGCGGCCGGGCACCACGGCTGCTGAAACGGCCGCCGAAACGACGGCGGGGCCGGGATGCGCTGTGCACCCCGGCCCCGCCCGCAGACACCGACGGCCTACTCGGACCGCTTCTTCGGACGCCACACGACCAGCGCGCCGCCCTGCTGCACGTCCTGATACGGCACCAGGTCCCGACGGTACGAGGCGTGCACCGCCGCCTCCCGCTGCTGGATGGCGGCGGCCGCGCTCTCGACCGCGTGCTGGAGCTCGGCGACCCGCTGACGCAGGGCCGTGACCTGGTTCTCCAGCTCGATGATGCGCTTGATGCCGGCGAGGTTGATGCCCTCGTCCTGCGACAACCGCTGCACTTCCCGGAGCAGTTCGATGTCCCGGGAGGAGTAGCGCCGGCCGCGCCCCGCCGTACGGTCGGGCGAGACCAGCCCCAGGCGGTCGTACTGACGCAGGGTCTGCGGATGCAGACCCGAGAGCTGAGCCGCGACGGAAATGACGTACACCGGCGACTCTTCGGTCAGTTCGTACGGGTTCCGACGCCCGCCCCGGCCATCCATCCGACTCAAGCTCCCTTCGCGGCCTGGAACAGCTCCGCCCGCGGGTCCTCACCCGCGGTCGCCTCGCGGTAGGACTCCAACGACTCCCGTGCGGTGTCGCCGAGGTCCGTGGGGACGCTCACCTCGACGGTGACCAGCAGGTCGCCGCGGGTGCCGTCCTTGCGCGACGCTCCCTTGCCGCGCACGCGCATCGTACGTCCGTTGGGAGTCCCGGCCGGGAGCTTGAGCGTCACCGGCGGGCCGCCGAGTGTCGGCACCCGCACCTCGCCGCCCAGCGCCGCCTCCGGGAAGGTGACCGGGACGGTGACGGTCAGGTTGTCGCCCTTGCGGCCGAAGACCGGGTGGGCCTCGACGTGCACGACGACGTACAGATCGCCGTTCGGACCGCCGCGCTCGCCCGGGGCGCCCTTGCCGCGCAGCCGGATGCGCTGCCCGTCGGAGACGCCCGCCGGAATCCGCACCTGCATCGTGCGCGAACTGGTCGCCCGGCCGCTGCCCTTGCAGACGTCACAGGGGTTCTCCGCGATCAGTCCGCGTCCCTTGCAGTCCACACACGGGTCGGTCAGCGAGAAGCCGCCACCGCCGCCGCGGCTGACCTGCCCGGTACCGACGCAGGTCGGGCACACGCGCGGCGTGCCGTTCTTGTCGCCGGTGCCGGAACACGACTTGCAGCCCGCCTGGCTGGACATCCGCAGCGGGACCGTGGCCCCGTCCGCCGCCTCGGTGAAGCTGAGCGTCACCTCGGACTCGACGTCCTGCCCGCGGCGCGGCTGTGTACGCGTACCGCCACCACGGTTGAACAGGCCGCCGAAGACGTCGCCGAGCCCGCCGCCGAAGCCGCCGCCCGCCGTGCCGCCCTGGGCACCGCCGCCGCCTCCGAAGAGGTCGCCGAGGTCGAAGTTGAACGATCCACCACCGGCGCCGCCGGGGCCGGCGCGGAAGCCGCCGTTGCCGAACAGCGCCCGCGCCTCGTCGTACTCCTTGCGGCGCTTGGGGTCACCGAGGATGTCGTTGGCCTCGGAGATCTCCTTGAAGCGCTCCTCGGCCTTGGCGTCCCCCTTGTTGGCGTCCGGGTGGAACTCCCGGGCCAGCTTGCGGTACGCCTTCTTGATCTCCGCCTCGGTGGCGTCCTTCGGGACGCCGAGGACCTTGTAGTAGTCCTTCTCCACGAAGTCCTTGGTGTTCATCCCCGACGTCCCTCCTCCCGAACTGCTTCTTCCGTCGCCGCGTCAGCCCTCTTCCGGGCCACCGCTCTCCTCGTCAGAAGCCTTCACGTCGTCCTCCGAGGCGGCCTTGCCGGGCTGCGCGCCCGGCTGCGGCTCGGCGACCGCGACCCGCGCGGGGCGGATCGTTCGTTCACCGATGCGATACCCCGGCTGGAGGATGGCGACGCACGTGGTCTCCGTGACATCCGGAGCGTACGAGTGCATCAGGGCCTCGTGGATCGTCGGGTCGAAGGGCTCGCCCTCCTTGCCGAACTGCTGGAGGCCCAGCTTCGCGACCACCGTCTCCAGCGACTCGGCCACCGACTTGAAGCCGCCGACCAGCTCGCCGTGCTCCCGGGCCCGGCCGATGTCGTCGAGCACGGGCAGCAGCTCGGTGAGGAGGTTCGCCGCGGCGATCTCCTTCACCGACACCCGGTCCCGCTCCACCCGGCGACGGTAGTTCTGGTACTCCGCCTGGAGCCGCTGGAGGTCCGCGGTGCGCTCGTTGAGCGCGGTACGCACCTGGTCCAGCTGCGCCGTGACGGCTACGTCCTGGTTCGTTTCCCCGGCCGGGGCCGAGCCCGCCGTGTCGGCGGACTCGGCCTGCGCCGCGTCATCAGGGGTCTGTGCGGCTTCGGCGGGGACGTCGGGCTTCTTGTCCTCGAAGCCCGGAGTCTCCTCCGTCACGCGGCACCGTCCTTCTTGGGCTTCTCGTCGTCGACGATCTCGGCGTCGACCACGTCGTCCTCGGCCTTGGCCTGCTGGCCGCCCGCGGCACCGGCGGCGCCCTCGGCACCGCCCGCGGCCGCACCGGCGGCCTGCGCGTCGGCGTACATGGCCTGGCCCAGCTTCTGGCTGACCGCGGCGACCTTCTCGGTCGCGGTGCGGATCTCGGCCGTGTCCTCGCCCTTGAGCTTCTCCTTCAGCTCAGCGACGGCGGTCTCGACCTCGGTCTTCACCTCGGCGGGGACCTTCTCCTCGTTGTCCTTGAGGAACTTCTCCGTCTGGTAGACGAGCTGCTCGCCCTGGTTACGGGACTCGGCGGCCTCGCGGCGGCGGTGGTCCTCGTCCGCGTACTGCTCGGCCTCCTGGCGCATCCGGTCGACCTCGTCCTTCGGCAGCGAGGAGCCACCGGTGACGGTCATCTTCTGCTCCTTGCCGGTGCCGAGGTCCTTCGCCGCGACGTGCATGATGCCGTTCGCGTCGATGTCGAAGGCGACCTCGATCTGCGGCACGCCGCGCGGGGCCGGGGGCAGACCGGTCAGCTCGAACATGCCGAGCTTCTTGTTGTACGCCGCGATCTCGCGCTCGCCCTGGTAGACCTGGATCTGCACGGAGGGCTGGTTGTCCTCGGCGGTGGTGAAGATCTCCGAGCGCTTGGTCGGGATCGTCGTGTTCCGCTCGATGAGCTTGGTCATGATGCCGCCCTTGGTCTCGATACCGAGGGACAGCGGGGTGACGTCCAGCAGGAGGACGTCCTTGACCTCACCCTTGAGGACACCGGCCTGCAGCGACGCGCCGATGGCGACGACCTCGTCCGGGTTGACGCCCTTGTTGGCGTCCTTGCCGCCGGTCAGCTCCTTGACGAGCTCGGCGACGGCCGGCATCCGGGTCGAGCCGCCGACCAGGACCACGTGGTCGATCTCGGACAGCTCGATGCCGGCGTCCTTGATGACGTTGTGGAACGGGGTCTTGCAGCGCTCCAGGAGGTCCGAGGTGAGCTGCTGGAACTGCGCCCGGGTGAGCTTCTCGTCCAGGTGCAGCGGGCCCTCGGCGGAGGCGGTGATGTAAGGGAGGTTGATCGTCGTCTCGGTGGACGAGGACAGCTCGATCTTCGCCTTCTCCGCGGCCTCGCGCAGACGCTGGAGCGCCATCTTGTCCTTGGAGAGGTCGACGCCGTGGCCGTTGTTGAACTGCTTGACCAGGTAGTCGACGACACGCTGGTCCCAGTCGTCACCACCGAGGTGGTTGTCGCCGTTGGTCGCCTTGACCTCGACGACACCGTCGCCGATCTCCAGCAGCGAGACGTCGAAGGTACCGCCACCGAGGTCGAAGACCAGGATGGTCTGGTCGTCCTTCTCCAGGCCGTAGGCCAGGGCCGCGGCGGTGGGCTCGTTGACGATGCGCAGGACGTTCAGGCCCGCGATCTCGCCGGCCTCCTTGGTGGCCTGGCGCTCGGAGTCGTTGAAGTAGGCCGGAACGGTGATGACCGCGTCCGCGACCTTCTCGCCGAGGTAGGCCTCCGCGTCCCGCTTGAGCTTCTGCAGGATGAAGGCGCTCATCTGCTGCGGGTTGAAGTCCTTGCCGTCCAGGTTGACCTTCCAGTCAGTGCCCATGTGGCGCTTGACCGAACGGATCGTCCTGTCGACGTTGGTGACCGCCTGGCGCTTCGCGACCTCGCCGACCAGCACCTCGCCGTTCTTGGCGAAGGCGACGACGGACGGCGTGGTCCTGGCGCCCTCGGCGTTGGTGATGACGGTGGGCTCACCGCCTTCGAGAACACTGACGACGGAGTTCGTCGTGCCCAGGTCGATGCCGACCGCACGTGCCATTTCGATTCCTCCAGTGACTTGAGTGGAACAGACTCAAGCGTGCAGCACCGTCGCCAGCCTGTCAATTGACCTGAGTCGGGCCCGCTCAACTTTTATGTCGGGCTTATCGTCACTCCCTCTTCGGAGGACGCCGCCCGGGGCGGGAAGGGTTGCCTGCGCGACACAGATCACCGGCCGGGCGGCTTCATGGCGCTCGGGATACTGGGTAACCTCAGCGCAGACCCGAAAAGTTACTGCTTAGTAATCGCTGTAGTCCTCGTAACCGCGGACTCCGCGTACCCCTCGTACGTACGCGCAGCCCCTCAAGTATTCCCCGTAACCCCCGCACTCGCAGGCCCGAGGAGCCACCCATGCAACTCGCCGCGATCATCGTGTCGCTGGTCCTAATCGCGGTCGGCGTCGCACTGTTCGGCCGTGCCATCCTGCAGATCGTCCGCCAGCTGCGGCTCGGCCAGCCCGTACCCGCCGGCACCCGGACCGATGCCCCGACGCAACGCACGGTCACGGTGGTCAAGGAGTTCCTCGGCCACACCCGGATGAACCGCTGGGGCGTCGTGGGCGCGGCGCACTGGTTCGTGGCGGTGGGCTTCTTCTCGCTGCTGCTGACGATCGTCAACGCCATCGGCCAGCTCTTCAAGGCCGACTGGCTGCTGCCCGTCGTCGGCGAGTGGGCGCCGTACAACGTCTTCGTCGAGTTCATCGGCACGATGACGGTGCTCGGCATCCTGGCCCTGATCGTCATCCGGCAGCTCAGCAAGCCGGGCAAGCCGGGCCGCAAGTCCCGCTTCGCGGGCTCCAACTTCGGCCAGGCGTACTTCGTCGAGGCCGTCATCCTCATCGTCGGCGTCTGCATCTTCATGCTGCACGCGCTGGAGGGCGCCCAGCACCACGTGGACGGTTACGAGGCGTCGTTCTTCATCTCGTACCCGGTGGTCTCCTGGCTGGAGGGCATGGACGTCGCGACGCTCCAGAACCTCACCTACTTCTTCGCCGGCCTGAAGATCGCCACGTCCTTCATCTGGATGATCACGGTCGCGCTGAAGACCGACATGGGTGTGGCCTGGCACCGCTTCCTCGCCTTCCCGAACATCTGGTTCAAGCGCGAGGCCGACGGCGACGTCGCGCTCGGCGCGCTCCAGCCCATGACCAGCGCGGGCAAGCCGATCGACTTCGAAGACCCCGGCGAGGACGACCAGTTCGGCGTCTCCCAGGTCGAGCACTTCTCCTGGAAGGGCCTGCTCGACTTCTCCACCTGCACCGAGTGCGGCCGCTGCCAGTCGCAGTGCCCCGCCTGGAACACCGGCAAGCCGCTGTCGCCGAAGCTGATGATCATGGCGCTGCGGGACCATGCGCACGCCAAGGCCCCGTACCTGCTCGCCGGCGGCGGCAAGGACGAGGAGGGCGCCGAGAAGGCGACCGCCGCCCAGCTCAAGGACGTGCCGGCGACGGCGCTGGCCGAGGCCGAGCGCCCCCTGATCGGCACCCTCGAAGAGGGCGGCGTCATCGACCCCGACGTCCTGTGGTCCTGCACCACCTGCGGCGCCTGCGTCGAGCAGTGCCCCGTCGACATCGAGCACATCGACCACATCGTCGACATGCGCCGCTACCAGGTCATGATCGAGTCGAGCTTCCCCAGCGAGGCCGGCACGATGCTGAAGAATCTGGAGAAGAAGGGCAACCCCTGGGGCCTCGCCAAGAAGCAGCGCCTGGCCTGGACCAAGGAGGTCGACTTCGAGGTCCCGGTCGTCGGCAAGGACGTCGAGGACCTCACCGAGGTCGAGTACCTGTACTGGGTCGGCTGCGCGGGCGCCCTGGAGGACCGCGCCAAGAAGACCACCAAGGCGTTCGCCGAGCTGCTGCACATCGCGGGCGTGAAGTTCGCGATCATGGGCGGCGACGAGAAGTGCACCGGTGACTCGCCGCGCCGGCTGGGCAACGAGTTCCTGTTCCAGCAGCTTGGCGCGGAGAACGTCGCCTCGCTCAACGCGGCCTTCGGCGAGGACGACGAGGACCCGGCGACGAAGAAGCCCAAGTCCGCGAAGAAGATCGTCGCGACCTGCCCGCACTGCTTCAACACGATCGCGAACGAGTACCCCCAGCTCGGGGGCGAATTCGAGGTCATCCACCACACCCAGTTGCTCCAGCACCTGATCGACGAGGGCAAGCTGGTCCCCGTCACCCCGGTCGAGGGCCTGATCACCTACCACGACCCCTGCTACCTGGGCCGCCACAACAAGGTCTACACACCGCCGCGCGAGATCATCGCGAAGGTGCCGGGCCTGCGGAACGAGGAGATGCACCGCCACAAGGAGCGCGGCTTCTGCTGTGGCGCGGGTGGCGCGCGGATGTGGATGGAGGAGCGGATCGGCAAGCGCATCAACAACGAGCGCGTCGACGAGGCCCTGTCCCTCAACCCGGACATCGTCTCCACCGCCTGCCCGTTCTGTCTGGTCATGCTGACCGACTCCGTGAACGGCAAGAAGAACGACGGCGTGGCGAAGGAGTCCGTCCAGGTCGTCGACGTGGCCCAGCTCCTGCTGGACTCCGTCAGGACTCCGGTGGATCCGGCGGGTGAGGACGCGTCGGCGGATGCGGCTGAGCCGGAGACGGTGAAGTAGCGACCGGTTTTCTGCTCGGCCCACGGCCGGTTCCGCTTCGGCGGGGCCGGTCGTGGTGGTTTGTGCTGACGCACGGCTCGCGTTGCGTTCGTTGTGAGTGCGGGAGCGCGCAGGAGGCCAACTCTCCCCCAGCCTTCGGCCGGGGGTACCCCCACCAGCGCGCCAGGCCTGTGCCACTGCACAGCCCGGTCACTCGGCCATACGTACCGAAGTCGTCGCGACGTGCGGCGCCGTCACGACGTACCGTCCCGTACATGAGATCCGCTTCCGCCGCCCTGGCCACGGCCGCCGCGCTCACCGCACTCGTCACGCTGACCGGGTGCGGCGGCGCGTCGCGGGCGGCGGATCCCGGGCAGCCGTCCGCCCGGCCCTTCGAGGGCCTGCCCTTCACCGGTGTCCTGATCGCCGACGGCGAGCACTACTGCACCGCGAGCGTCATCGACAGCCCGAAGGGCAACATGCTCGCCACCGCGGCGCACTGCGTGCACTTCCAGGGCGAGGACGCGTCCGAGGGGTACGAGCCCGGCCCGATCACCGGCGACATACAGTTCGCGCCACGCTTCTCCGGGGCCGGGGAGGGCACGTTCCCGTACGGCAAGTGGAAGGTCAGCAGCGTCCATGTGCCCACGGCGTGGACCGAGGACGACGACCGCGGTGACTACGCCTTCCTGACCGTCGAGCCGGACGCCCAGGGCCGCTCCGTGCAGGAGGTCGTCGGCGCCGCCACCCCCGACTGGTCCTCGGGCCCCCGCCGCCACGTCACCGTCGTCGGCTACCCCAACGAGTCCTACAACCCCGGCAACCGCCCCATCACCTGCACCACGGACACCCGGCGCGACGACGACGAGCCGTACATGCTCCAGATGCGGTGCGGCGGCTTCTACGACGGCACCAGCGGCGGCCCCTGGCTCGCCGACCACCACGACGCCCGCCGCCCCGGACGCCTGATCGGCGTCCTGAGCGGCGGCGACACCGACGCCGAGTCGACGGCCGTGCTCTTCGGCAAGGAGGCGCGGGAGCTGTACGAGCGGGTGGCGCGGGGCACGGCGAAGTCGGCCTGATCGGTACTGTCGCATTCCGTCCCCGCCATTGCGCCGTCCATGACCGCCCTGCACCATCACCAGCGACCGACGGTGCCAGACGGTTCTACTGGGCCTCTTGAGGCCGGACGGGACACGGTGGACGCATGCCCGGACGAGGACGAGGACGAGGACGAGGACGAAGACGCGGGCGACGTACGCCCGCGAACGGCCGAAGACCGGTCCGGAGTGCCTTGGTCCTCGCCGCGGCCCTCCTCACCGGCTGCGACCCCCTCGCGCCCGACGGCCCCGACCGCCCCGCGACCCACGCCGAGCACCCCGTCGGCCCCGCCCAGCGCCCCGTCCCCCACGGCGCCGGCAGCAAGGTCCCGTACGACTTCAACGGGGACGGCCACCCCGACCTGGTCGTGAACGACCTGCTCAACCGCGGCGGCCGGGCCGCACACGACGACGACCCCGGTATCGGCATCGTCTACGGGTCGGCCCGCGGCCTGGTGCCCGGCACCCGGCAACTGCTCACGCCCTCCCGCAACGCCACCCCCACCAAGGGCGTCGTCCCCGCCGCCTTCGAGGCGAGTGCCGCGTGCGACCTCGACCGGGACGGCTTCACGGATCTCGTCGTCACCACCGACCCGCCGTACGACGGCGTCGGCCGGCCGCCCGTACCCGTCCAGATCCTGTTCGGCTCGCCACGGGGACCGGCAGCCGCCCGCGCCGTACCGCTGCGCATCCCCGAGCGGGCCCGGGAGGGCGACGAGTGGCCCGACCAGCCGGTGTGCGGCGACTTCGACGGCGACGGCGCGACGGACCTCGCGGTGACCGCGTCCGGGCCGCGGATCAGTTACCTGCGGGGCCCGTTCACCCGCGAGGGCGCTCCGCGGGCCGCCGCCGCACCCCTCGGCGTACCCGGCACGGCGCTCGCGGCGCTCCCCGGGCCGCTCGACGCCGACCGCGACGGCGCCGACGACCTTCTCGTCCGGACCGCCGACCCGGGCACCGCCGCCCCCGGCCGGCTGGCCCTCGGCGGTCCCCGGGGCCCGGTCCGCGCGGGCACCGCTTTCCCCGCCGGTCACGCACTCGCCTTCGGCCGCTTCCGACGCGGCCCCGGCACGGACGCGGTGGTCGCCACCGGTTCCCGCCTGCTCCCCCGTTACGGCCTGACCGGTGACGCACCGCCTCTCCCGGTACGCGGCCGGGCCCTGCACGCCGCCGACGTCACGGCGGACGGTTACACCGATCTGGTCGTCAGCGACGCGGATCCCAGCGGCACGGAGCTGACGTCGGGCGACGCCGCTCCCACCGGATCGGCACCTCCCGCGCCGGCCTTCCTTCCGGGCTCCGCCACCGGCCTGTCGCCCCGGAAGGCCCGTCCGCTCCGCCGGCCGGCGCTTCCGGGCACCGGCCCCCTGCGCACCACCGTCCTGGCCCTCACCGACTACGACGGTGACGGCCACGCCGACCTCGTCCTCCTCACGCGCCGCATCCCGGCCCAGGACATCCCCGCCCACCACACCGCCACCGCCCAGGACCGCGTCACCGTCCACCCCGGCACTCCCACCGGCCCCGGCGCCACGCCCGAAGTCACCTTCTCCACCACCGCCTTCACCGTCTTCTTCACCGACGGCTGACCCGGCCGCTCCCCGGGGCGCGGCACGCCGTCCGCGGAACGCCCCGTGACCGGGAGACCCCGTATCCGGATATTCCGCCCCGGCACCTGGGGGTGCACCTATTCTTTCCCCGTGCGCAGGTGAGGCAGCCGGGGCCGGACGGACGGTTCTGTCTGCCCGGGGGAAGGGTCGTACTGAACATGTCTGCGGAGCCGGGGGCCGCCGTCCCGCCGGTGCCTTCGGTCCTGTCCCTGCGGACGGCGGACCTGGACGAGGCGCGGTGGGCGATCGGCGAGACCTTCTACGCCAGCCGCATCGACCGGCTGTCCCGGGACGACGATCTCGGCGCGCGCTTCGACGTCGTGCGGCTCGGGGCGGTCACCGTCGGCGAGGTGGGGTTCGCCGCCGAGCTGCGCCTGCGGTTCGGGGAGTTGGGCGCGTACCACGTGGACGTGCCGCTGAGCGGCTCCATCCAGTGGCGGCAGGGGACGCAAGAGCCGCAGACCACCACACCGGAGCGGGCCGGGGTGTTCCAGCCGGACGGCGTCACCACCATCGACCGGTGGAGCGGCGGCTGCCGGCTGCTGGCGGTGAAGATCCGTACGGCGGACCTCGAACAGCATCTGGAGCACCTGCTGGGCAGGCCCGTCCGCACCCCGGTGCGCTTCGCCCCCGGCCTCGACGTGTCACGGGGCCCGGGGCGCGGCTGGGTCCGGCTGGTCCGGACCGCCGTACGGGACATCCAGGACGCGGGCGGGCTGATGCGCCAGCCGCTGGTCGCGGCGCCGCTGCAAGAGGCCCTGCTGAGCGGCCTGTTGCTGGCCGCCGACCACCCGCACCGTGAGGAGCTGGCCCAGCCGTCGGCCTCGGCGGCGCCGTCCTACCGGCCGGCGCCCGTGAAGCGCGCGGTGGACGCCATCCAGGGGCGGCCCGAGCATCCCTTCGACACCGCCGAGCTGGCCGCCGTCGCGCGGGTCAGCGTGCGGTGGCTCCAGGAGGGGTTCCGCCGGCACGTCGGCATGTCGCCGATGGCCTACTTGCGTGACGTACGGCTGAGCCGCGTACGGGACGAGCTGCGGCGGGCGGGGCCGGGGGAGCTGAGTGTGGGCGAGGTGGCGTACCGGTGGGGGTTCGTGCATCTCGGGCGGTTCGCGCGCAGTTACCGGGAGCGGTTCGGGGAGACGCCCTCGCAGACGCTGCACGCGCCGTGAGCGGGCGGTGCACCGGGGGCGACGGCATTACGACCGCACCCGGCCGGGCGCGGATCAAGTGGGAACCGAGCGCGACCGGTGCGCACCCCCGCGGCGAACACGCAGCGTGATCCGGATACCGGCTGCGCAGAATGGATCATGCACGTGCCCCCGTGCCGCTACGGTCTGGGGTGCCAGGGCCGAGTCGGCGACACCGATGCGTTCGCCCGTCAGCGCATGCCGACGGCGACATCCACCGGTGGCCGACCCCTGGGTACCGGCCGGTATCCCCCCGTAACCGCAGCCGGACCCCCACCCATGAGGCGTCGGATCACGACGGTCCGACGCCTCATGGGCCGGTGGCACCACCGCTCCGGCCCGGCCACCGCGCAGTCCCCCGGACCGTCCCCGAGCTGCCCTCCGCGCCGTCCATCTGCGCCCCGCCCGCCTCCCTGGCCTCCCCGGCATCCCTGCACCTCCCCCACGCCACCCGTGTCCCCTCGGGGATCCGCCCCCGCTCCCCTAAGGGATGTCACAGGTCGGCAGCAAAGCCGCCCCGGGCGCCCGGGCCCGGCCACGCGGCCTCCGAGACCAGGTACGTTCGACGCGTGGCTGGATTCAGGATGGGTCGCGGACGGGACGCCCGCTCCGCGCAACAGGGGCAGCAGCAGGGGCAGCAGACTCCGTACGGGCAGCAGGGACAGCCGTACGGGCAGCAGCCCCCGTCTCCGCACGGGCAGTGGCAGCAGCAACCGCACCGGCCGCCGCAGCCCCCGCAGCCGTACGGCGGCCCGCATGCCGCGGGCCCGCACGGCGGGGACCGGCACGGCGAGCCCGAGTACTTCGGTGACGGCGGCTACCAGCCGCAGCAGCAGTCCTACGCCCCCTACGCCAACGACAACAGCCCGGGCCACACCCAGCAGTTCAGCGTCGGCGAGGCCCCGGACGCCTACGGCCCGCCCGGCGGACCGTCGAACGGCGGGTACGACGACGGCGGGTACGCGCCCGGCCCCGGAGGCCCAGGTGGTCCCGGCGGCCCCGGCGGCCCGTACGGCGACGACGGGTACGCCGACGGCGGCACCTACCGCGCCGGCCAGACCTCGGCCCCGCCGGCCGGCCCCCGCCTGCCCTGGAAGCAGTTGCTGACCGGTCTGGTCACCCGCCCGAACCCGACGTTCTGGCAGATGCGCGACCACCCGGTGTGGGGCCCGGCCCTGATCGTCACGTTCGTCTACGGCCTGCTCGCGGTCTTCGGCTTCGACAAGGCCCGCGAGGACGTGCTGAACGCCACGCTCTCCAACAGCATCCCGTGGGTGCTGATCACCGCGGTGATGTTCGTCATCGGCGGACTGATCCTGGGCGCGGTCACCCACACCCTCGCCCGCCAGCTCGGTGGCGACGGTGCCTGGCAGCCGACCGTGGGCCTGTCCATGCTGATCATGTCGATCACGGACGCGCCGCGGCTGCTCTTCGCGATGTTCCTGGGCGGCGACAGCACCCTGGTGCAGGTCGTGGGCTGGGCCACCTGGCTGGCCGCGGGCGCGCTCTTCACCTCGATGGTGAGCAAGTCGCACGACCTGCCGTGGCCCAAGGCGCTGGGCGCCTCCGCGATCCAGTTGGTCGCGCTGCTGGCCCTGGTCAAGCTCGGAACGCTCTGACCGTACGTCCCTTCCGACCGTAGACCCTGCCGTACACGCCAGGCCCCGCTCCTCTCCCGGAGCGGGGCCTTTCGCGTGCGGCGGGGGCGTACGCGGACCCGTACGCCCCCGCGCTCGACCGCCCGGCTACACGAACCGCTGTGCCGCCGACCCGTCGCACTTCTGCAGCCGTACCGCGTCCTTGGCCGAGCCCAGCGTCAGGCACAGCCCCGGCGCGGCCGCCGGCCGGACCGATCCGCTCGCGGCGTCCCTGGTGAACTGCTGGTTGGCCGCGCCCGAGCAGTTCCACAGCACCAGGCCGGCCCCGGCCTCGTACTTCGCGCCCGGTACGTCCAGGCAGCGGTCCTGTGTCAGCCCCACGTGCACGGAGCGGCGCTGGGTGTCGTGCCACCAGTCCTGGTTCCGCTGGCCGTTGCAGTCCCAGCCCAGCACCGCCGTACCGTTACTGCTGCTCGCGCCCTTGGCGTCCACACAGTTGCCGGTGCCGGCGTTCTTCAGCGGCTTGTACACGTCGTCCCAGGCCAGCGGGTACAGCCGCGGCTGCCCGGTGCTCGCGGGGTCGGCGCAGGACGCCTCGCGCCGGTCCGACGCGTACAACTGCGTGAGGCAGGAGGCGAAGGCGCCGTGGCCGCGCGCGTTCGGGTGGAAGGACTGCCGTACGGAGTTGGCGTCCGGCGGGAAGGGGTTCGCCAGGTCCACGTACAGGCCGCGGGCCCAGGTGTCCTCCATGCACACCTCGTGCCCGTGGAAGAGCCGCGAGTTGTCCAGGTAGGTGGCGCCGGTGTCCGCCGCGACCTTCCGCATCCCCTTCTCGAAGGCCGGTACGGCCGTGTCGCGGCCCCACGCCGAGTCGGAGGTGTAGCCCGTGCACCCGCCCGGCAGTTTGCCCGGGAACTTCGGGTTGTCCTCGATGTCCGGGCCGATGGGGCTCGGGTAGCCCATCACGACCAGCTTGTAGTCGCCGTCCGCGTACCCCGCGTCGCGCATCACGGTCCGCAGGTCGCGCACGCTCTTCTCGACCTTGGGCACCAGCGCGTCGACCCGGCCCTGCCACCCCGGCCGGTACTTCGGCTCGCACGGTCCCTGCAAAGTGAACCAGCGGGTGACGCAGTCCGTCATCACCGGCCCGAACTGGAGGTCGTCGTTGGCCCCGGCGACCAGCAGCACCACCTTCAGCCGGGTGTTCCTGGCCTTGATCGCCAGGCTGTCGCTCTGCACCAGCTCGTCGGCGTACTGCTTCGTACCGCCGATGACGATGTTTCCGGTGTACGCCCCGGAGCAGGCGACGTTGTACGTCACGTCCGCCGCTATCCCGGTCCGGTGGATGGCCGCGTCCGGCGAACGGTGACACCAGTTGTCCGGCCCGTTCGTGCCCTGCTCGTACGTCCCCACCCCCTCCCCCGATATCTCGCTGTCCCCCAGCGAGATCAGGGACGACTTCCGCTGCGCGGCCGGCCGCTCGGCGGCGTCCCCGTACAGCTTGACGGCCTCGGCCGCCCGGATCTTCTCCAGTTCGGGCGGCAGCGGCTTGGCCGCCGCGGGGCCGGCCGGGGCGGCCACCGCCGTACCGGCGCCCACCCCCGCGACTCCGCCCGCTCCGCCGAACCCCACCGCCAACGCCGCTGCGACGGCCGTCAGCCGCCCCGCTCTCACACGCACCCTTGGGCCTCCCCGGCTTCCGGTCTGCTGTCTCCGCCGGTTTCTACTCGTAGGTAGGCAACGGTGGAACACCCGGAACGGGATTGGCCCGAAATCACAGCCCGCGCTCCAAACAACAAGAAGCGCACCGGGCCGTCACCGCCCGATGCGCTTCCCAGCGCCCATGTGTCTCTCCGACAGCCCCTCAGGCGTCGAGAACCTGCCCCTCGCGCCGCACCACCGGCGGCTCGACGCTCCACGGGAAGTTGATCCACTCGTCCGTGCGCTTCCACACGTACTCGCACTTCACCAGCGAGTGCGACTTCTCGTAGATCACCGCGCTGCGGACCTCGGCCACCGTCCCCAGGCAGAAGTCGTGCACCAGCTTCAGCGTCTTGCCGGTGTCGGCCACGTCGTCCGCGATCAGCACCTTCTTGTCCGAGAAGTCGATCGCGTTCGGTACGGGCGCCAGCATGACCGGCATCTCCAGGGTCGTACCGACGCCCGTGTAGAACTCCACGTTCACCAGGTGGATGTTCTTGCAGTCCAGCGCGTACGCCAGGCCCCCGGCCACGAAGACGCCGCCGCGCGCGATCGACAGCACGATGTCGGGCTCGTACCCGTCGTCGGCGATCGTCTGCGCCAGCTCACGGATCGCGCCGCCGAAGCGCTCGTACGTCAGGTTCTCCCGCACACCACTCACTGGTTCTCTCGCACTCTCAGACCTGTGTCCGATGAAAATTCTGGAACGACCGCGAGGGCGTCGGCCCCCGCTG
Source organism: Streptomyces sp. NPDC026394 (assembly GCF_055567735.1). Classification (NCBI taxonomy): domain Bacteria; kingdom Bacillati; phylum Actinomycetota; class Actinomycetes; order Kitasatosporales; family Streptomycetaceae; genus Streptomyces; species Streptomyces sp. NPDC026394. Next base: position 132,501 of record NZ_JBVHPX010000019.1, read on the forward strand.
GCCCTGGTACCGCGAGCCGTACTTGGCGGAGCCGTACGGGTGCTCGGCGGCCGACGTCAGCCGGAACATGCACAGCTGCCCGATCTTCATACCGGGCCACAGCTTTATCGGCAGCGTCGCGACATTGCTCAGCTCCAGCGTGACATGTCCGCTGAAACCCGGGTCGATGAAGCCGGCCGTCGAGTGCGTCAGCAGCCCCAGCCGCCCCAGCGAGCTCTTCCCCTCCAGCCGCGAAGCAAGATCGTCGGGCAGCGTGATGACCTCGTACGTCGACGCGAGCACGAACTCGCCGGGGTGCAGGATGAACGCCTCGTCCCCCTCCGGCACCACCTCGCGCGTCAGGTCCTGCTGCTCCACGGCGGGGTCGATGTGCGGGTACCGGTGGTTCTCGAACACCCGGAAGTACCGGTCGAGGCGCACATCGATACTCGACGGCTGCACCATCGACTCGTCATAGGGATCGATGCGGACCCGGCCCGCGTCGATCTCGGTCCGGATGTCCTTGTCTGAGAGAAGCACGCATCGAGGATACGCGCCCGCCCCCACCCCTCCGCACAACGAACGCCCACCTCCCCCTACGACAAGGACCCGGCCCCCACCGCAGGGAACCGGGCCCTCGCCCACACATCTCACAGCCGCTCCACCGGCTGCCGTCCCTTTCGCCTCCGCCCCACCGGGGGACCGCCGCCCGACGGCGCACGGTCAGCGCCCGGCGGCCTCGGCCTCAGCGCTTCTCGAACCCCACCGGCACCGAGTGCCGCAGCCGCGCGCAGCGCGGACACCGCAGCAGCCGGGCGGGGCCGAGCCGGTCCGTGGTCTGCATGGGAAACGAAGCGGTGCTGAACACGTGCCCCTCGGCACAACGTACGACGGTGCGCTCCATCAAGTCCTCTCCCAAGTGCGTGGACAACAAAAGCCACATTAGGGGATGAACTGGACGCCACCACACGCGGCACTCCGCGCCCCCACCGTACGCCCCAACTCCCGCACCCCACACCGCAACCCACCTCCCACACACGACCGGACCCCACGGCCAACTGCACCGGGGGTCCGCGATGGGGTAGAGTGTGCGACGCTGCACCGCCCTCACAGGCGGCGCCCAAGCGGGTGTAGTTTAATGGTAGAACATGAGCTTCCCAAGCTCAGAGCGCGGGTTCGATTCCCGTCACCCGCTCCAGAGTTAAGGCCCAGGTCACAGACCTGGGCCTTATTTGTTGTCTAGACCGGCTCAAGCCTCCCGTGCCCGTTGCGTGCCCGATCGCTCTTGATCACGAGCCGCCTTGGCCCTCACCCGCTCAGCACGGACATGCGCGTCGATGCCGCCGGCCACCTCCTTCTGCCGCTCCAGGCCCGAGTGCTGGTAGATCAGCGCGGCCCGCTCCGAGGACTGGCCGGCACGGACCATCGTGTCCTTGAGGGTCGCGCCGGATCGCGTCGAGAGCGTGTGCCCGGTGTGCCGAAGATCGTAGAACCGGAAGTCATCGGGCAACCCGACCTTCGCACGAGCCTTGCGCCACTTTCGCCCGAAGGTGGACCGGCGGAACGGCTTGCCGCGCTCCCCCACGAACAGCAGTCCGTTCGGCTCCTTCTCCGCATACCAGTCGAGATGCCGTTCCAGATCGACCGCCATGAACTTCGGCAGGACGAGAAAGCGCTTCCCTGCCGCCGACTTGGTGTCGCCGGGCGCCCGCCGACCTGTGGTCAGCTCAGGTTCGGCTGTGCGAATCCACACACCGACGTTCTCCAGGTCCACATCGAGGCGGCGCATAGCGGCCTGTTCCTCCGGCCGGGCAGGACCGTACGCGGCGATGTAGACCATCAGCCGCCAGCGGGGCCCCATGGCGTCGGCCAAAGCGTCCACCTGCTCAACGGTGGCGGTGGGCCGCTCCTTCGCCGACTCCTTACCGGCCCCCTTGATCCGGCACGGGTTACGCCGGATCAGCTCATCTTCTACGGCCGTCTCCATGATGGCCTTCAACAACCGGTACGCCTTGGCCACGGTCGTGGCGGCCCCGGTCGCGTTCAGCCGCTCAGTCCGCCAGGTCCTCACTCGGGGCGGAGTGATCTGGTCGAGGTCCAGTCCCTCGAAGGTCGGCAGAACGTGCAGCCGCAGCAAGCGGCGGTACAGCTCGTCCGTGGTCGCCGCCAGCCCGCGTTCCTCCACCCACTGCAAGGCGTAGACCTTGAAGTTCACCGCCCCCGCGTCGGGGTCCTGCCAGCCACCCGCACGGATCTCACTCTGCCGATCCGCGAGCCAGTCATCCGCCTCCCGCTTCGTACGGAAGGTGTGCGGTGCCGGTCGGTCGATCCCGTCGGGGCCCAGGTACCGAGCCTGGTACCGGCCGGACGGGAGCTTGCGGACCCGGCCGAACGAACGCTTCTTCCCTGCCATCAGGCGGCACCCCGCAGACGACGAACGGCGGGCGCGACCGTGTGCGACGCCACGAAGGCATTCACGGCCCGCTCAGGGATGCGGACGTGTCGACCGATCTTCACGTACTCGATGCGCCGTTCCTCGATCAGCCGCCGAGGGAAACGCACCGTCGTGCCGAGCCGGTCAGCGACCTGTTCCACGGTCAGCAGGCGATCAGCCATGGTCACCGCTCCCCTTCAGTGTCGAGTGCGGTGCATAGTTCACGGGCGGTGTCACGGTCGTGCTGGCTGTCACGGGCGAGGGATTCGGCGAGCCAGGTTTCGGCGTTGGTGAGGCCGGTTCCGGCGTAGACCCAGTGGGCGAGGACGAGGGTGGTGTCCAGGGCTGTCTCGGACTCTGTGGCGGCTTGGGCGCGGCGCCATTCGGCGCGGGCGTCGCGGAGGGCGCCGAGGGTGGTGGAGTAGCGGCGGGACTTGGTGGAGAAGTGGCCGCGGAAGCCGAGCATGTGAGCCCAGGCCCGGAGCCGGAGGTCATCCAGTTCCTTGCGGGCGCCGAGGGTCCAGGCCGTTCGGATCAGGCGGCGGGCGTGGTCGCTGATGTCGAGCTGGGCGAGTTCGGCGAGGAACTTCAGCGGGCGGTCGAGGGCTCCGGTCGCGGTTTCGGCGCCCTTGGTGGCGTACTTGGCGATGTACGCGGCCACGGCCCGTTCGGTCAGCTCCTGGCCGCCGTCGAAGTCGGCCGAACGGATGGTGCGTACGTCGAGCTGGCGGCCGAAGGCGAAGACGTGTTCCCGGCCGTCGATGACTGGACCGTCCACGCGGGCGGCGGTGGCGGCGGCCTGGATGGCGTCGGCGAGTAATTCGGCGGTGGCCCAGGCGGGCGGGGGAGCGTCACTACCGGTCGGGCCGTCGAGGCGGATGACCGCGTGGAAGTGAACGGCACCGCGCTTCTGGTACTCGGCGACCTTGGCGAAGGACACTCGGGCGTACTGCCGGAACGCGCGCTGAGTGAGGCCGGCGCGCTTGGCGACCTCCCGGCGCAGGTAGATGGAGAAGCGCCGCCAGAGGGCACCGGCGTGCGCGTTCCAGAGCACGGCCGCTTCGTAGTCGTAGGTGTCGGGGTCGAGGGCGGTGCCGAGGGCGGCGCCCTCCTGGTCGTGGAAGGCGCCGCAGCGACAGCGGCGGACCGAACCAGTCGGCCCCGTGGGGCGGTTGTGGACCGGACCGAAGCCGGGCGCGGTGAAGGTGGCGAAGACGCGCGGGTGAGCGGCGACGCGTTCCGGGACGCCCTTGCCGCCGCGCAGGCCGGAGGTGATCAGTTGGAAGGTGTCGCGGCGGTAGACCTCGGAGCAGGCCGCGCAGCGGGTCGTACGGCGGTTGTTGCAGCGGACCAGGAGGTGACCGGCCGGGAGGCTGGAGGAATCGAGGTGGTGGAGGACGTTGCCGATCTCGCCGGTACGGGTGTTGAGAGCGTGTTCGGTGCGGTGGCCGTCGAGGCGGATCGGATGGGTGCAGCCGCCGAGGCCGGAGAGCTGGCGCAGGAGTGCGGGCATGGTGCCGAGAGCGGCCAGTTCTCCGAGTTCGGTCAGCGGGGGCGGGGTGGCGGGGGTGATGATGGCCTTTCTCCTTCTGGCTTCGGCTGGAAGGGGGAGGGCCCCCGGGGCGGCGGATGCTTGGCGGTATCGAGGCCGGCCCGGGGGTTCGGTGTGCTGCTGGTCTGTCAGCGGCGGTGCTGGTCGCGGAGGAGCGAGCGCAGGACGACGGCGGCGACCGCCACGGACACGGCCGAGACGGCGACGGCGGCCAGGAGCGCGGTGAGCACGACCCCGCCGATGAGAACAGCCGCGACGGCGCCGGTGCTGACGGAGATCTGAGGGACGGGCCGCCGGGCGGGGGCCGGGGCGGCCGTGCTGAGGGTGATGTGCGTGGGCGGCGTCGGGCTGTCGGGGTACTTGGGCAGGAACACGGCGGAGATCTCCTTATCTACTCGTCTAGTCATGGGAGCCGTTGATGATGTTTACGCCGGAGCGCGTGCCGTTCTCGATGGCCGGCGCCATGAAGGTGTGCGAGAGCCAGAAGCCGAAGAGTGCGATCACCACGACGATCCAGATGCGGACGCCGAGGTACTTGACCGCACCCCAGGCGAAGAGGCCGAGGACGACGACGAGCGGGAGGCTGACGGTCACGGGGCGGAATCCTTTCGGCGCATGAATCAGCGGACGGGGCAGCGGTGGGTGCGGGCGGCCAGTTCGGCGGCGGCGCGGCTGTCGTAGTCGGCGGAGAAGCCGCAGCGCGGAGCCGTGCAGGCGGCGGTGTGCTTCTCCCGGCCACGACCGTCGTAGGACGTGCCGACCTGCACCGGGCCGATGCGGGTGACCGAGCGGAAGCGGCGGTTGGCGCTCATGTGGATCTCCTCTCAGAGCTGGGCGGCGATGGCGTCAGCGATCGGCAGGGATACGCCGAGGCGGGCGCGCAGGGTCGGGGTGTCGATGGCGGTGCCGGTACGGGTGTGGTGCTCGGTGGCGACCTTGCGGGCGTGTTCGACCAGGGCGGCCGGGACGGAGACCGCAGGGGGCGCGGGAGTCGGTTCGGGGATCGGTGGCGGCGGGAGGGCCGGTGCCGGGTCGGGCGCGTCCTCCTGATCTTCGACGACCGAGGGCTCCTCCTGGCCCTCGGCGTCGGGTGCCTCTGCCGGAGCCGCTGCGGAGTGAGCGAGGAGCGTGCCGCCGAGGAAGGCGACCGCAGGCCAGCCCGCGACGAGGATGCGCAGCCAGGCCGGTACGTGGTTCAGATCGAGCAGTCCGGCGGTGGCGACGTTGGCGCCCAGGGATGCGCCCAGTGCGATCACGAACCAGCACCACCCGGCAGCCTTCTCATCGCTGGTTCGCAGCCGCCGCCAGGCGGCCACCAGCAGCAGGTCGACGGAGACGGGGTACGCCCATGCCTTCCACCCGTCCTGACCGGCCGCCGAGGCGATGTCGTGCAGGTGGGCGAAAGACAGTGCGGCGGCGATGACCGCCTGGACGAGCACCGCATCAACGCGGGCCAGCAGGGCGCGCATACTGCGGCTCCTTCCGGATTCAGGCATGGCGGGGGTAGGGACACGGCGCGAGGTGGTCACGCCAACCGGGTGGGAAGGTGGAGTTCAGCCGGTTGTCGGTTGCGGCCGTACGGCCGGGGCCGGGGACTTGACCGGCCGTACCGGCACAGCAGGCCGGAAGGGCTGGAGCGCGGGCAGGTCGGGGACCAGGTGGGCCGATGCGTGGCAGGTCTCGGCCGCCTCAGCGAGCGACAGATACGGCGTACGGACGCGGGACCAGCCGCCGGATGCGTCACCGATCACGGCGAGCCCGGGCTGTTCAGGGGCGATGGCACAGGCGGCGGAGACCGCTTCGGGCGCGATGTCGCCCAACGCCATCTTCGCAGAGGCTTCATCGTTCACGCGATGGCAGACACGGCCGGTCAACTGGGCCCGCAACATGGTCGCCCCCTTGCCCAGTTCGGCACCGAAGCGCTGCCCGCAGATCTCCAGGTAGACGCCGGCCGCCCGGCCGAGCTGGGCAAGCCGGATGAGCTGGGTGACCATCTCGTCCCGACGCTGTTCGTCCTTCTTCGTGGCGACGAGGAAGAGTTCCGCCACCTCGTCCACGAACAGCACGACAGGCACGGGTCGTTCATGCTCAGGCAGGCCCCAGATGTCCGAGGTGATTTCCTCATCCGGTGTGTCCGGGGCGATGCCCTGCCGGGCCTTGATCAGGTCGTACCGGTCCTCCATCTCCTCAATCAACACGGGTAGCAGCTCTGCCGCCTGCTCAGGATCGGTGGCCAGCGCCGAAAGCCGGGCTGCGAAGGGCGCCAGCTCCACGCCCCGCTTGCAGTCGATGCCGACCAGGGCGACGGGCTGCTGGGCCAGCCCGGTGATGAGGTGGCGCAGGTACATGGACTTGCCCGACAGTGTCGCGCCGAGGGTGAGCCCGTGCGGAACGGTGCGGTAGTCCCGTACGAAGGCCGTGGCGTCCTCCCGCAGCGCCACCGGGACCTTCAGCAGCCCCGCCGGGAGCTTGCGCGGCATACGGACCTTCCGCAGCACGTCGAAGCCGACCAGCCGCAGGTCGATCACGCCGGGCTTGACGGGTGTCACGTACACGGCGTGCACGCCCCACGCATGACGCAGGCGTTCGGCCGAGGCCGCCACGTCGGCGGGTTCCTGCCCAGGGGCGAGCCGGAGCCGGAGCCGTAACCCGGTGGTGGTCGGCCGGATGATGCCGCGACGCGGCGGTACGGGCCGGACCTCACGGCGGGTGGTGGCCTTGACCGCCAGGACCCGCAGCCGGGAGGGAGTCACGGTCAGGCCGCACGCTTCCATGACCGAGCTGTACGAGCCGAGCAGCCGGGCTGTTGAGACCGGCAGGCCGACCGTGGACCAGTAGACGCCCGGGTGCCGTGCCCGGGCGTAGGCGGCCCCGCCACCGAGTGCGACGACGGGACCACCCACCTCCAGAAGCGTTGCCAGGTCGCTCATCAGGCCGCGTCTCCCATGGCGGCCGGGAAGGCGGCCGGAGTGACGGCGGCGGCGCGGTAGGCGATGCCGTGCCGCTGCTGGCCGTTGAACACCGACTCCCACGGCCGGGCAACCAGGCCGGGCAGGGAGACCGGCGCACCGAGCGCCAGCCCCTCGGAGACACCGCCCTCCGGAACGGTGACCTTGATCAGGGACGACTCCCCATCCTCGATGTAGACGACGCCGATCGTCATCAGCGCTTCGCCGTTGTTGGCGTCCTTGGCGATCTCGCCCGTCTTGCGGTCGCGTACTTTGGGCTCGGGCGCCTCGGTCAGCAGGATCGTCGCGGCCGAGGTCTCCACACGGATGGTGCGCAAGGCTTCTTCCCATCTACTCGTCTAGACAAGTTGCAGTCTTCGCGCCCGGCTCTTCCGGGAACGCGGACCACCATGCCACACAACTCGCCCACTCGTCTATACGAGTATGCGTGTCGGGGTGTACGAGTCCGAAGAAGTGACCTCGCGCACCGCCGGTCAGGTAGCCGGGAGTTGATAGGAGAGGACGTACGCGTCCGCCGCCATCACCGTGTCGCAGACCTCCACGGCCCGCTGTTCCGTGTCGTACGCCGTGCGGATCAGGTGGATCACCGGGACGCCGGACGCCAGTTGCAGCGTCTTGACCTCGGCAGGGGAGGGCATCCGGGCACGGATCTCTTCCTCGAAGTGGTCGAGGTGATGGCCCAGCTCCTCCAGTCGGGCGTAGATGCCGCCGGGGCCGGGATTGGGCTCGGCGATCTGAGTACCGCGGGCGATGTCGAGCGGAAGGTACGAGGTGGCGAACTCGACCGGCCGGCCGTCGAGGAGGTAGCGGCGCCGGCGGGCGAGCACTCGCCGTACGGAACCGAGCCGGGCGGAGATGTCCTGACTGGCCTTCTCCTCCTTGACCTCCAAGCCGTCCACCTTGGGGTGACTGCCGACGGCGTCAGCCTCCACGATGAACGCGGATTTCCCCTGCTCGCGGTGGCGCCGGGCGAAGCGGTCGGAGGCGAGGCGCCGGACGGGTGGGCGCGGCCGGACGAAGACGCCCTTGCCGTGCTCGGCGTGGACCAGGCCCTCGCCCTGGAGGACCGAGAAGGAGTTGCGCACCGTCATACGGGAAACCCCGTAGTGCTCCACCAGCTCAGCTTCCGAGGGCAGCTTTTCCCCCTCTTTGAAGCGCCCGCGATCAATGGCCTCGCGCAGTTGATCGGCGATCTGTCGAAAGACCGCACGATCACTCGTGGGGTCGAGAGCGCCAAGAACGCTCGGAAGAGACGTCACGTGGACTACTCCTTTAGGTATCTAGACGAGTGGGCGAGTGCTATTGCTACGGTGGAGAGCCTAGCCATCCGAAGGGGTCGAGGAACGTGAGCACCGACCGTCCGCACTCCGTGAGCGTCGCCGGAGTCATCGTTGACGACCAGGGCCGGACTCTCCTGATCAAGCGACGCGACAACGGTCACTGGGAGCCGCCGGGCGGAGTCCTCGAACGCGAGGAAACCATCCCCGAAGCCCTCCAGCGCGAAGTCCTCGAAGAGACCGGCATCAAGATCGAGCTTCCGGCGACCTTGACCGGTGTCTACAAGAACATGACGGGCTTGATCGTTTCTCTGGTCTTCCGCTGTCGGGCCGCCGACGGCACCCCCACCACCGGGGATGAAACCCGCGCGCTGCGGTGGGCCACCCGCGAAGAAGTCACCGAACTCGCCGACGAGGCTTACGCGATCCGCGTCTTGGACGCGCTCGACGCCATGACCCCGCCGGCCGTCCGCGCCCACGACGGCGTGAAACTCGTCTAGCCCGAACCCGCTGCACATGGCGGCCTACCAGCACGAAGGAACTTGTATGCACGAGTATACGAGTAGAGTCCAGGTCTGGGGGCTCAGTTGCCCAGGTTCCCCGGAAGAGGTGAGCCGGGCCCGCCGGTGGACCCGCGACATACTGCGCGATTCCCCGCTGGCCGAGGACGCCGAACTGATCGTGAGCGAGCTGAGCTCGAACGCGATCCTGCACACCGCCAGCGGGCGGGATTCCGGCAGCTTCCATCTGTCTCTCGCGGTCACTCCACAGGTCATCGCCCTGTCGGTCACGGACGGCGGAGGCGCAGGCGCAATCCCGAAGGTTGAGGACCAGGTCCAGGAGCAAGACCCGGACGCCGAGCACGGTCGCGGGCTCGGCATGGTCAACGCGATCGCTCACCGCGTGGTGGTTCACAGCAGTCAGGGCGCTCACACCATCACCGCCGAACTCTTCACGAGCAACCGACCAGGAGCCCACCCATGCTGAAGACCGACAAGCCCCGCCGCGGCTACTGGTGCGAGTGCTGGACGCAAGACCTCGCGAACCCGACCGAGAGGCCGGCCCTCCACGCATCCTTCGACGCCTACTCGGCCCACCAGGCCGACAGGTGGGTAGCAGTCGCCCTCCGCACCATCACACCGGCCCTCTCCCCGGACGCCTCACACGAAGCCTGGACCTGGCTCTGCGAGGGACGAATGAAGGCCAGGGCAGCCCTGCTCCACCGGCAGCCCTACACGGTGACCGTCACCCAGGCCACCACTCGCATCACCTGGACGATCCGCCCCGTGATCTACCTGCCCCTCGCCCACCGACAGGGCACCGTACTCCCCGCCTGCACAGAGGACTTCAAGCCCCTCCCGCCAGCCTGAGTTACAACTTTCTCTACTGGTTCAAGCCCCGCCCTGCGGGCGGGGAGGGGGTGGGTGGGAGAGGAGAGCACTCCGGGAGCTCCCACAAGAGGATTGCTATTCCCGGCCGGGCCACCCTGACGCCGACTGCGTACGGACGCAAAGCCCCGATGGAAGTCCGTGAGCAGCTGGCGAGAGCGCGCAGACAGGTTCGCTCCCGTCGGCCAAGCACCCAGCAGCCCGTCCGTCGCCGGGGCGGGCACTGCGGGGGACGGTGTTGGCCTTGTGGGTGCTCTTGCCTTCGGCATCCGGCGCGCGGGCAACGGCTTTGGCAGCCGCCGCTACGAAGCACACCCCACCGGCCCGCACGGCGGGCCGGCGCGGAGCTCGGGGGCTCGGGCGCCGCTCCTGCCTCCGGCCCGCTCCGCCCGGCCCCCGGCCCCGCGCCACCTGACGATGCCACGGGGTGCTTCGCACACGCTTTGCCCCGCCCAAAAGCAGCGCCGGAACGAGCAAACACCCCACCAGCCAACACCACCACCCGCGATACCCGCCCCGCATGACCAGGCCGCAGGCGCCCACCACCAGGACGAGCCGAGCAGCGGCACCAGAGCCCATGGTCCAGGAGGGCAGGCCCGGCGGGGAGCCCCGGGGGAGGCGGGAAGGGTGCAGATGAGAAGTGGTGAAGGTGGAGGCGGAAGCGGTGAGCGGTTTACGTGACGGGCGCGCTGCCGACCGCCCCATAGGCCGTAGTCCTGTAGAGGCAGGCAGGCTACGGGAGAGGCGGGATTGGGGACGCTGGGCACTCCGGGCACAACGGCCGGCCGGAGCTGGGCGCCGTACCGTCGCCGTCACAGATGCCGCAGCGTGAACGGACCGGGCTCCGATCCTTGGTTAAGGGGGAGCAGCTGCTGCCGCGATGTGGCGAAGGTCCACAGGCGTTCCACTCGACGCGGCGCCGTCGTGGCCCATGAGCGTGCCGCGCCTACGGACCGAGCCATCACCCCGCCGCGGCGACTCACTAAGTCCCAGGGACCGGCCTCACGCCACGGTATGTGGGCCGACGGCAGACGGGACGGAAGTCTGGACGAGTGGTGGGTTCAGGGTCAGTGCGTCTGCGGGGATCACCCAGGCGGCCTACGGCTAGACAGGCGAGCGATTCGTTGAGTTGTCGTGATCGCAAAGGATGAACACGGGCAAGCCATCGCGCGATGTGGATACGTCGAAGGTGACGATGGATGTCCGTATCGGGCCGTTGACCCCCTTGCAGACGTCAGGCTGTGCCGGTACCACCTGTTTCAGGCTCGGTGCGAGATCCGAAATCAAGAAGCGGTAGGTCAGCCCGTTCACTGGGCCACGATGAAGCCTGATCCACTTCCTGCGGGATGCGTGGCGAAGCCAGGAGGCCTAGCCCGTGAGATCCCGGCGACGTTCTCAGGCTGTCACTAACCGCGCTGTACAGCAGTGAGGTGCCGCAACCAGTCCGACCGATTCCGTCTACAGCTACCCGGGGACAGGCGTCCAGGCAGCGGCGCAGCGCCCACGGACCGCCCTGCCGGTAGTCCGCAACGAGCAGCAGCCAGCGCCCCGTCCGGACCGTCCCTGGGCCGTGCGGGGGTACTCAGTGATGACCAACAAAGACAGTCGATGACGACTCAGCCGCAGGTCAGGCGACATGGTAATGATGCATCCGCTGGTCACAGGCTTGGCGCGTCACTCTGAGAGCCCGGCAATCCGGCAACATGCTTCGCATGGACCTCTCTTCGATAGCCGTCGCCGGCCCGCTCTTCACCAGCGGGGCGGCACTCATAGTCGCCGGTGTCACACGTTGGACCCAGCGTGGGGTTGCCCGTGATCGGATCCACTGGGAGGCGCGGCTTGAAGTAGCCAAGCTGAGCGAGGCTCGCTTTGCTGCGGCTTTGGACCACCTGATTCAGGCGGCCGACGCAGCGAACCGCTACATCGTGCGGTCAGGCGACATCGACGTCACGGATTACGACGAGAGAGAGCCCTACGTCCTACCCATCTTGGACACAATCGGCCGGGCCCGTATCGAGGTGGCGGCGCTGCCACCCTTCGAGGGTAAGGGGGAGGTCGAGCAGGCAATCAAGACACTGGAAGGCCTAGTGGTTCCGCCTGAGAGCGCGAAGGAACTGAAACGATCATGGGAGCCGAAGGCGATAGGCGAAGCGATCACCTTGCTGAGTAAGGAACGAAGTCTCTACGTTGAGAGAGCCCTCGGCATCGCACCGCCCGGTGAGGAATCACGGCGCTGGCTGCGCGTCAGGCGCCCCAGACTCCCTTAAAAATGCTGCCATGCAGCCGTGCCCGATGCGTGCCCGGTAGGCCGGGGAACTGCGGTGAACAACGGGCTCAGCGAGGGTTCTGGCCGAGCCTCACTCGCGGCCGTCGCTGCAGGTCAACGACACTGGCGGTCCCAGATCTCCCGTGATTCCCAAGCTCAGAGCGCGGGTTCGATTCCCGTCACCCGCTCCATGACGAAGTCCCGGGTCAACGGCCCGGGACTTGTTTGTTGTCCAGGCCGGTGTGAGGCGCGTGGCCTTTTCGTGCCTCGAAGCAGGGGCACCGGCCGGGGGCGAATAGCCCGGGGAGCGTCTTGGTGCGGTCCCGCTCCGTCCTTTCGGCACCGCCGCAGTAAATGCGCGCGCCGCATCCCGGCGGCCGGGGCGCCCGTCAGGTCGCGATGGTCACGGGAAGGCCTTTGCCGCATTGCGTCCGGCATTTGCTGCGGGTGCGACGGGAAGCTCCGAGAGGAACTGACACCCGCTCAGGCGCGAACCGGGAAGTGCTCACCTCGATTTCCCCATTCCGAGAACTCAGGGCGATTACCCCATTGGTGGAGCCGGTCCGGGCAGGTCGAGGCAACGCGTCGCCGGCCCGGTACGTCCTTGTCACTGCACCAAGGGGCGTGAGCCTCGCAGCCCTCGGAAGAGACAGTGAGCACCACCATGAACGCGTCCCCTGTCACCGCCTCGGTGCCCCGCACGAGCGGAAGAACCTGGGTTTGCGCCACGGTGTCGGCGTGTGCCGGAGGGCTCCTTCTCGGCGTGCTGACCAACCTGGCCCAGGGGTGGCTTCCGGGGGCCTGGAACCAGATCACCAACTCCGGCGCGGTCTGGTCCGTCGCCGCGTTCGCCGCGGGCGCGCTGTCGGCCCGGCGGGTCAGCCTGGCCGCGACCGCCGTCGCGGGGCTGTGCGCCGAGTCCGGTCTCGTCGTCGGTTACTACGGTTACGCGGAGGTCGCGCGCGACGGCATGGGCTCTCTGCTCGCTCCCCTCGTCTGGCTGGGCATGGCGTTCCTCGCCGGCCCCCTGTTCGCGGTGGCGGGCTCTTGGTGGCGTGGCATCAGCCCGCGCCGCCGCGTTGTCGGCCTCGCCGCCCTCGCGGGCGTTTTCGGCATGGAGGCGATCCACTACGCCCGGGTCCTGCACTACGTCCCCCAGGCATGGGCCTGCCTCGCCGTTCTGGTCCTCGTGGCGCTGCTCATGGGCCGCACCCTCCGGGAACGCGTCCTGACCCTCCTGACCGCCCTCCCCCTCTCGGTACTGGCCTACCTCACCTTCTACGCAACGATTCTGGCGACGGTCCTCGGCTGATACACCTTTCGGACACTTTCCTCCCGGAACCGGAACGACTGCTGCCGCTCTCCGCAGCGCCGTCGGCCCTCGTGCCGCAATTCGTTCCCGCGCAACACGTCGCCTGTGAGACGTACCGGAGCGATCGGCGGAGCCCCGGGAAGCTGCCCCGTTTCGCGAAATTCGCCCGCGTCGCCAAAACCGTGCCTTTTCGTTTTCGCGGTGTGTCAACGGCCTATTCCCGGAGATTCACCAGATGGTGTGGAGCATCAGCACTTCGATGGTCCCGCCGTTCGGTCCCGCCCGATGATCGGAGAGCGCCCGCCGTCCTCCGGGGAAACGTTGTCCGTGACCTTGACGTGCCCGGTCGCAGCATCATCCGCCCCACAGAGACGAGCCATCGTGCACTTGACTCCGCATGAGCAGGAGCGCCTGCTCCTTCACGTCGCAGCGGACGTGGCAGCGAAGCGCCGTGAACAGGGACTGCGACTCAACTACCCGGAGGCCGTGGCGCTGTTGACCGGCCATGTCCTCGAAGAGGCCCGCAAGGGGAAGACGGTCGGCGAGGTCATGGACACGGGCCGACGGCTGCTCACCCGGGACGACGTGATGGACGGCGTCCCGGAGATGATTCCGGTCGTCCAGGTGGAGGCCACCTTCCCGGACGGCACCAAGCTGGCCACGATCCACGACCCCTTCCCGGAGGCCGCCGAGGAGCCGGCGCTCCACCCGGGCAAGATCGAACACCCCCGGCCGCCTCGCACCCCGGACTGCCCGGCCGGCTGTCACGCCGGCAGGTCGGCCTACTGCTGCGAGCAGTGCGACGACCGTGCGGTGTGGCACGAAGCGATCGCGTTCAACGAGAACGTGCAGGGCAAGCCCCTCACCCAGGGCAACCTGCAGGACGACCTGAAGACGATCAAGGTCAAGAACACCTCAGACCGCCCCATCCAGGTCGGCTCCCACTACCACTTCGCCGAGATCAACCCCGGCCTCAAGGTGATCACCGCTCAGGGCACGCAGGTGGAGCTCACGAACTGCGCCGACGCGATGGGGCGACGCCTCAACATCTCCGCGGGCTCGTCCGTACGGTTCGAACCGGGCGACGAGTGCTGCGTCGAGCTGGTCACGTTCGGGGGCCGGGCCAAGACCGACACCAAGGCGATTCTGGGACTGCGCGAGGGGACCGTCTGATGGCGGACGCACCGGAGCGGACGGCCGAGAACACCGCCATGAAGGTGGCTCCGCAGGACGCACCGGGGTCAGCGGCGGCCCCGGCAGGGAAGCAGCCCAGTTCGGCGGGACCGCCGAACCTGCCGGTGCCGCCGACGCAGAGAAAGCCGACGAGGACGAACAACCTGCTGACGCGGGCGGACTACACCGCTCGCTACGGGCCCACCACCAAGGACCGGGTCCGCCTCGCCGACACCGACCTCGTCGTCGAGATCGAAGCCGACTGGAGCGGCGGTCCGAAGTACAGCGGCAACGAGATGCTCTTCGGCGGCGGGAAGGTGATCCGCGAGTCGATGGGCATGTCCCACATCGCAAGGGACCAGTACGACGACGCGAAGAAGAATCCCGTGGACACCGTCATCACGGGGGCACTGATCATCGACTGGTGGGGTGTGGTCAAGGCCGACATCGGCATCAGGGACGGCAGGATCCAGGCCATCGGCAAGGCGTACAACCCCGAGACCATGGATCCGATCACGCATTTCGAGAAGCCGCGGCGAATCGCGAAGATCGAGGCCCCGCCGAAGCCCCCACCGACGACGCCGGTGACGCCCATGCCCCCGGAACCGACGCCGCCGACGCCGGAGAACTTCGTGGTCGGCCCGAGCACCGAGGTCATCTCCGGCAACGGCAAGATCCTCACCGCGGGCGCTGTCGACACCCACGTGCACTTCGTCTGCCCCGAGGAGGTCCACGAGGCCCTGGCCTCCGGCGTGACCACGCTCATCGGCGGAGGCACAGGCCCCGCCGCGGGCAGCACCGCCACCACCGTGAACCCGGGCGCGTGGCACCTGACCAAGCTCTTCGAGGCCCTGGACGACTACCCGGTCAACATCGGTCTGCTCGGCAAGGGCAGCACGATGAGCAAGCAGGCCCTGGAGGAGCAGGTGCGCGCCGGCGCCATCGGCTTCAAGGTGCACGAGGACTGGGGCGCCACACCCGCCGTGATCAAGAGTGCTCTGGATGCCTGCAAGGACCTCGGGGTCCAGGTCGCCCTGCACGCCGACTCGATGAATGAGTCCGGCTTCCTGGAGGACACCGAAAAAGCTTTCCACCACCAGACCATCCATGTCTTCCATGTCGAAGGCGCCGGCGGGGGCCATGCCCCGGACATGATCGAGCTGGTCAAGAACCCGCGGGTGCTGCCCGCCTCGACCAACCCCACCCGGCCCCTGACGGTCAACACCGTCAAGGAGCACATCGACATGCTGGTCGTCGCGCACCACCTCAACCCGGACCTGCCGGCGGACCTGGCCTACGCGGATTCCCGCATCCGCCCGTCCACCATGGCGGCGGAGGACCTTCTCCACGACATGGGGGCCATCTCGATGATGTCCTCGGACGCCCAGGCGATGGGGCGCATCGGCGAGATGATCATGCGGACGTGGCAGACCGCGCACGTGATGAAGTCCCGTTACGGCACGCTGCCGCAGGACCTGGCGTACGCGAACATCTCGGCGAACCCGACCCGCGACACGAAGCACAAGCACCGGGCCGCCACGACGGAGCCGAACGACAACTACCGGGTACGCCGGTACGTCGCCAAGTACACGATCAACCCGGCGATCACGCACGGTATCGACGACTATGTCGGTTCGGTGGAAGCGGGTCCGGAGAAGCGGGCGGACCTGGTGCTGTGGGAGCCGAAGTTCTTCGGCGTCAAGATGCACGCGGTCCTCAAGGGCGGCCAGCTCGCCTACGCGCAGAACGGCGACGCCAACGCCTCGATCACGACACCGCAGCCCTACCAGCCACGGCCGGTCTGGGGCTCCACCGGGCGCGCCCCGGGGCGCAACTCGGTGAACTTCGCCGCCCCGGGCGTGGCCGACGCGTTGAACACCCGTTACGAGACCACCGGGCAAAGGGGCGAGTACCAGACGACACAGAAGGGCCTCGCACTCAACAAGGTGTTCGTCGACATCAAGGACACCCGGGGTCTCACGAAGGGTCACATGAGGCTGAACGGCGTGCTGCCGCGGCAACTCGACGTGGACCACAACAGCTTCGAGGTCAACCTCGGCGGCGAGACGACGGGGGACTCCCCCACCATGCTCAACGGTGCGATCGTCCCGCGCTCCTACGTCGACCAGGTTCCCATGGCGCAGCGGTACTTCCTGTTCTGATCCGGCCTCCGTCCGACCGGTGGCGCCACTGCTCCGGTCGGGCTCCGGTCCAGCCCGGTACGCCCGCCAGGACCGCCTCACCATCACCCGTCCCGTGTCCCTGTGAAAGGCGGCCGCTCGCCGATGAGCCGCGCAGCCCTGCTCCTCCTGGCCGACGGCCGCTTCCCCGCCGGTGGGCACGCCCACTCCGGCGGCGTCGAGGCCGCGGTCGCCCATGGATCCGTACACGACACCGCCGGCCTGGAGGCGTTCTGCCGTGGGCGTCTGCACACGACCGGTCTGACGACGGCCGGACTGGCCGCCGCGGCCGCCGCCGGACATGACCCGTTGTTGCTCGACGCCGCCGCCGACGCGCGCACCCCCGCCCCCGCGCTGCGTGCCGTCGCCCGCAGGCTCGGCCGGCAGATGATGCGCGCGGCCCGCGCCACCTTCCCCTCGGCCGCTCTCGAAGCACTGGCCGTCGCGCGTCCCCGGGGCGCCCACCAGCCCATCGTTCTGGGTCTCGCCGCCCGCGCCGCCGGCCTCGCCCCGGTGGACGCCGCCCAGGCCGCCGCGTACGAGAACATCAGCGGGCCGGCCACCGCGGCCGTGCGCCTGCTGAGCCTCGACCCGCTCAGCGCCTCCGGGCTGCTGGCCCGTCTCGGCCCCGAGACCGATGCCGTCGCCCAGGCCGCGGCCGACGCCGCGCACCGCGCGGTGACCGAGGGGCTCGACGCCCTCCCGTCGGCCTCCGCCCCCCTGTCGGACATCACCGGAGAGCAGCACGCCGCCTGGGCCGTCCGCCTCTTCGCCTCCTGACCCGAATCCCCCCGCAGACCGGAGTCGACATGCACCTCGACCACGCTGAGATCTTTCCCCGGCGGCACACGCACAGCGCCGAGCCGCTCCGCCCCGACGGCAGCCGCCGTGCCCTCCGGGTCGGGCTGGGCGGCCCGGTCGGCTCCGGCAAGACGGCCACCGTCGCCGCGCTCTGCCGCACCCTGCGCGACCAGTGGCAGATCGCCGCCGTCACCAACGACATCTATACGCGCGAGGACGCCGAGTACCTGCGCCGCGAAGCCGTCCTGCCGGCCGAGCGCATCACCGCCGTCGAGACCGGCGCCTGCCCGCATACCGCGATCCGCGACGACATCTCCGCGAACCTGGAAGCCGTCGAGCAGTTGGAAGAGACCCACCGGCCCCTCGATCTCGTGCTCGTCGAGTCCGGTGGCGACAACCTGACCGCCACCTTCTCCAGGGGCCTGGTCGACGTGCAGATCTTCGTCATCGATGTGGCCAGCGGCGACGACATCCCCCGCAAGGGCGGCCCCGGCATCACCACCGCCGACCTCCTCATCGTCAACAAGACCGATCTCGCCCCGTACGTCGGCGCCGACCTGGACACCATGGCTGTCGACGCGCGGCGACAGCGCGGGGACCTGCCCGTCGTCTTCACCAGCCTCACCTCCGACGACGGCATCCGTGAGGTCGCCGACTGGGTCACCGGCCACCTCGCGCAGTGGCGCGCCGAGGCAGCCGTATGACCCCGCCCGCTCAACTCGCTCCCGCGCGGCGGGCAGCGTCCGCCCCTGACGTCCCCCCGGCCGGTGCCCAGGAGCCCGCCGGACACCCGCACGGCGTACGCGCCACGGCCCGGATCCGTGCCGCGCACAACGGACGCGTCACCACCCTCCCGCAATTGCACAGCGACGGCCCCTTCCACCTGCGGAGCATGCACACCGCCGGAAACGCCGCCACGGTGGGCATCCTCGGGGCGATGAGCGCCCCGCTCGGCGGCGACCGGCTCACCCTCGACATCACCGCCGAGGACCGGGCCGAGCTGGAGGTCACCACGGCGGCCGCCACGCTCGCCCTGCGCGGCCCCACCACCGACGCGGCCACCTACGACGTCCGCCTCACCGCCGGAGAACACGCCCGGCTGCGCTGGTTGCCCAAGCCCCTGATCAGCGCCGCCGGCAGCAACCTGCGCCAGACGTGCACGGTCGCACTCGCCGCCACCGCACGACTGGTCCTGCGGGAGGAGCTGCTCCTGGGCCGGGCCGACGAGGAACCGGGCCATCTCGTCAGCCGGCTCCTGGTCCACCGCGCCGGGCGCCCACTCCTCGACCAGCACACGGCGTACGGGGCCCCGGAACCCGGCTGGGACGGCCCGGCCGTCCTGAACGGGCACCGCGCCGTCGGCCAGCTCCTGGTCGTGGACCCACGCCTCGACACCCGACAAGCCCCCGTCCTCCTCGGCGAAGGCACCAAGAACGGGTGCGCCGTCCTCGCCCCGCCGGCCGACGGCCCGGCCCTCCTCGCCACCGCCGTCGCCCCCACCACGTCAAGGCTGCGGGACCTGCTCGACGAGGCACAGGAACACGCCCTCGCCGCCGGCTCCGCCAGGCCGTAGACATGACAGAACAGCCGGTGGTCCGCCGTCGGCAGGTCCGGCCGGCTGAGCACGGCGCGAGACCGGATCCGTCGGCGGGGCGCCCGGGTGGGAAGGACCTGCCTCCCCTACCTTTGCGATGCCGGCGGCTCCCAGGATCCTGATGCGTCAGCGCCCGGAAACCTGTAGCGGCCACAGTAGACATTGCGGGGTCTCGGCGTTATGGTTGGGCACGTAGCCAGAAGTCGAAGAACGGCGCGGCAGAGGCGAACCGCCGCGCAGGCCGTGCCAGCAGTGCGGCTCGGCAGTGGAGTGGCGGGGCCGGAAGTGCGTACAAGGGTTCCGCCGCTGACTGCCGGGCCGACGGCCCCCAGGGGTCGTGACCGAACCGCACGGTCCGCAGTACCGGCAAGGTGACCAGCAGGAAGAAAAAGGAGGCAGACGCCATCAGGATCGCCCGGGCGAGGAAGGATCCGCCCGGGTACCGCAGGCCCCGAAAGGACAGGTGGTCCCCGGTCACGCATCCGCGATCCCCGCACGCCCCACGCCCCTTTCCGGGCAGTGGGATGCGGATACACAAAGCCGGCCCACAGTCGGCCGGCAGATGGTGTTGAAGTCCCCTCGGGGCCCTGGTGCCGTACGGCACCAGGGCCCCTCGATGTGTGAAACACAAGAGGTGAAAGTGACAGAAGAAAAATCCCTCAGCCCCGCCGGCCCTCTCGACGACGACGACTACCCCGCGTACACCATGGGCCGCGCCGCGGCGATGCTCGACACCACCCCGGCCTTCCTGCGCGCCCTCGGCGAACACCGCCTGATCACCCCGCTGCGCTCCGAGGGCGGCCACCGCCGCTACTCCCGCTACCAGCTACGCATCGCCGCCCGCGCCCGCGAGCTCGTCGACCAGGGCACCCCGATAGAGGCCGCCTGCCGCATCATCATCCTCGAAGACCAGCTCGAAGAGGCGCAGCGCATCAACGAACAACTGCGCCACCCCGCCGGCGAGGCCCGCCGCACGGACGGCGGCTGACTCCCGCCCCGGCCGCTCCAGGGCCGGCCTCGCCCCGGCACCCGCCGGCCGGCCGGACCGCCCGGCCGGACCCCCGGCGGCCCCCGATGCTCCGCACGGGCCTTTCGGCCGGGTTCGCACCATACCTGTGCCCGCGGAATGAGAAATACAGACGGGGCGCCGTGAAAACATTTCCCGCGGCGCATCTGATGGAATTTCCCACTATCTGTTTCCGTCATCGGCGTGGTACTGTCGATCCCAGTTGCAGTTGTGGTTCCCAAAAACTTCGAGTGCTCTTCACCGGCGCATCAGCCGTGCGGAGCCCTCTCGTTATTCTCGGTCTTTTTCCGAATGGGGCAATCATCGCAGCGACACGGTATCGGCACAGTGCGGATACCGGGCACTGCCCCGAAGGAGAATTGACATGGCATCTGGCACCGTGAAGTGGTTCAACGCGGAAAAGGGTTTCGGCTTCATCGAGCAGGACGGTGGCGGCGCTGACGTGTTCGCCCACTACTCGAACATCGCCGCCCAGGGTTTCCGCGAGCTGCTCGAAGGCCAGAAGGTGAACTTCGACATCGCGCAGGGCCAGAAGGGCCCGACGGCCGAGAACATCGTTCCCGCCTGATCGCGCACCGTACGAGCAGGGGCCCGCACTTCGGGGTGCGGGCCCCTGCTCGTTACCCGCAGCCCTCTCGTCGTCAGAGGGCGATGCGGCGCGGCGCAGCGCCGCGACGGGCCGGTGTCCGGCGGTTCCGCCGGATCGGCCCTCGTCACCCGGTCGGCAGCCCGCTGCCCGGGCCCGGCACGCACAGGACCGGACAGGACGCCGAAGCGTGTCTCCGCCGGAACCACCCGACGTGTTCCAGCGACAGTCCCTCGCTTCTTTCCCTGCGTCGCACTTGTATTCCTGTATCCATTTCGGCTCGTTCTCGCGATTCCCTGCGTTGCTCTTCTGCTGTGGGAATTCCTTGGTACGCGCCGCGCCAAGGAGGTTCCGTATGAACCGCACACGCACGAACGACCGATCGTCCCGCTCCCGCGCAGCCGGTCACGGTCGCCGGCCCGCCGCTGTACACGGCGAGTTCGCTCCCCCGAAGACGACGACTCCGGCGCTGCCCGCCGCCCAGGCGTTCGCCGATCTCGACATGCCCCGGCGACTGCTCGAAGAGCTGAGCTCGCAGGGAATGCGGGTGCCGTTCCCGATCCAGGGCGCGACCCTGCCGAACACCCTCGCCGGCCGTGACGTGCTCGGCCGTGGGCGGACCGGTTCCGGCAAGACGCTGGCCTTCGGCCTCGCGCTGCTGGCCCGTACCGCCGGACAGCGCGCCGAACCCCGGCAGCCCCTCGCACTCGTCCTCGTCCCCACCCGGGAACTCGCGCAGCAGGTCACCGACGCGCTCACCCCTTACGCCCGCTCCGTCCGGCTGCGGCTGGCGACCGTCGTCGGCGGGATGTCGATCGGCCGCCAGGCAGGCGCGTTGCGCGACGGCGCCGAAGTCGTCGTCGCCACGCCCGGCAGGCTCAAAGACCTCATCGAGCGCGGGGACTGCCGGCTGAACCAGGTCGGCATCACCGTGCTGGACGAGGCCGACCAGATGGCCGACATGGGCTTCATGCCGCAGGTCACCGCGCTGCTCGACCAGGTCAGGCCCGAAGGGCAGCGGATGCTGTTCTCCGCCACCCTGGACCGCAACGTCGACCTCCTGGTCCGGCGCTACCTCACCGATCCGGTGGTCCACTCCGTCGACCCCACGGCCGGCGCGGTCACCACGATGGAACACCACCTGCTGCACGTCCACGGCGCTGACAAGCACGCCGCCGTCACCGAGATCGCCGCCCGCGAAGGCCGGTCGATCATGTTCCTGGACACCAAGCACGCCGTCGACAAGCTCACCCGGCACCTGCTCGGCAGCGGCGTCCGTGCCGCCGCCCTGCACGGGGGCAAGACCCAGCCACAGCGCACCCGGACGCTGGCCCAGTTCAAGGCCGGGCATGTCACGGTACTGGTGGCCACGAACGTCGCCGCCCGCGGCATCCACGTCGAGGACCTCGACCTCGTCGTCAACGTCGATCCGCCCAACGACCACAAGGACTACCTGCACCGCGGCGGTCGCACGGCCCGCGCCGGCGCCTCCGGCAGCGTCGTCACCCTGGTCCTGCCCAACCAGCGCCGCGCGATGGACCGCCTGATGACCGACGCCGGCATCACCGCGCAGTCCACCCGGGTCCGCTCAGGAGAGGACGCACTGCACCGCATCACCGGTGCCCAGGCCCCCTCCGGAATTCCCGTCACCCTCGTCACCCCGGCCGAGCCCTCCCGACACGGCGGTGCCGCCCGGCGCGGCCGGCGCAGCCGCACCGCGCAGGCCACACGCCGAGCAGCCCAGCGGCAGCCGGTGCGCAACGTGGCGGCGTGAACATCGTTCGTGAACAGGGCATCGGTCCCAGCTCCGCAGGAGGTACCTTGTGAGAACGGTTCAGCTACGCCCCCACCCGGCGACCCCCGCCCCCTCCGACACCGCGGCCACGGACGCCGCCGGGCCCCGGGTCTGGGACGACATGACCGTCGAAGTGGCCCTGTCCGTCATGGCCGGCGCCCGTACGGAACGCCTGCTCGTCTGCGACGACGACGGTCAGGGAACCCGTGTGGTCACCCAGGCCCAACTCGCCGCCGTCCGCGCCGGTTCCACGTACACCGACCAGGCCCGCCTTCGTGAGATCCCCGGTGGCAGCGCCCCCTTCGCTTCGCCCCGGGCGGCCGACACGGCCGCGTAAGCGCCCCTGTCCCGTCGAACCGGCTCCCCCCGGCCCGGCCTTCCCACCCCCATCCTGCGAGGTCTCATGCGCTGTGTCATCGCCCGCTTCCCCTTCGACCTGACCAAGGCCGGGGTACAGCAATCGATGCAGGCCGTCCGGCCCGAACCGGTCACCGGCGAGTCCGTGACCATCGGCCGCCGCCAGTACCCCCTCAAACAGGTGGGCCAGGTGATCACCCGCCAGGACCGCCGCGACTTCACCGCCGCCGAAGTCCTGCGGGCCATGACCCGCCTCGGCTTCACCTGCCACACCGCCCCCGTCCAAGCCGCCCAGGCGGAGATGGCCGCGCCCGGCCTCAGCCCGCTCCAGAGGGCGTCCGCGATGCTCGGCGCACCCGGGTCGGCCTGACCCTCCGCGCAGGCGAGCGGCGAGAAGGCGGACCGAGCGCGGAGCGCGGGTTCGATTCCCGTCACCCGCCCCACAGACAAAGGCCCAGCTCAGGAGTCGATCCCCGAGCTGGGCCTTCGTGTTGTCCGGGTCGGCGGTCAGCCCCGGACCGGTGGGCCGGCGCTGCCTGCCGGGTGGCGTGCTGCCGTACTGGTGGCGTGCTGCCGTCAGGCTGCGATGGTGGTGAGCTGTTCGATGCCGTGGCGTTTGCGCAGGGCGACGATGGCTTCGGGGCCGGACTGGTTGTTGACGAGGGCGGACAGTTCGCGGAGGTAGTCCTCGTGGCCGGCCGGGAAGGACAGGAACAGCATTCTGGCTTCGGTGTCGGTCGGGTTGGCGAAGGCGTGCGGGCAGCCGGGCGGTACGAAGATCATGCTGCCGGGGCCTGCCCGCAGTACGGAGCGGCCGTCGCGGGAGCGCCATGCGCGCCAGTTGTTGTCGGTGGTGCTGTCCGGTTCGAATGCGAGCAGGTCGAGCTCGCCTTCCAGGACGTAGAAGAGTTCCTCGCCGTGGTCGTGGCGGTGGGCCCCGACGTCGAAGCCCGGGGGGACGACGACCTCGAACGCCGAGTTCAGCCGGGCGTCCTTGGCGGAGACCTTCACCTCGATCCGGAGTCCGCCGATCGTGATGCGGTCGCCGTCGCCCGGGTGGAGCATCAGGCCGTCGGTCGCCGCCGAGGTTTCTGCCCCTGCTGACCCTGCTGACATGGATGGCGCTTCTGTCATTGTTTGCCTCCGTTCGGTCAGTTCTGATTGTTCAGCTGCGGCTGGGGAACCGGCAGGGTCCCGGGGCCCTGTCCGCGCCGGGTGGCCGCGGTGACGACGACGGCCAGGACGAGGCCGACCACGGCGAGCAGGGCGCCGAGCCAGACCGGCGCGGTGTAGCCGAAGCCGGCCGAGATGACGAGGCCGCCGAGGTAGGCGCCGAGGGAGTTGGCGATGTTGAACGCGGACTGGACGGACGCGGAGACCAGTGAGGCGCTGTCGGGGGCCTTGCTCATGATGTAGGTCTGCATGATCGGGCCGAGGCTGAATCCGGCGACGCCGGACGCGAAGAGCCCGACGGCCGCGGTGATCTTCAGCGGGGCGGCGAGTGCGAACAGCACCAGGACGACGGCCAGGACCGCCAGGGCCGTGTAGAGGCTGGGGACCAGGGCGCGGTCGGCGGCGCGGCCGCCGATGACGTTGCCCACCGTCATGCCCACACCGAGCAGGACCAGGAGGTAGCTGACGGAGGTGGGGGTGAAGCCGCTGGCCTCGGTCAGCAGGGGGGCGACGTAGCTGTAGACGGTGAAGATGCTGGCGAAGCCGACGGTGACGGTGCCCAGCGCCAGCCAGACGTCGCCTCGGCGGAACGCGGCGAGTTCGTCGCGGACGGAGGTGGGGGCGGACTTCGGCTGCCGGGGAATCATGAGGGCGATGGCGATCACGCTGAGTACGCCGATGGCGGCGACGACCACGAACGCGGAGCGCCAGCCCAGCGTGGTGCCGAGGTAGGTGCCGAGCGGTACGCCGGCGATGTTGGCCAGCGCGAGGCCGAGGAACATCATCGACACCGCCTTGGCGGTGCGGTCGGCGGTGACCATGCCCGCGGCGACCACGGCGCCCACCCCGAAGAAGGCCCCGTGCGGCAGGCCCGCCACGAACCGCGTCACCAGCATGACCGGTTCGTTGGGGGCCAGCGTGGTGGCGATGTTGCCGATGGTGAACAGGGCCATCAGCGACAGCAGCGTGGTCTTGGCGGGCAGCCGCCGGGCGGCCAGGGTGAGCAACGGGGCGCCGATGACGACCCCGAGGGCGTACGCCGAGACCAGGTATCCGGCGTCGGGGATGGAGACGTCCAGGTCGTGCGCGACGGTCGGCAGCAGGCCCATCACGACGAACTCGGTGGTGCCGATGCCGAAGGCGGCCAGGGTGAGTGCGGCCAGTGCTAGGGGCACGGGTCCTCCTCCGTGGAGCGGGCGGGGGGGGCGGCGGTGTGGGGGCCCGGCCGGGGCCGCGCGGGCCGGGCCGGGCCCGCGTGGTAGCCGACGGGCGGTCAGGTGCGGGCGGGGCCGCACCATTCGGTCAGGGCGGTGCGCAGGCCCGCGTCGCTGACGGGCGCGTCACCGGCCCAGGCGAGACAGCCGTCGGGACGGATGAGGAGCACGGCGGCCTCCGCGTCGGTGTCCAGGGCGGCGACGGCCCGTATGCGGTCGCTCCAGGGCTCCGCGGCGCGTACGGCGTCGGAGGTGCCGGTGAGGTCCAGCAGCAACGGGCGTCCGCCGCGCAGCAGTTCCGCCAGGCGTACCGTTCCGGCGTCGGTCTTGAGCTGCCGGTCGGCGACGAAGGTACCGACGCGCGGGTCGGCACTGCCGCCGTAGTGGATGTCGGTGCCGTAGATCGCGTCGGTCAGGTAGTTGTTGACCTCGTCGAAGCCCATGAGGACGGTGAACAGCTCGCGCAGCGCGTCGACCTGAGGCCCCGGGCGCATCAGGGCGACCTGGGCGCGGGTGTTCTGCAGGACCCGTTCGGCGACCGGGCGGCGCTCGGCTTCGTAGGTGTCCAGCGGTTCGGGGCGGCCCTGGCAGGCGGCGGCGAGCTTCCAGCCCAGGTTCACGGCGTCCTGGAGGCCCAGGTTGGCTCCCTGGCCGCCCGCGGGGAAGTGCACGTGCGCGGCGTCTCCGGCGAGCAGGACGCGCCCGGCCCGGTACTGCGCGGCCAGCCGGGTGCTGTCGGTGAACCGGGAGACGAAGCGGACGTCGGTGAACTCGATGCGTTCGCCGGTGACCCGGTGGACGGACTCGACCAGTTCCTGGGCGGTGGCCGGCGTGTCGGGCACCGGCCGGTCCCACTCGGTGGTGGAGATGCGGCCGTCGGGCATCCGCATGAACCAGCCGCGCTCGCGCCGCTGCCAGCCCATGGGAAGGCGGTCCACGTCGGTGATCGTGCCCAGGCCCATCCAGTTGACCAACTGCGGTTCGGTGCCCGGGAAGCCGATGCCGGCGAGCTTGCGTACGGTGCTGCGTCCACCGTCGCAGCCGACCACGTAGCCCGCCCGGATCACGCTGCTGCCCTGCTCGTCCCGCACCGTGACGGCCACCCCGTCGGCGTCCTGGTCGAGCCCCGTGACCTCGGCGCCGTGCCGGACGACGGCTCCGGT
The DNA here is from genome assembly GCF_055567735.1 of Streptomyces sp. NPDC026394. NCBI lineage: Bacteria > Bacillati > Actinomycetota > Actinomycetes > Kitasatosporales > Streptomycetaceae > Streptomyces > Streptomyces sp. NPDC026394. The sequence goes on from NZ_JBVHPX010000019.1 coordinate 158,741, forward strand.
CCCGGTCGCACGGCGGGTCAGCACGGCCTCGGTGGCTTCGCGGGTCAGCGCCAGTTCCTGGGGCTGTTCTGCGGTGACGGTACCGCGGCCCAGTACGAACATTCCGGCGAAATGCCCGCGCGCCGAAGTGTTCGCCAGGCGGCGGCGGTACTCGTCCAGATTTGCCGTGTCCTTTTCGGCCGCCAGGAAATCGGTGAGCAGATCGCGGCGGTCCATGATTTCGAGGGTCCGGGCGTGGATCGTCAGGGTCCTCGGCTCGTTGGCCCCGGGCGCGAGGCGCTCCACGACCAGCGTGGACACCCCGTACATCCGCAGCTCACCGGCGAGCATCAGCCCGACCGGGCCACCGCCGGCGATGAGGACGTCGTAATCGTTGCGCTGCATGACCAGCACCAGCCGCCTATCTGTATATAAAACACGCGCGGGAATTCCGGATGTCCGGAATGCGGCTGCCGCCCGGGAGTTTTCATTCTCAGGCCCTACGGCGGAGTCGCCAATTCATCAGTATCGATCCCACGGTATCCGCGGCACCAGGCATCACAAAATGCAATTCCGATAAGGCAGCGTTGCCTTCGGGGGCAATGGGCTGGTGCGGGCCAGTCAGGCGGGGGTGGGCTCGTCGAGGCCGCTGCCGCTGTCGGCGTGCAGGCTCTCGAAGACACCGCGGACGCAGTGCCGGAACCAGGTGTGCGTGGGGTCGGCCTGGTGCCGGACGTGCCAGGACTGCGCGATGACGATGGGCGGGAGCCGCAGCGGAATCCGTACGGTGCGCAGGTCGAGGAGACGGACGGCCTGACGGCTCAGCTTCTCGGTGGCCAGCCCCACCAGGTCGGTCTGCGCCAGCATGTGCCAGGAGGCCACCCAGCTCGGTACGACCGAGACCACCTGCCGGTGCAGCCCGCGCTCGGCGAGGTGGTCGTCGATGGGCCCGGTGAGCCGGCCGCGCCGGGAGACGCTGATGTGCTGGGCCCCGGCGAACCGCTCCAGGGTGACCTCGCCGCGCAGCAGCGGGTGCCCGGCGCGGACCAGGGCCAGCACCCGGTCGACGACGAGCCGTTCGCTGTTGACCTCTCCGGAGGCGGAGTCGGCCACGCTGATCACCAGGTCGGTGCCGCCCTCCCGCAGTTTGGGGGTGCTGTCACCGGAGTCCTCCGGCACGAACCGCACCGTGACGTTGGGCGCCTGCCGGTGGACGGCGCCCAGCAGGGGCTGGGCGAGCGCGCCGACCACCATGTCGTTGGCCTGCACGGTGAACGTGGTCTTCAGCGAGCCCAGGTCCGGCACGCCGGTCTCCAGGAACATCCCCGTGGCCTGCTCGACCAGCGAACGCACCTGCTCACGGATGGCGAGGGCACGCGGCGTCGGCACCATCTGCCGGCCGGCGCGCACCAGGAGCGGGTCGCCGAAGGCCCGTCGCAGCCGGGCCAGGGTCCGGCTCATGGTGGGGGTGGAGGTGCGCATGCGCTCGGCGGCGCCGGAGACGCTGCCTTCCTCCAGCAGGGCGTCCAGCGCGATGAGGAGGTTCAGGTCGACAGATTTCATCTGGCACAACCTCCGGTTATCAGGATTGATGTGGACGGCGAGCCCTGCCCCGGCTTACTGTACAGGGAAAGTAGTTTGGCGCGTGGCATGAGCCCGAATTGCCCCCGTGCGGTCCACGCTGCTTTTTCGCGCACCTCCGGTCGAATTTCACCCATGACTTTCAAAAGTTACGGCAAACCGCACGGTGCAGTGGGATCACGTCGCCTCAGGCGACCATTCACCGATGGAAAATCGCCCGCCGAGGGACGGAACGGGGCACTCCGCCCGCCACCTCGTCCGATTTGCGCCTACGCAATCACCACGGAAAAGCAAAAGACAGATAAAGCCGAACCATGTCCACCAGGCCGTTGGCGCCGTATTTACGCTGAGATGGCGAGACGGGTGATCTCCGTCTCACCGCAGTTGCCCGGACCGAAGAACACGGTAATGTTTTCGACGCTGTGGCCGGCCCTGCGCCATTCCTTGCGGGCACTGCCGGCCGATGACGTTTTTTGGAAGGGTTCTAAGCAGGGAACGCTTAGCTCACCAGATGGGGGACCAAAAGCATGTCAGGCAAACCCGGACGAAAATTCAACATAAGTTCTCGCAGCGATTCCCTATCCGTCAACCTTCCGTCCGGGCCCCTCTCGAACTGTTCCTGCGGTGCTCCGGTCGCCCCCTACGTGGTCGTGCCGAACGGCGCCGCCGAGGCTGCCGACCGGGCGCCCCGGGAGACACCGGGAACGTGCTCGGGACAGTCGCGGGCCACGGCGGGTACCGGTGGACGGGACCTGGTCCTGTGGCACATCCGCGAGGACCACAAGAAAGACCTCGCGCACGTGCCGTGCCTGGTCTCCACCTGGGGAACCGTCCTGGTCTGCCCGCGCGCGGGCAGAGGCGCGGGCTCGCCGGAGGCCTTGGCCGCTCCCGCGCTCACCTATTTACCGGGCGGTGAACACCCGACGGCCGGGGCCGGCCGGGAAGGCGTTTCCGACCGGGAACGGGACATCATGAACGGCCTGTCGCGCGGTTTCACCAATACCGAGATCGCGCAGGCACTGTTCATCAGCGAGAAGACCGTCAAGAACCACATCAACCGGCTGTTCGCCAAGCTGGGTGCCCGCCACCGCGCCGAGGCCATGGCGATCTGGCTGGGCCTGGCCCGTACCGAGCAGCCGGACGAGCGGGCGGGCGTAGCCGGTGACGGCCGGTGCGACCGTGCGAACCGTCCCGCCGTCCCCTGGGAAGCGGACCGGGGCCGTTGCAAGGTGTCCGCCTGAGACAGACAACAGCCCGCGGGCGGCGCTCCGGCCGGGTGCCGGGGCGCCGCTCGCGCGATCTGTCCGGAGCTTCGGGCCCGTCGGCCTGATCAGACCGCGGCCAGCCCGGGGAAGAGGAAGGCGGCAGTGTCCCGGGCCGCTGCCCGCCGCTGCCGCTCGTCCAGCACCTCGGTACGGGCCAACTCCTCGCGCCACCGGTACACCAGATCCCGTGGAAAGAACGGCAGGTCGGTCCCGTACAGCAGGCGCAGCGGATCGGCGATGCGCAGCAGCGTCTCCAACTGCCTCGGCAGAGCGGGGCCTGACAGGTCGTAGTACAGCGAACGCAGGGCGCCCAGTACATCGATCCGGGTGCCCGGGAGCATGGCCGCGGCCAGGGCGTCCACCCGGTCCGCGAGCACGCCCAGCGTCGCTCCGGCGTGGGGCACGATCCACCGGATTCCGGGGAACTCGGCCAGTGCGCCCGACAGCACCAGGTCGATGACGGCCCGGGTGGTGTCGAAGGGGAATTCCAGCAGAGCGCTCGGCGGCCGGCGTACGCCCGGCACCTCCACGGTGGGCGCCGAGGTCGGGTGCAGCAGCACGGTGGCGTTCCGGCGGTCGAGTTCGGCGAGGACGGGCCGGAACACGGGATCGCCGGGGTAGCGGCCGCCGTTGTTGGTGAACAGGACGTACCCGTGGACCTCCGGCCGGTCCGCCGTGGCCGCGATCTCCGCCGGCGCCGCGTCCGGGTCGGTGAGCGGCAGGCAGGCCAGCAGACCGAGCCGCCCTCCGGAGCCGGCGACGATCTCGGCGCTCTCGTCGTTGATGCGGCGGGCCAGGTCAGCGGCGCCCCGGGGGTCGCCGAAGTTCACTCCCGGCGAGGGAACACCGACGGCCGCGGCGCTTACGCCCGTACGGTCCATGTCCGCCAGCGCCGTGTCGAGGGACCACTTCGGCAGGGCGGGCATGCCGTCCCGGTGGGCCGGCGGGGCCGCGTGCCAGGCGCGGTCGAAGGAGGGCGGCACCAGGTGGGCGTGGACATCGATCCAGCCGGCACCGTGCCGCCCGCGGCCGGGCCCGGCGGGAGCCTGCCCGGAACGGCCTCCGTCCTGCCCGTCACCGGCCGCCATGCGGGGTACCGTCCTCGCCGATGCCCAGTGCGGCGCGCATGGTCTCCAACTCCCGTACGGACCAGTGCTCGACGACCCGGCCGCCGGCGATCCGCAGGATGTGGGCGGCCTGTACCCGCATCGTGCGCCCGGTGGGCGGCTGCTCGCCGAACGGGCCGGTGTTGGTGCCGGTCACGATCTCGTGGACCAGGACCTTGTCCCCGTCCGCGAGCACGTGCTCGGTGTGGATTCGGACGTCGGGGAACGCGGTCTTGAAGCGGACCGCCGACTCCTTGAGGTTCTCCCGCTCGAACGCGTTGCGGCCGAACATCGGGCTGTGGTCGACCAGGTCCTCGGCGATCAGCTCGTGGATCACCGGTACGTCGGCGTCCTGGAGAGCGGTGAACAGTTTGCGGGCGATGGCCGCGGTTTCCGTCATGTCCTGTCCGTCCTTCGTCTTCTTCCCGGTGTCTGCAAGGCCGTCCGCGGCCGGTGTCCCGCCCTGGGTCTCCGTCCGGCCCACGGCTGTCGTCCCGCCCGTGTCCCGGGCCGCGCCGGTGGCCGTCATCCGGCCGCCGCCTTCTTGCGCGGGGTCGGCCGCCAGCGCACGGGGTCGGGCTTGCCGACGGTGTTCTCCAGCCAGCCCGCTCCGGCGATCTCCAGGCGTACGGTGTCGCCGGGCTGCAGCTTGCGCCCCAGCTCCCAGCCGCTGCCACCCGCCACCGTGCCGGTGCCGATGACCTCCCCGGGGACCAGTGGCTCCGAGCGGGAGGCGTAGCTGAGGATCTCCTCGATGCTCCACACCAGCGAGCCGCTGTTACCGCGGGACCACTCCTCACCGTTGACGTGAGCGGTCATCGTCAGGTCCGTCAGGTCGAGTTCGTCGGTGGTGACCACCCACGGGCCCACCGCGGTGGAGAAGTCCTTGCCCTTGGCGGGGCCGAGCCGTCCTTCCATCTCGTACCGCAGCAGGTTCCGGGCGCTGAAGTCGTTGAAGACGGTCACGCCGAACAGGGCTCCGCGGGCCGTCCCGGGCGTCAGGTCACGGGCCGGGCGGCCGATGACGAGGCCCAGTTCGAGCTCGTAGTCCAGGTGCTCGCAGCCGGCCGGCCAGACCACCTCGTCGCCGGGTCCGACCAACGTCGACGGGTTGATCTTGAAGAAGAGCGGGACCTCGAACCACACGTCGGGCGCGGTGGCCTCGTGGTTCTTGAAGGCGTTGAAGTCCCGCAGCACCGGCGGGTCCACCGGCGGCAGCCAGTGAACCTGCGCCATGGGGAGGCCGGCGGCCGGGTCGGCGTCCGCCAGCACCCGGCCGACGGCCTCGGTGAAAGCGGGCCCGGTCTCCAGCGCCTCGGTCAGGCTGCCGGGGAACTGCGCCGCGGCCAGCCGCGCCGCCCGGCGCGCCGAGGCACCGGCTTCGACGAGCCTGCGCCGCTCCTCGGCGGCCAGGTCGAGCACCGTCCGGGTCTCCGGGTGCACCGACACCAGCCGGGGCACCGGCCCGTCCACGCCGTCCCGCAGGACGCGTCCGATCTTCATGCCGTTCTCCTCGTACGAGAGTTGTGTGCGAAAGTGCGCCGTCAGGCCCGGCAGCGCAGCGGCCGGCCCGCGAAGGCCGTCATCATCGGCGCGATCTCCTTGCGCTGGAGCGGCGTTCCGACCGGCTCGCCGTCCATCTCCGAGTACGTCCGCGCGATGTTGGCCACCAGGCGCTCGCTGTCGTTCCAGGCGGCGTACGCGCCCAGGTCCACCGCCCGGGCCGCTTCCAGCGGGTTCAGTCCGCGAGCGCGCCCCTTACGGGCGGCGTCCTCGACGAAGTCGAAGTACTCGTCGGCGGCGTCGAAGACCTCGGGGCCCGCGAGCGGGCCGTGGCCGGGGACCACCACCTCGGGCCGCAGCGCGCGCAGGGTCTGCAACGCGGTGCGGATGCCGGACAGGGACCCGTCGGTGATCACCGGCGTACAGCCGTTGAAGATGATGTCCCCGACGAAGAGCACCCGCGGCCCGGGGAGCCACACCACCACGTCGCCCAGCGTGTGGGCCGGGGCGACCGGGACGACCTCGGCCGTGAGGCCGCCGAGCGAGAGCGTCAGGCGGTCCTCGCACAGCACCGTCGGCGGGCGGACGCTGATGTCGCCCCACTCCACGGTGTCGAAGTACGGGACCACGGCCAGCCCCTCGCTGATGATCTTGTCCCGGCAGTACGGGTGGCCTATGACGGCGGCCTCGGGGAACTGGTGGTTGCCGAAGGTGTGGTCCCCGTGGTGGTGGGTGTTGACCACGTACCGCACCGGCGCGTCGCTGACCCGGGCGGTCTCCTCACGCAGTCTCGCGGTCCGCCGCTCGGTGAAGCAGGTGTCGACCAGCAGGACGCCCTCGTCGGTGGCGACCACTCCGCTGTTGTTGAGGCCCCAGCCCCAGTCCGGCTGGGTGAAGGCGTAGACGTGGTCGGCCACCGGGGACAGCCGCCCCAGCTCGGCCGTGTCCCGCGGCTCGTCCGTCGTCGCGCAGCAGGACGGCGCCGTGGAGTCGAAGGCTTCGACGCTCATGCCGCCCCCGCCCGTACGCCGTCGGCCGACAGCCGCGTACCGGCGGTGAGGGCCGCGCTCACCGCGGCCACCCGCACGCCGAGCAGCCGACAGGTTTCCAGGTCGGACTTGTGCAGCCCCTCGTCCCCCAGGTCGGCGGGCGACTGCGCGCCGGCGCCGAGGAAGAGGCCCAGGCGGTTGGGGGTGTCCATGCTGTCGGTGCTGGCGCTGAAGCCCGGCTTGAGGCCGAGGTTGACCCAGTGCATCCCGTGCTGGGCGGCCAGGATCGTCAGTGCCTGCAGCACCTGGAGCTTGTCGCCGCTCAGGCAGCCCGAGTTGGTGAAGCCCGCCGCGATCTTGTCCTGCCACACTCCGTCCAGCCAGCGGCGTGAGGTGGCTTCGGCGAAGGCCTGGAACTCCGAGGAGACGTTGCCCATGTAGGTGGGGCAGCCGAAGACGATCGCGTCGGAGGCGTCCAGCAGGCGCCAGCCGTCCTCGTCGATACGGTCGACCGCGATCAGATGGGCCTGCGCCCCGGCCTCCAGCGCGCCGTCGGCCACGGCCGCGGCCAGGACGGCCGTGTGGCCCTGCCGTGAGTGGTGGGCGATGCTGACAGTGGTTTCCGGTGTGTGCGGCATGACGGTTTCCTTGGTCGTGGGTGGGCCGGCGGTGGTGTGCGGACCGGCGGACGGCGCGGGCCGGGCCGTCGAGGGCCTGCTGGACCGCCTCACGCCTGGGCGAGGCGCCGGGCGGTCAGGGAACCGGCGAAGTCCGTCAGCAGCTCCCGGCTGCCGGGGCCTCCGGTGGCGGAGCCGTACACGGCGAAGTCCGGGCGGATCAGTACGCAGTCGGCGCCGAGTTCTGCCAGCCAGTCGCCGTACGCCCCCGTGACGTCCGTGAGCGGGGCCGGGGACCCCTCGGGGCCCACATGGGCGACGGTCACGCCGGCCGCGTCCAGCACGGCGCGCAACTCCGGTGCCAGGGAGGAGACGGCGGCGACGGCCTCGGCGGAGCTGGTGAGCAGGACGAATCCGTGCCCGACGACCTCGTCGAACATCCCCTGGCGGCTACCGGCCCGGACGTCCGCCTGGATGCCGGGCCTGCCCGCCGCAGGGTCGCCGCCACGGGCGAACGCCCGGGGGCCGGGCCGCTGGGCGGGGACCGGGCGCAGCGCGGGATCGGCGAGTTGGGCCCGCATCGTGGCGTTGCGGCGCTCGATCTGCTCCGGGTCGAGGACGATGCACGGCTCGCCCACCTGCCGCGCCTGGTCCATGCAGCTCTGTACGTCGTCCTTGCGGTCGGCCGTGTAGGTGTCGAGGACCGAGGCGTCGGCGGCACCGCGGTACAGCAGGTCCAGCCGCCAGGCCAGCGCCGCGGCGTCGCGCATGCCCGAGCACATGCCCTGCCCCGCGAACGGCCACATGGCGTGGGCCGCGTCACCGGCCAGGAAGCAGCGGCCGGCCTGCCAGGTCTCCGCCATCAGCTCGCGGAAGGTGATCACCGGCCGGCGCAGCAGCGTGAAGTCGTCCGGGCCGCCCCACGGGGAGAGCAGTTCCCAGGCCCGCTCCTCGGTGAAGTCCTCGGCGGCTTCGTGGTCGAAGAGCTGGAACTCGAAGCGGCGGTGTGCGGCGCCCAGGCGGAAGAGGCAGCCGGGCCGCTCGGGGTCCAGGAAGTGCCCGTTCTCGAACGCGAAGGACATCGGGTGCCTCTCCTCCACGTCCAGGACGAGCCGGCGGGGCCCGCCGCTGCCGCGGGTGACGGCGATGCCGAGCGCCTCGCGGACGAAGCCGTCCGCACCGTCGGCTCCGACCAGGTGACGGGCCCGTACAGTGCGGCGTTCACCGGTGGCGGAGTCGGCCACGGTCAGCGTCACACCGTCCGCGTCCTGCTCCAGCGCCACGGCCTCGGTGCCGAAGTGGACCGTGACCGAGGAGCAGTCCCGCACCCGGCGGTCGACGGCGGCTTCGAGACGGGGCTGGTAGAAGCTCCAGTGCTCGCGCCAGCCGTGCCGGCCGATGCCGCTCCAGTCGAAATGGCGCAGGAGTTCACCGCCGAATGCCGCGGTCCTGGTGTCGTACGTGTCCCAGCACACGGCGCCTTCGCGGATCTCCGCACCCGCACCGATCTTCTCCATGAGCCGCATGATCTCGTCGTCGATATGGATGGCACGCGGCGAGCAGGCGATGCCCGGCTGTTTCTCAAAGGCGGCGACGTTGTACCCGGATTGCCCCAGCAGGGCGCTCAGCACTTGCGCCACCGGGCCGTAACCGACCACGGCCACGTCACAGATTTCCACCGTGTCCCCTTGCCTCCTCGAATGCAGCACGAAATGGCCCGTCTTTCACACAGCCTTCCAGCTGCACCCGGAACGAGACAGGGCCTCAGGACCCAAAGAACCCCCGGGGCGCCGAAACACCACGTCACAGGGGTACGGCGGGACAGGGGAACGGAGCCGGGCACGGCCGGGCACACGGAATCCATGCCGGGTGGCAACTTTTTTCCGTTGGGCCCCCGGACCCTTCCAGCCGCCACCGGAACACCGTCAGCATTCAGGAACACGAGCAGACATCCGCAATTCAAGACGGTAAGGCTTAGGGGGATTCGAGCATGCTGCCGCCAAGGCGCGTAGTGATCACCGGAATCGGCGTGGTGGCCCCGCGTGGAATCGGTGTCAAGAATTTCTGGGAAACCTTGACGAGCGGGCGGAGCGCCACCCGGAACATCACCGCATTCGACGCCACCGGCTTTCGCTCACGCATCGCGGCCGAGTGCGACTTCCGGCCCGAGGAGAACGGGTTCACCGAGGAGCAGGCACAGCGCATGAGCCGCTCCTCCCAATTCGCCCACGTGGCCGCGCGGGAGGCCCTGGAGCAGTCCGGCCTGGAGGTCACCGACCGGGTCGCGGCCCGGATGGGCGTGGCACTGGGCAGTGCCGTGGGCTCGGTACGCGAACTCGACCGCGCCTACCGCGACATCAGCGGGGACGGCGCCTCCTGGGAGCTGACGCCGGGGAAGGCCGGCCCGTACCTGGCGGACTACAACACCCCCAGCTCGCTGGTCCGCGAGATCGCCTGGCTCACCGGCGCCCAGGGCCCGGCCGCCATGATCTCCGCGGGCTGCACCTCGGGGCTGGACTCCGTCGGGTACGCCTGCGACATCCTGCGGGAAGGCAGCGCAGACGTCGTGATCGCCGGGGCCACCGACGCCCCCATCACGCCCATCACCGTGGCCTGCTTCGACGCGATCAAGGCCACCTCGCCCAACAACGCGGACCCCGGCCACGCCTCGCGGCCCTTCGACCGCGACCGCGACGGGTTCGTGCTCGGCGAGGGCGCCGCGGTCTTCGTCCTGGAGACCGCCGAGCACGCCCACGCCCGCGGCGCCCACGTCATCGCCGAGGTGGCGGCGTTCGCCGCCCGGTGCAACGCCCACCACATGACGGCGCTGCGCCCGGACGGCCGGGAGATGTCCGCCGCGATCGACTCCGCGCTGGCCACCGCGCGGGTCGCCCCGGAGGCCATCGACTACATCAACGCTCACGGCTCGGGCACCAAGCAGAACGACCGGCACGAGACGGCCGCGTACAAGCGCAGCCTGGGCGACGCCGCGCGCACGACTCCGGTCAGCTCCATCAAGTCCGTGATCGGCCACTCCCTGGGCGCGATCGGCTCGATCGAGCTGGCGGCCTGCGCCCTGGCCATCGAGCACGGCGTCATCCCGCCCACGGCCAACCTGCACACGCCCGACCCGGACTGCGACCTGGACTACGTGCCCTTGGAGGCACGCGAGAAGCGGGTCGACGTGGCCCTGAGCGTCGGCAGCGGCTTCGGCGGTTTCCAGAGCGCGGCCGTACTCGTCAAGGAAGGCGCCAACCGATGAACACGGAACTCCGGGCAGCGTACGGACCGTCGGCCACCGGGCGCCGCGCGGTGTCCGACGACGAGCTGCCGGTCGTCACCGGCGTCTCGGTGGCGGCCCCCAACGGCCTGGGCACCGAGGACTTCTGGACCGCGACCCGCAAGGGCGTCAGCGGGCTCGGCCCCATCACCCGCTTCGACGCCTCCTCCTATCCGGTCCGGGTCGCCGGTGAGATCAGCGGCTTCGAAGCAAGGGAGCACATCCCCAGCCGGCTCATCCCGGCCACGGACCGCGCCACCCAGTTGTCCCTGGCCACCACCGAGTGGGCCCTGCGCGACGCGGACCTGGACCCGGCCGCCTTCGAGGAGTTCGCCGGTTCGGTGGTCACCGCCAACGCCGTGGGCGGGGTGGAGTTCATCCAGCGGGAACTGCAGAGCCTGTGGAGCAAGGGCCCCCGCTACGTCACCGCGTACATGTCCTACGCCTGGTTCTACGGCGTCAACACCGGCCAGGTCTCCATCCGTCACCAGCTCAAGGGCCCCAGCGGCGTGGTCGTCACCGGGCAGGTCGGCGGCATCGACGCCCTCGCCCAGGCCCGGCGGCGGCTGCGTGCCGGGCAGCGCTTCGTGGTCGCCGGCGGCGCCGACGCCCCGGTCTGCCCGTACGGCCTGACCGCCGCCATGACCGCCGGAAACCTGAGCACCGGTGCCGACCCGGCCACCGCGTACGCCCCGTTCGACCGCTCCGCGTGCGGCCATGTGCCCGGTGAGGGCAGCGCCATGATGATCGTGGAATCCCTCGGTGCCGCCCGGGAACGCGGCGCACGGAACCTCTACGGCGCCATCACCGGCTACGGGTCCACCTTCGACCCGCATCCGGCGACCGGACAGCCGCCGACGCTGGCCAGGGCCGCCCGGATCGCCTTGGACGACGCCGGCCTGGCCCCGCACGACATCGGCGCGGTCTTCGCCGACGGCGCGGCCGAGGCCGGCGCCGACCGGGCCGAGGCCGCCGCCATCGTCGACCTGTTCGGCCCGCGGGGGGTGCCGGTGTCCCTGCCCAAGACCATGACCGGTCGCATGTACGGCGCCGGTGCCGCGACCGATGTCGTCAGCGCCCTGCTGGCCATCCGCGACGGAGAGATCCCGCCGGCGGTCGGCACCGGCGGCCTCGCCGAGGAGCTGGGCCTGGACCTGGTACTCGGCGGCCCGCGTCCGGCTGCGCTGGACCACGTGCTGGTGCTCGCCCGCGGAGACGGCGGCTTCAACTCCGCCGCGGTCGTCTCGCGGGTTTCCTGACCGGCCCGCACCGGCCGGCGCCTGCCTCCCCCGGCCCGTACCGGCCGGCGCCTGCCTCCCCCGGCCCGTACCGGCCGAACGGCTCCACACCTCCCTCCAAGCTCCTCACCGAAAGGACCCAGACATGACCTTCACCCTCGGCGGACTCCGTACGATCCTGCGCGACTGCGCCGGCGAGCCCGAGACCGGTGACCTCGACGGCGATGTCGCCGCGATCACCTTCGAGGACCTGGGCTACGACTCCATCGCCCTGCTGGAAACCCTCTCCCGTATCGAGCAGGAACTCGGTGTGGCGGCGGACGAAGCCCCGATGGACGAGCTGACCACTCCGCAGTCCCTCGTCGACTACGTCAACGGCCAGTTGGCCCGGGTCACCGCCGCCGCGTAAGCGCCGGACGGGCCGGCGCCCCACCCGGCCCACCTCGTACGTCCGGCACCACCGCGGCCGGACGCCGCGGCGACGCACCGGCCCAGGCGCGTCGCCGCGGCACCGGCCCGCCGCTCGCCCACCACCAACGGAGCACCTTCGGGCCCACTTCTGGTTCACACGGACGGGGACAACGCATGATGCAGGAATCTCTCAGCGAGCTCAGGGACAAACGCCGGGCCGCGGTCGACGGCCCGGATCCGCGCGCCACCGAGCGTCAGCACGCCAAGGGAAAACTGACGGCCAGGGAACGGATCGAACTCCTCCTGGACGACGGTTCCTTCCAGGAGGTGGAGCAGTTGCGCCGCCACCGGGCCACCGGTTTCGGCCTGGAGCACAAGAAGCCGTACACCGACGGTGTGATCACCGGCTGGGGCACGGTGTTCGGCCGGACCGTGTTCGTGTACGCCCATGACTTCCGGATCTTCGGTGGCGCGCTCGGCGAAGCCCACGCCGAAAAGATCCACAAGCTGATGGACCGGGCCATCGCCGCGGGAGCGCCGCTGGTGTCCCTCAACGACGGCGCCGGGGCCCGCATCCAGGAGGGCGTCACCGCCCTGGCCGGCTACGGCGGCATCTTCCAGCGCAACACCCAGGCGTCCGGGGTCATCCCGCAGATCTCGGTGATGCTGGGGCCGTGCGCGGGCGGGGCCGCCTACTCACCGGCGCTCACCGACTTCGTCTTCATGGTCCGGGACACCTCGCAGATGTTCATCACGGGCCCGGACGTGGTCAAGGCGGTGACCGGCGAGGAGATCACCCAGAACGGCCTGGGCGGCGCGGACGTCCACGCCCGGACCTCCGGTGTGGCCCACTTCGCGTACGACGACGAGGAGACCTGCATCGAGGAGGTCCGCTACCTGCTCTCGATGCTCCCGCAGAACAACCGGGAACTCCCCCCGCCCGAGCCCTGCGCCGACGACGCCGGCCGCACCACCGAGATCCTGCGCGACCTGGTGCCGGCCGAGGGGAACCAGCCGTACGACGTGCGGGAGGTCGTCGCCGAGATCGTGGACGGCGGCGACTACTTCGAGATCAGCGCCACCTGGGCGCAGAACATCGTGTGTGCGCTGGCCCGGCTCGACGGCCAGGTCGTGGGCGTGGTGGCCAACCAGCCCCGCGCCATGGCCGGAGTCCTGGACATCCACTCCAGCGAGAAGGGCGCGCGCTTCGTCCAGTTCTGCGACTCCTTCAACATTCCGCTGGTCACCCTGGTGGACGTGCCCGGTTTCCTGCCCGGCGTGGATCAGGAGCACGGCGGCATCATCCGGCACGGCGCCAAGCTGCTGTACGCGTACTGCAACGCCACCGTGCCGCGGATCTCGGTGGTGCTGCGCAAGGCGTACGGCGGCGCGTACATCGTCATGGACTCGCGCTCCATCGGCGCGGACATCTCGCTGGCCTGGCCGACGAACGAGATCGCGGTGATGGGTGCGGAAGGCGCCGCCAACGTCATCTTCCGCAAACAGATCGCGGAGGCGGACGACCCCGACGCGACGCGTGCCCAGATGGTCAAGGAGTACAAGTCCGAGCTGATGCACCCGTACTACGCGGCCGAACGCGGCCTGGTCGACGACGTGATCGACCCCGCCGACACCCGGCGCGTCCTCATCAGCTCGCTGGCCATGCTGCGGGGCAAGCACACCGGGCTGCCGAACCGCAAGCACGGCAACCAGCCCCAGTGACGTCTTTCCCGAGGAGCGCACCCGTGACCGTCGACGCCGCCGATACCGCCGAGGAGCACCTGCCGCGTACGGAGAGCCTGTTCCGCATCGTGCGCGGCAGCCCCGACGGCGACGAGATCGCCGTACTGACCGCCCTCCTGCTCGCCCGTGGGCGCGACCACCACGACACACTGTCGCGATCCGCCCCTTCGTCACCGGCCACCCCAGCGTGGGGTGCCGGGCAGCTCGGCCCTGCGTACCGCTCCCCGACGAGCTGGCAGCGCTGACCGCTCACGGCGCCGTACGCTCCCGCTCCCGAACGCTCCCGCCTCCCCTCCTCCGGCCCAGAAAGGCTGTCCACGTCGTGCGCAAGGTGCTCATCGCCAACCGAGGCGAAATCGCTGTCCGCGTTGCCCGGGCGTGCCGGGACGCCGGAATCGGGAGTGTGGCCGTCTAC
>NZ_JBVHPX010000020.1:0-155213 GCF_055567735.1 Streptomyces sp. NPDC026394
ACTGCAGGGGGGACCCTGTGGGAGAGTAGGACGCCGCCGAACAATTTTTCAGCTCCGGTCCCTGAACCTCTGGTTCAGGGACCGGAGCTTTTTTGTTCTCACGGTGCAGTGCGGCGCGTTACTTCATGTTCACTTCACGTGGTCAGGCTCCGTGACATGGCGACAGTGGAAACGCTCAGGTCGGCCGGTGTCCGCGAAGGCGACGAGGTGGTGGTGTCGGCGTACGGCAGCCCCGAGGTCGCCCGGGCGGTCGTGGAGCTGGGAGCGCTGCCGGTCTTCGCCGACGTGGACGCCGACAGCCTCTGCCTCGATCCCGCCGCGGTGGCCGACGCGGTCACCCCGCGTACGGCGGCCGTCGTCGCCGTACACCGCTTCGGACGGCCGGCGGACATGGGCTGGATACGCGAGACCGGGCGGCGGTACGGTCTGCTGGTCGTCGCCGCCGACGAGCCCGGTGCCGGGCGGCCGGGCCAGGACGACGTACGGCGCAGGCAGGACCGGGCCGCCTACCTGGACGGGCGGCTGACCGGCGTGCTGACGCCGTCCGCCGTCGCGGGCCACACCTATGAGCAGTACGTCGTGCGGGTGCCGGGCAACGGACGGCCGGACCGCGACGCCTTCGCGCGGGCCCTGCGCTCCCGGGGTGTCGCGTGCCGCGTGCCCGTACAGGCGCCTGTGTACCGCATGCCGGGGCTGCGGCGGGACGTGTTCCTGCCGCAGACCGAGCGGGCCGTGGACGAGACGCTCGCGCTGCCGGTGCGCTTCGAACTGTCTCGACGCGAACTGCAGAAGATGGCCGCCGCCTGCAACGCACTCGGCGGACTACTGCGACCGGCGCCGCAACCGGCGTTCTGAAAGTCCCTTTTGTGGGGGAGCGGTGTGCGTTTCGCAGGCACTCTTCCGGGTGAGCGCTTCTTGATTCGGTTTATCGGACGAGTTCGGGTAGAGTTTTCCTCGTTGCCGCGCCCCAATAGCTCAGTCGGCAGAGCGTCTCCATGGTAAGGAGAAGGTCTACGGTTCGATTCCGTATTGGGGCTCCAGAGGGAAAGGCCCCCGCCGAACGGCGGGGGCCTTTCCCGTATGCGGCGGAAAGGGAGGGGCCGACGGGCCCCCGGGTCACGCGTCGAGCGGGACCTCGGGGACGCGCATGGCGAGGATGGCCATGTCGTCGGACGCCGGTTCCGCGGCGAAGCGCTCCACCGCCCGCAGGATGCGCGCGGCCACGGCGCCGGCGGTCAGACCTGTACAGGTCGTCAGCACGTCCGTGAGACCGTCGTCCCCCAGCATCCGGGTGCCTTCGCGGCGCTCGGTGACGCCGTCGGTGACGCACAGCAGGACGTCGCCCGGGTCGAGCGTGACGGTCTGCTCGTACAGCTCCAGGTCTTCCATGACGCCCAGCAGGGGCTGCGGCTCGGCGGCCGGCTCGACCGTGCCGTCCTGGCGCAGGCGCAGCGGCAGCGGATGGCCCGCGCAGACGACCTTCAGGACGGCGCTGCCGTCGCGCTGCGGCCACAGTTCGCCGTACAGCAGGGTCAGGAAGCGGCTGCGGGCGCCCTCGTCGAGGATCGCGGCGTTCAGGCGCTCCAGGACGGCGGGACCGCCGAAGCCCTCGCGCGCGAGCAGGCGCAGCGCGTGCCGGGCCAGGCCGGTGACCGCGGCGGCCTCCGGGCCCGTACCGCAGACATCACCGATGGCGAAGCCGTACGCGCCGTCGCGGATGGGGAAGAGGTCGTAGAAGTCACCGCCGACCTCGTTGCCCTCGCCGGCCGCGCGGTAGATGACCTCGACCTCGACGCCCGGGACCTCGGGCAGCTCCGGGGGCAGCAGGCTGCGCTGGAGGGACTGGCTGATGGCCGTGCGCTCCGAGTACAGGCGCGCGTTGTCCAGGGCGAGCGCGGCCCGGCGGGAGAGGTCCTCGGCGAGTTCCAGGATCTCCTGGCGGAAGTGTTCCTCGCTGGGCTTGCCGAGGGTGAGCATCCCGATGACGCGGTTGCGGGCGACCAGGGGCAGGACGACGGTCTCGCCGCCGACCGCCGAGGCGGTGGCGAGGGTGGCGCCGGGGCCCTTGGAGGGACGGGCCGAGTTGCCGAGGCCCAGGCTGCGCAGGGAGGTGCGCAGGGCCGCGTCGTGGGCGGCGTCGGTCGGCGCGTTCCACAGGCGGGCGCCGGGCGTGGGCACCGGCTCGGGCGGCGCGACCTTCATCAGGAGCGACTTGAGGCCGTCGATGCGGTCCTCGTCCTCGTGCAGGACGTACGACAGCTCCGGCTCGGAGGCCTGGTCGGCGACGGTGTACACGGCGCACCAGGTCGCGAGGGTGGGGACGGTCATCTGGGCCATCAGGGCCAGCGTCTGGTCCCGGTCGAGGGTGCCGGCCAGCAGGTCGGACGCCTCGACGAGGAAGGAGAGGGAGCCGCGGCGCAGCCGCTCCAGCTCGGTCAGGCGGGCCCGTTCGACGGCCAGCGCGATGCGGTCGGCGGCGAACTGGAGGCGCAGCGCCTCCTCGTTCGTGTAGCGGCCGGGAGCTTCGGCGGCGACGCCCAGGGAGCCGGTCAGGCGGCCCTCGACCTTCAGGGGAACCGTGACGACCGAGCGCATGCCCGTACCGGAGAGCAGCGGCACGGCGCCCGGTACGGCGGTCAGGTCCTCGTGGACGGCCGGCATCCGGGCGGAGCCGTACCGTCCGGAGCCCGCCTCGACCGGGACGCGGGCGAAGCGCTGGCGGGCGGAGGGCAGGCCGGTGGAGGCCCGTACCTCCAGCTCGGTCTCGTCGTCGGTGGCCAGCAGGAGGTACGCGGCGTCGCCGTCGAGCATGTCGCGGGCGCGCTCGACCGTGCGCTGGAGCAGGCCGTCCAGGTCGTCGGGGGCCGGCGAGCCGATGAAGACCTCGAACGGGTCGGCGGGGCCGCGGCCCTCGGGCGGCTGGGCGGCCTGGTCGGGGGCCGGGGTGCGCAGCGGACTCTGCAGGACGGCGCGCTCGTGGTCGCGCACCAGGAGGCAGACCGTGTACGGCTCGCCGTCGGCGTCGCGGACGCGCAGGTGGGAGGCGTACACCGGGACGACCCGGCCGTCGGCGCCCCGTATGCCGTAGGACCCCTCCCAGCGGGAGAGCTGGAGGGCCTCGGCGATGCCGGTGCCGGTGCCGGGGGTGTGCGGCCAGGCCGCGAAGTCGGTGAGCGGCTTGCCGGCGACCTGCTCGGGGTCGTACGCGAAGAGGTCCCGGGCGTCCTCGTTCCAGAAGCTGATGCAGCCGCCGCGGTCGACCTGGACGACGGCGACGCGGACCCGGCTGTCGGCGACCGGCAGGGCGTCCACGGGCAGGGCGGGGCCCGCCGAGCGGGTGCCGGCCGGGCGCTCGGGCAGGTCGAGCTGGAACCAGACGTGCTTCTGGGAGGCGGTGTACTCCACGCCCCAGCGGGTGGCCAGCGCGCCGCACAGCAGCAGCCCTCGGCCGCCCTCGCGGTCCGGATGGGCGAACGCGCGGCCGGCGTTCTGCAGCGGGATCTCGCGCTCCGGATAGCGGTCCGCGACCTCGATGCGCACCCCGCCGTCCGAGCGCAGGCACAGTACGTCGGCGGCGGTGCCCGCGTGGACGACGGCGTTGGTGACCAGTTCGCTGGTCAGGACGACGGCGTCGTCGACGATGTCGCCGTAGCCCCAGCCCTGGAGGGTGTCGCGCACGAAGGCGCGGGCGGTGGCGACCGAGCGGCCGACCGGCTCGAACGTGGCAGCGGCCCGCGCGGTGATCACTGGTCTCCTCATGCGTGTGTCGGTGATCTGCTCTCCCACCATGGCGGCGCCCCTCCGAAAGCCTGGTGTGCTCGCCCACTGCCCGTGCTGGACGGCCAGGGCGGGTGGACAGCCGGATGCCAGGTTACTTACCTTCGCCGCGCGTGCGGATGCCGGTCACGTCTGTTTGCGCCCCGATCGTGCTCCGGGACGGTATGCGATGCTGCCGAACTGTTATGGCCTGGTTGGGCCATGGTGAAACACTGGGCAAGCTCAAAGAGAAGGCCCGGGTAGAACGGTCGACCCTGCGGGAGGGACACGGTGGAGTCTGGCGCAGCGGCGCGGGGCACGAGCACGCGCGCGAAAGGCGGACGTTCCCGGAGCAACGGGACGACTGAGGTGGATACGGCTGCGCTGAACCGGCTGCTGGCTGCACTCGTCTCGATGCGGGACGGGAATTTCCGTAAGCGGCTGACGGTCTCCGGCGACGGAGTGCTGTCGGAGATCGCCGCTGTCTACAACGAGGTGGCGGACCGCAATCTGCACCTGACGGGAGAGCTGGCGCGGGTGCGCCGGGTCGTCGGCCGTGAGGGAAAACTCACGGAACGGCTGGAGGCCGGGGCCTGTGAGGGCTCCTGGGCCGCGGCCGTGGACGCCTCGAACGCCCTGGTCGACGATCTCGTACGGCCGGTGTCCGAGGTGGGCCGGGTGCTCTCCGCGGTGTCCGAGGGCGACCTGGAACAGCGGATGGACCTGCGCTCGCGCGGCACGGACGGGACCTCGGCGCATCCGCTGCGCGGTGAGTTCCTGAAGGTGGGCCGCACGGTCAACGGCCTGGTGGACCAGCTCTCGGCCTTCACCGACGAGGTGACGCGGGTCGCCAGCGAGGTCGGTACGGAGGGCAAGCTCGGCGGGCAGGCGCGGGTGCGCGGCATGTCCGGGTCCTGGAAGGACCTGACCGAGTCCGTCAACACGATGGCGTCCCGGCTGACGGCGCAGGTGCGGGACATCGCGCTGGTCACCACCGCGGTCGCCAAGGGCGATCTGTCACGCAAGGTGACCGTGCATGTCGCCGGCGAGATGCTGGAGCTGAAGAACACCGTCAACACGATGGTGGACCAGCTCTCCTCCTTCGCCTCCGAGGTCACCCGGGTGGCCCGCGAGGTCGGTACGGAGGGTGAGCTGGGCGGCCAGGCGCAGGTGCCGGGCGTCGCGGGGGTCTGGAAGGACCTCACGGACTCCGTCAACCTGATGGCCGGCAACCTCACCGCCCAGGTGCGCGGGATCGCCCAGGTGACCACGGCGGTCGCCAACGGCGACCTGTCGCAGAAGGTCACGGTCAGCGCGCGCGGCGAGGTCGCGCAGCTCGCCGACACGATCAACACGATGACCGAGACGCTGCGCACGTTCGCGGACGAGGTCACGCGGGTCGCCAACGAGGTCGGTGCCGAGGGCCAGCTCGGCGGGCAGGCGCAGGTGCCGGGCGCCGCCGGTACGTGGAAGGACCTCACCGACTCGGTGAACAACGCCTTCCGCAACCTGACGGGTCAGGTCCGTGACATCGCGCAGGTGACGACGGCGGTGGCCAACGGTGATCTGTCGCAGAAGGTCACGGTCGACGTCGCGGGCGAGATGCTCGAACTGAAGAACACCGTGAACACCATGGTGGACCAGCTTTCCTCGTTCGGCGCCGAGGTGACGCGCGTCGCGCGCGAGATCGGCGTCGAGGGCGAGCTGGGCGGCCAGGCCGCCGTACCGGGCGCCGCGGGCACCTGGAAGGACCTCACGGACTCCGTGAACACCGCCTTCCGCAACCTGACGGGTCAGGTGCGCAACATCGCGCAGGTGACGACGGCGGTGGCCAACGGTGATCTGTCGCAGAAGGTCACCGTCGACGTGTCTGGCGAGATGCTCCAGCTGAAGAACACCGTGAACACCATGGTGGACCAGCTTTCCTCGTTCGCCGACCAGGTCACCCGGATGGCCCGGGACGTGGGTACGGAGGGCCGGCTGGGCGGTCAGGCCCGGGTGGACGGCGTCAGCGGTACGTGGAAGGAACTGACCGACTCCGTCAACTTCATGGCGGGCAACCTGACGTCCCAGGTGCGGCAGATCGCCCAGGTGACGACGGCGGTCGCGCGCGGCGACCTGTCGCAGAAGATCGACGTCGACGCGCGCGGCGAGATCCTGGAGCTGAAGAACACCATCAACACGATGGTCGACCAGCTCTCGGCCTTCGCGGAGCAGGTCACCCGGGTGGCCCGCGAGGTCGGTACGGACGGCAGGCTCGGCGGCCAGGCGCAGGTGCCGGGCGTCGCGGGGGTCTGGCGCGATCTGACCGACTCGGTGAACGGCATGGCCGGCAACCTCACCGCCCAGGTCCGCAACATCGCGCAGGTCGCGACGGCGGTGGCCCGCGGTGACCTGTCGCAGAAGATCGACGTGGACGCCCGGGGCGAGATCCTGGAGCTGAAGAACACCCTGAACACGATGGTCGACCAGCTCTCGTCGTTCGCCGACCAGGTGACGCGCGTCGCCCGCGAGGTGGGCACCGAGGGCATCCTGGGCGGCCAGGCCGAGGTGCAGGGCGTCAGCGGTACGTGGAAGGACCTCACCCAGTCCGTCAACTTCATGGCGAACAACCTGACGTCCCAGGTGCGCAGCATCGGCGAGGTGACTACCGCGGTCGCGCGCGGCGACCTGTCGAAGAAGATCACCGTCGACGCCAAGGGCGAGATCCTCGAACTGGTCACGACCGTGAACACGATGGTCGACCAGCTCTCCCTGTTCGCCGAGCAGGTGACGCGCGTCGCCCGTGAGGTGGGTACGGAGGGCCAGCTCGGTGGCCAGGCCCGGGTGCCGGGGGTCACCGGCATCTGGAAGGACCTGAGCGACAACGTCAACCTGATGGCCAACAACCTGACCATCCAGGTGCGCAACATCTCCCAGGTCTCGGCGGCGGTCGCCAACGGCGACCTGACCAAGAAGGTCACGGTCGAGGCGCGCGGCGAGGTCGCGCAGCTCGCCGACACGGTCAACACGATGGTCACGACGCTGTCGTCGTTCGCCGACGAGGTCACCAGGGTGGCCCGTGAGGTGGGCACCGACGGCATCCTGGGCGGCCAGGCCCGCGTACCCGGCGTCGCCGGTACGTGGAAGGACCTGACCGAGTCGGTGAACTCGATGGCCAACAACCTGACCGGCCAGGTGCGCAACATCGCGATGGTCACCACGGCCATCGCCAAGGGCGACCTGACCAAGAAGATCGACATCGACGCGCGGGGCGAGATCCTGGCCCTGAAGACGACCATCAACACGATGGTCGACCAGCTCTCCTCCTTCGCCGAGCAGGTCACCCGGGTGGCCCGCGAGGTGGGGACGGACGGCCAGCTGGGCGGTCAGGCGCAGGTGCGGGGCGTGGCCGGCACCTGGAAGGACCTGACGGAGTCGGTGAACGAGATGGCGGGCAACCTGACCCGCCAGGTGCGGGCGATCGCCGCCGTCGCCGCGGCGGTGACGCTGGGCGACCACAACGTCCGGATCGACGTGGACGCGGCGGGCGAGATCCTGGAGCTCCAGGACAACGTCAACACGATGATCGCCACGCTCCGCGAGACCACCCTGGCCAACGAGGAGCAGGACTGGCTCAAGGGCAACCTGGCCCGGATCTCCGGTCTGATGCAGGGCCGCCGCGACCTCAAGGACGTGGCGACGCTGATCATGAGCGAGCTGTCCCCGGCGGTCTCGGCGCAGCACGGCGCGTTCTTCCTCGCCGCGCAGCCCGGCGACAGCAACGAGATCGGTGCGGACGGCGGCGAGCCGGGCGCCTACGAGCTGCGGCTGATGGGCTCGTACGGCTACTCGATGGGCAGCATGCCGACGACGTTCCGGCCGGGGGAGACCCTGATCGGCACGGCGGCGGAGGAGAAGCGCACCATCCTGGTGGAGAACGTGCCCTCCGGCTATCTGAAGATCGCCTCCGGGCTCGGCGAGGCGCCGCCGGCCAATGTGATCGTGCTGCCGGTGCTCTTCGAGGACAAGGTGCTCGGTGTGATCGAGCTGGCCTCCTTCCAGCCGTTCACGCAGATCCAGAAGGACTTCCTCAGCCAGATCGCGGAGATGATCGCGACCAGCGTCAACACCATCTCCGTCAACACCAAGACCGAGGTGCTGCTCAAGCAGTCGCAGGAGCTGACCGAACAACTCAAGGAACGTTCCGGCGAGTTGGAGAGCCGCCAGAAGGCGCTGGAGCTGTCCAACTCCGAACTGGAGGAGAAGGCCGAGCAACTGCGCGCGCAGAACCGCGACATCGAGGTGAAGAACACCGAGATCGAGGAGGCGCGGCAGGTCCTGGAGGAGCGCGCCGAGCAGCTCGCCGTCTCGATGCGCTACAAGTCGGAATTCCTGGCGAACATGTCGCACGAGCTGCGGACGCCGCTGAACTCGCTGCTGATTCTCGCCAAACTGCTCGCCGACAACGCGGAGGGGAATCTCTCCCCGAAGCAGGTCGAATTCTCCGAGACCATCCACGGCGCCGGTTCCGACCTGCTCCAGCTCATCAACGACATCCTGGACCTGTCGAAGGTCGAGGCGGGCAAGATGGACGTCAGCCCGACCCGTATCGCGCTGGTCCAGCTCGTCGACTACGTCGAGGCCACGTTCCGGCCGCTGACCGCGGAGAAGGGACTCGACTTCTCCGTACG
Source organism: Streptomyces sp. NPDC026394 (assembly GCF_055567735.1). NCBI lineage: Bacteria > Bacillati > Actinomycetota > Actinomycetes > Kitasatosporales > Streptomycetaceae > Streptomyces > Streptomyces sp. NPDC026394. The sequence continues at coordinate 8,430 of NZ_JBVHPX010000020.1, forward strand.
GGTCTCCCCGGAGCTGCCCGCCACGCTGCACACCGACGAGCAGCGGCTGCTCCAGGTGCTCCGCAACCTGCTGGCCAACGCGGTGAAGTTCACCGACAGCGGCGCCGTCGAGCTGGTCATCCGGCCCGCCGGTGACGACGTGCCGACGGACATCCGCGAGCACCTGCTGGAGCACGGCGCGCTGCGCGAGCCGGACGCCGACATGATCGCGTTCTCGGTGACGGACACCGGCATCGGCATCGCGTCCAGCAAGATGCGGGTGATCTTCGAGGCGTTCAAGCAGGCGGACGGCACCACGAGCCGCAAGTACGGCGGTACGGGCCTGGGCCTGTCCATCAGCAGGGAGATCGCCCGGCTGCTCGGCGGCGAGATCCACGCCGCCAGTGAGCCGGGCCGCGGCTCGACCTTCACGCTCTACCTGCCGTACAACCCGGGCGGGCTGCCGCCGCAGGGTTACCCGCAGCTGGTCGCGGGCGGGCTCGCGATGGACGCCGAGGCGCGCGACGCGGAGCTGGGGCGGCAGGCCGCGGAGGACGCCGTGCAGACCGGCGTCGCGCCGTCCCGGGGCAGCGGTCCGGGGATCGCCCGGCGGCGCCGCCGGGCGGCCGCCGTCGAGACGCCGCGGCCGGAGCTGCCGGCGGCGCCCGCGCCGGCGGCGCCGCAGCCCGTGGAGGAGCCCGCGCGGACGCATGTCGAGGAGCCCTGGATCGGCAACGGCCAGGACCTGGTGTCGGCCGGGTTCGACGGCGGCTTCCACGGCGAGAAGGTGCTGATCGTCGACGACGACATCCGCAACGTGTTCGCGCTCACCAGCGTGCTGGAGCAGAACGGGCTGTCGGTGCTGTACGCGGAGAACGGCCGGGAGGGCATCGAGGTCCTGGAGCAGCACGACGACGTGGTGCTCGTCCTGATGGACATCATGATGCCGGAGATGGACGGCTACGCGACCACGGCCGCGATCCGGCGGATGCCGCAGTTCGCCGGGCTGCCGATCATCGCGCTGACCGCGAAGGCGATGAAGGGCGACCGGGAGAAGAGCATCGAGGCCGGGGCGTCCGACTACGTGACCAAGCCGGTGGACACCGACCACCTGCTGACGGTGATGGAGCAATGGATGCGCACGCGGTGACACGTTCGTCAAATGAGGCTCGTAAGGTTCCCCGCATGTTGACTCAGTGTGGCCGACCACGTGTGGGAGAGCGGTATTCGGGGAACCTTCTGGTCTCTCGCTGCGTTTGTGCTACGTGCACAGTGACATCGCGGTGACAGGGTGTGGCGACAGGCGGGGTGCGGCTACGATGACCGGCACAAGGACGGGCGGCATGACAGAGCCGTCCCCTGGGGCGGCGTCCGGTTCATTGCCGGGGCGAGGAGGACGGGCCATGGTGCAGAAGGCCAAGATCCTCCTGGTCGATGACCGGCCGGAGAATCTGCTGGCGCTGGAGGCGATCCTCTCCGCGCTCGATCAGACACTGGTGCGGGCATCGTCCGGGGAGGAAGCGCTCAAGGCACTGCTCACCGACGATTTCGCGGTGATCCTGCTCGATGTGCAGATGCCGGGGATGGACGGGTTCGAGACAGCCGCGCACATCAAGCGGCGCGAACGCACCCGCGACATCCCGATCATCTTCCTGACCGCCATCAACCACGGCCCGCACCACACCTTCCGTGGTTACGCGGCGGGAGCGGTCGACTACATCTCCAAGCCGTTCGACCCGTGGGTGCTGCGCGCCAAGGTCTCGGTCTTCGTCGAGCTGTACATGAAGAACTGTCAACTGCGGGAGCAGGCGACGCTGCTGCGGCTGCAACTGGAGAGCGGCCGTGCCGCGGCGGACGAGGCCAGGGAGCCCGCGGGGCTGCTCGCCGAGCTGTCCGCCCGGCTCGCGGCCGTGGAGGAGCAGGCCGAGGCGCTGTCCAAGCAGCTGGACGAGTCGGCGGACGCGGCGGCCATCGCGACCGCGGCCCATCTGGAGCGCAAGCTCACCGGACTGCGGCGGGCGCTGGACGCCCTGGAACCCGGCACGGGCAACGCCGCCTCCTGACGCGGCGCCCTGCGGCGCCGCCTGGCGCTCCAGTCGCCTGCCGGGCGGCCTGCGGGCCACGGCGGCGGGTTGCCGCCCCGGCGCGGCTCTGACGGCCCATCACCAGCCGTGTGCGGTGCCGGTGTCGTGGGCCGTCGGCGTGAAGTGTCCGGCGCGGAGCGCGACACGAATGGGTGAAGGGCCGAGCGCTCGTGTCACTGTGGCCGTCGCCTGTAATCTCGTCACCATGGCCTCACGTACGTCCGGCAAGGGTTCCCAGAGCACGGCGGGCCCCTCGAAGCAGCGCGCCGGACAGCCCGGGGGCGCCGCCAAGAAGGCCGCCGCGAAGAAAGCACCGGCGAAGAAGGCGCCGGCTCCGGCCAGGAGGGCGCCCGCCAAGAAGACCGCACCGGCCAAGCGCGCGCCGGCGAAGAAGGCGGCCGCCAAGAAGGCGCCGCCGAGACCCGCGCCGTCGCCCACCAGCGGCGTCTACCGCCTGGTGCGGGCCTGCTGGCTCGGGCTGGCACACGCTGTCGGCGCGATGTTCCGCGGCTTCGGGCGCGGTGCGAAGAACCTGGACCCGGCGCACCGCAAGGACGGGGTGTCGCTGCTGCTCCTCGGCCTCGCCCTGGTCATCGCGGCCGGCACCTGGTCCAACCTCAGCGGCCCGGTCGGCGACCTCGTCCAGTTGCTGGTCACCGGTGCCTTCGGCCGCTTGGACCTGGTCGTACCGATACTCCTCGGCGGCATCGCGCTGCGGCTGATCCGGCATCCGGAGCAGCCCGAGGCCAACGGGCGGATCGTGATCGGCCTGACCGCCCTGGTCTTCGGCGTCCTGGGCCAGGTCGCGATCGCCTGCGGGTCGCCCGGCCGGGGCGACGGCATAGCGGCCGTGCAGGACGCCGGAGGCTATGTCGGCTGGGCCGCGTCCAAGCCGCTGATCTTCACCGTCGGCCAGACCCTGGCGGTGGCGCTGCTGGTGCTGCTCACCGTCTTCGGCCTGCTCGTCGTCACCGCCACACCCGTCAACGCCATCCCGCAGCGGCTGCGGCTGCTCGGCGCCCGGCTGGGCCTGGTCGAGGTGTACGAGCCCGAGCCGGTCGCCGTGGAGCCGGAGGAGTACGCCGAGGACCGGCGCGACCGGTCCGGGCGGGGCGCGCGGCGCGCCGTCGGCCCGGCTCCCGTGGACGATCCGGACGCCATAGAGGAGGCGGCGCTGGCCAAGCGCCGCCGCGGGCGCCGTACGCCCCTGCAGCCCGCCGACCGTCCCATGGACGCGGTCGACGTGGCCGCCGCGGCCGCCGCCTCGCTGGACGGGGCCGTCCTGCACGGCGTCCAGCCGTCCCCCCTGGTCGCCGACCTCAGCAGCAGCATCTCCGGCGAGCGCCGTGACGGGGAGGACCGCGACGGTGAGCGTGGCGACGACGAGCGGCCCACGCCCGGCAGGAAGCAGGACAGCGGCGCGGTGCCGCCCGCCCGCGGCCCGGGCCGGGACGACACGGACAAGCCCTCGGGCCCGGTGCCGGACTTCACGAAGCCCGCGCCGGAGCCGCCCGGCGAGCTGCCCTCGCGGGCCGAGCAGCTACTGCTGTCCAACGACATCACCTACGCGCTGCCGTCGCTGGACCTGCTCACCCGCGGCGGCCCCGGCAAGACCCGCAGCGCGGCCAACGACGCCGTCGTGGAGTCGCTGACCACCGTCTTCCAGGAGTTCAAGGTCGACGCGGCGGTCACCGGCTTCACCCGCGGCCCCACGGTCACCCGCTACGAGATCGAACTGGGCCCCGCAGTGAAGGTGGAGAAGATCACCGCGCTGGCCAAGAACATCGCGTACGCCGTCGCCAGCCCGGACGTACGGATCATCAGCCCGATCCCCGGCAAGTCCGCGGTCGGCATCGAGATCCCCAACAGCGACCGGGAGATGGTCAACCTCGGCGACGTGCTGCGCTCGGCGGAGTCGGTGGGCGAGGACCACCCGCTGCTGGTCGGCCTCGGCAAGGACGTCGAGGGCGGGTACGTCTCGGCCAACCTGGCGCGGATGCCGCACATCCTGGTGGCCGGCGCGACCGGCTCCGGCAAGTCGTCCTGCATCAACTGCCTGATCACCTCGGTGATGGCGCGCGCCACCCCCGACGAGGTGCGCATGGTGCTGGTCGACCCCAAGCGCGTCGAGCTGACCGCGTACGAGGGCATCCCGCACCTGATCACCCCGATCATCACCAACCCCAAGAAGGCCGCCGAGGCCCTGCAGTGGGTCGTGCGCGAGATGGACCTGCGGTACGACGACCTGGCGGCCTACGGCTACCGGCACATCGACGACTTCAACGCGGCCGTGCGCAGCGGCAAGGCGAAGCCGCCGGAGGGCAGCGAGCGCGACCTGTCGCCGTACCCGTATCTGCTGGTGATCGTGGACGAGCTGGCGGACCTGATGATGGTCGCGCCGCGCGACGTGGAGGACTCCATCGTCCGCATCACCCAGCTCGCGCGCGCCGCCGGCATCCACCTGGTGCTGGCCACCCAGCGTCCCTCGGTGGACGTGGTGACCGGTCTGATCAAGGCGAACGTGCCGTCCCGGCTGGCGTTCGCGACCTCCTCGCTCGCCGACAGCCGGGTCATCCTCGACCAGCCCGGCGCGGAGAAGCTGATCGGCAAGGGCGACAGCCTGTTCCTGCCGATGGGCGCGAACAAACCGGTGCGGATGCAGGGCGCGTTCGTCCAGGAGGACGAGGTCCAGCAGGTCGTCCAGCACTGCAAGGACCAGATGGCGCCGGTCTTCCGGGACGACGTCACCGTCGGCACGGCCAGGAAGAAGGAGATCGACGAGGACATCGGCGACGACCTGGACCTGCTGTGCCAGGCCGCTGAGCTGGTGGTTTCCACCCAGTTCGGGTCCACGTCCATGCTCCAGCGGAAGCTGCGGGTGGGCTTCGCCAAGGCCGGGCGGCTGATGGACCTGATGGAGTCGCGCAACATCGTCGGGCCGAGCGAGGGGTCCAAGGCGCGCGACGTCATGGTCAAGCCGGACGAGTTGGAGGGCGTACTGGCGGTCATCCGGGGGGAGACGCCTTCATAGCGGCTGCTGTTCTCCGCAGCCGTCGTCCGGGGATGTCCATCGGACGCGCGGCGACGGCGGAGGAAGTCCAGGAGTCACGCTCCAAGTTCACTCGTACGGGCGGTCCGAAGCGGCTGTGGGAGATCGAAAGCAACCGTTTCCTCCGTCGCTACGTCAAGTTGAGGGAGGTGGTGGAAGGATGGTGCACCATCGGCAACCGGACCGGGCGTCCGGCGGCCTCACCCGGCCTTCTGATGGCGTACAAAGTCCGCTCTTCCGCTTGCCCGACCCTTTCGGTACACCCCTAGACTGAACCTCCAGCAGGTGGCTCACGCTCGAAAGGCGCCCACGTGTCCATCGGCAACTCCTCCGAAGACGACCGGCCCTCCATCGGCCACGCCATCCAGCAGGCCCGTATCGCGGCGGGACTGACCGTCGACGAGGTCAGTACCACCACCCGGGTGCGCGTGCCCATCGTGCAGGGCATCGAGCAGGACGACTTCTCCCGGTGCGGCGGCGACGTCTACGCGCGGGGGCACCTGCGTACGCTCGCACGCGCCGTCGGGCTCGATCCGGAACCGCTGGTCGCGCAGTTCGACGGGGACCGCGGCGGCCGTCCCGAGCCGACCCCCGCGGCGCCGCTCTTCGAGGCCGAGCGCATCCGGCCCGAGCGGGGCCGCCCGAACTGGACGGCGGCGATGGTCGCGGCCATCGTCGTGGTCGTCGGCTTCGTGGGCTTCACCCTCTTCAGCGGCGGCGGCAAGGGGAGCGCGGTCGCCGAGGGGGAGAACACCGTCGCGCCGGTGCAGCCGACCAAGCCCGCCGCCGGCAAGTCCGGCAAGACCGCCAGGCCCAGCACCGTCCCCGGCCCCGGGCCCTCGGAGAGCGCCATCGCGGGCGTCCCGAAGGACAAGGTCACCATCAAGATCACCGCGAAGGACGGGCAGAGCTGGATCTCCGCCAAGGACGCCAACGGCCGGCTGCTGGAGGACGGCCTGCTCAAGAAGGGCGAGTCCAAGACCTTCACGGACAAGAAGCGGATCGACCTGGTCGTCGGCAACGCCGGCGTCGTGCAGCTGTTCGTCAACGGCAAGGAGGTCGAGAAGGTCGGCGACAAGGGAGCGGTCGAGCGGCTGAGCTACTCGGCGGGCCCGCAGGCGGGCTGACCAGGCCAGGACCGGGCCCGAGCCGGGCCGGGACCGGGGCGTCGGCCGGACGGGGCAACCCTGGCAGCGATGGAGGTTGCCGGGACAAAGTACGCTGGCTCCATGCCCGAACGCCGTACCGTCGCCCTTGTCACTCTTGGCTGCGCCCGTAACGAGGTGGACTCGGAGGAGCTCGCAGGCCGCCTGGCAGCGGACGGCTGGGACCTCGTCGAGGACGCCGCCGATGCCGATGTCGCCGTCGTCAACACCTGCGGTTTCGTCGAGGCCGCCAAGAAGGACTCCGTCGATGCCCTGCTGGAGGCCAACGACCTGAAGGACCACGGCCGCACCCAGGCGGTGGTGGCCGTCGGCTGCATGGCCGAGCGGTACGGCAAGGAGCTGGCCGACGCCCTCCCGGAGGCCGACGGCGTCCTCGGCTTCGACGATTACAGCGACATCTCCGGCCGGCTGCAGACGATCCTGAGCGGCGGCAACGTCGAGGCCCACGCCCCGCGCGACCGCCGCAAGCTGCTGCCGATCAGCCCCGCCGAGCGCCAGGACGCCGCAGGCGTCGCCCTGCCCGGCCACGGCGCGGCGGAACCGGCCCCGGCCCCCGCGGACCTGCCGGAGGGCGTGGCGCCCGCCTCAGGGCCCCGTGCGCCGCTCCGGCGCCGCCTGGGCACCAGCCCGGTCGCCTCCGTGAAGCTGGCCTCCGGCTGCGACCGCCGCTGCTCCTTCTGCGCCATCCCGTCCTTCCGCGGCTCCTTCATCTCCCGCCGCCCCTCCGACGTGCTCGGCGAGACGCGCTGGCTGGCGGAGCAGGGCGTGAAGGAGATCATGCTGGTCTCCGAGAACAACACGTCCTACGGCAAGGACCTGGGCGACATCCGCCTGCTGGAGACGCTGCTGCCGGAGCTGGCCGCCGTCGACGGCCTGGAACGCGTCCGGGTCAGCTACCTCCAGCCCGCCGAGATGCGCCCCGGCCTGATCGACGTGCTGACGGAGACCGACAAGGTCGCCCCGTACTTCGACCTGTCCTTCCAGCACTCGGCACCAGGCGTGCTGCGCGCCATGCGGCGCTTCGGCGACACCGACCGCTTCCTGGACCTGCTGGAGCAGATCCGGGCGAAGGCGCCGCAGGCCGGTGCCCGCTCGAACTTCATCGTCGGCTTCCCCGGCGAGACCGAGGACGACGTCGCCGAGCTGGAGCGCTTCCTGACCGGGGCCCGGCTGGACGCGATCGGCGTGTTCGGCTACTCCGACGAGGACGGCACCGAAGCCGCCACGTACGACAAGAAGGTCGACCCGGACGAGGTCGCCGAGCGCCTCGCGCACATCTCCCGGCTGGCCGAGGAGCTGACCGCGCAGCGCGCCGAGGAACGGCTGGGGGAGACCCTGACGGTCCTGGTGGACAGCGTCGACGAGGAGGACGGGGTCGTGGGGCGCGCCGCGCACCAGGCCCCCGAGACCGACGGCGTCACCTTGCTGCGCACCTCACTCGACCTTGCGCCGGGTCGTATGGTCGAAGCAAAGGTCGTGGCCAGTGAAGGCGTCGACCTGGTGGCCGAGGTGCTGTCGGTGGACGGCGCGCCGTGTACTGAGGAGGCGGGCAGATGACCGGAGTCCCGGCTTCCGCGGCCGGTGGGCACCACCGCCCGGCGCCGGCCGTCCGGACGGCCGGGCTGTGGAACATCGCCAACGTCCTGACGATGGTGCGGCTGCTGCTCGTACCGGCCTTCGTGATGCTGCTGATGCACGGGGACGGCTACGACCCGGCCTGGCGCTCGTTCGCCTGGGCGGCGTTCGCCATCGCCATGATCACCGACCTGTTCGACGGCCACCTGGCGCGCCAGTACAACCTGGTCACGGACTTCGGGAAGATCGCCGACCCGATCGCGGACAAAGCGATCATGGGTGCGGCGCTGATCTGCCTGTCCGTGCTGGACGACCTTCCGTGGTGGGTGACGGGTGTCATCCTCTTCCGTGAGCTGGGCATCACCCTGATGCGCTTCTGGGTGATCAAGCACGGGGTGATCCCCGCCAGCCGCGGCGGGAAGCTGAAGACCCTCGCCCAGGGCACCGCCGTCGGCATGTACGTGCTCATGCTGACCGGGCCGCTGGCGTCGTTCCGGTGGTGGGTGATGGCGGTGGCCGTGGCGCTGACCGTCGTGACCGGCCTGGACTACGTACGGCAGGCGATCGTCCTGCGGCGGGCCGGGCTGGCCGAGGCGCGGGCCGTACAGGCCGAGCAGCGGGCCAGGTCGGCCGCCGAGGCACACGGCGACGGCCCTGCCGGGGGCGCGCGAGCCGCGGGCCGGTCCGGGGCCGTGGCGGACGACGGGAACTCCGTACGGTGAAGACGGAGCCGACCGCCTGGGCGACCTTCCGAAGTGGCCGCGGAAATGCACGCTGATACGGGTCGGAAGGCGGGCGTGGCGGCGGGCGGCGAGGCTGCCGCCCCTGCTGGTGTCCCCGGGCCTTCTGAGGCCCCTGAGGCCCCTGAGGCCGTGCGTGCCTGTACGGGCGAGGGCGACGGGGAGCCGGCCGCCGAGACGTCGTCCGCGGCGGCGCGGGCGCTCGACGCGCTCGCGGCGCGCGGGCAGACCCTGGCCGTGGCCGAATCGCTCACGGGCGGGCTGGTGGCCGGAGCGCTCACCGGGGTACCCGGAGCCTCCCGGGTCTTCCGGGGCTCGGTGACGGCGTACGCGACCGGGCTCAAACGGGACATTCTCGGGGTCGACGGGCCGCTGCTCGACGCGCGCGGAGCCGTGGACGCGGAGGTTGCCCGACAGATGGCCCGTGGTGTAAGGCGTGTGCTGAGCGCCCACTGGGGTATCGCCACTACAGGGGTTGCCGGCCCTGACCCCCAGGACGGACAACCCGTGGGCACCGTATTCGTCGCGGCCGAGGGCCCCGGCGGAGCGGGCGTTGTGCTGCGCCTCACGCTGGAAGGTGACCGCCGACGGATCCGCCGGGACACCGTGGCGGCGGTGCTCCGGCTGCTGGTGAGCCAACTGACAGAGAACGCGGCGGCACAGGATACGGAACAACGGGGGGAAATTTGATGTTTGCAGCCCTGAGTGAACACGAACTCGCGCCCCGCACGGCCGAGGCCCGAGGCGGTACGGTGGGGCGAGAAGGATCCGGATCCGAGGTCCGAGGAGGGAGCCAGCGATGATTCTGCTTCGTCGCCTGCTGGGTGACGTGCTGCGCCGACAGCGTCAGCGCCAGGGCCGCACCCTGCGCGAGGTCTCCTCCTCCGCCCGGGTGTCGCTCGGCTACTTGTCCGAGGTCGAACGGGGACAGAAGGAAGCCTCTTCCGAACTGCTCTCGGCGATCTGTGACGCGCTGGACGTGCGCATGTCCGAACTCATGCGGGAGGTCAGCGACGAGCTGGCACTCGCGGAGCTGGCGCGGTCCGCCGCCGCGAGCGACCCGGTGCCCGCACCGGTCCGCCCCAAGCTGAACTCGGTGTCCGTGACCTCGCTGGCCGGGGTGCCGGAGGACCGTGTGACGATCAAGGCCCCCGCGGAGGCCGTGGACGTCGTGGCGGCCTGAGGCTGCCGGGCCGTTGGGGCCCGAGGCCGCTGGGTCCCCCCCGTGTCTTCCTGAATGCTCTGTCGACTTCCCTGAACCCCGTCCGGCGCCGCCGGGCGGGGTTCGAGGCGTTCACGGGCCTGTGAGAGGCGGCCCGCCCCGGCAAGCCCTACGGGAGAGCCGAAGAGGAGGGCGAAGGGCCCGAGGCCCCGGAGAGAAAGACGGGGGCGGTGAGGACCTTCGTCCTCAAGGTGAAGCGTCCGCGCATTACCGCAACGCATCTGGGTACCCGATCCGTACAGACAGGACCAATCGTTTGTACGATGGGCGAACGTATTCATTCGCCCTGAAAAGGAGTAAATGGATGTCTGTCGTCAAGAGCACGCTGTCCGACGACGCGCGCAAGGTGGTCGGGGACGCACTGCAGGGAGCCCTCGTCGACCTGGTGGATCTCTCGCTCGTGGCGAAGCAGGTCCACTGGAACATCATCGGCCCGCGTTTCCGGTCCGTACATCTCCAGCTCGACGATGTCGTGGACACGGCCCGCGCCTACGCCGACACGGTGGCCGAGCGTGCCTCGGCGATCGGCGTCTCGCCGGACGGCCGGGCCGAGACGGTTTCGAAGACCAGCGGCATCGACACGGTGCAGGACAACTGGATCAAGGACGCCGAGGTCGTCCGCGTCGTGACCGACGCGCTCGGTGCCGTCATCGCCCGGATGCGCGAGCGCATCCGCGTTACGGACGAGCCCGACCCGGTCTCCCAGGACATCCTCATCGGCCTCACCGCCGACCTCGAAAAGCACCACTGGATGTTCCAGGCCGAGTCCGCCTGACCTTTGCCTGGTCTCCGGCCGACCCAAACGCGGTCCGTCTGCTCGGTTCTTCCCGGCCGGTCCGTGTCGCACATGACCGGACGTGGCCCGGCCTCTTCAGCGCCCCTCTGACGCCGTCAGGGGGGCGCTCGGCCGTCGCGGCGGGGCGGAACGGTGACGCGGTGGTGCGCCCTCTGTGACGGAGCGCCGTAGTGGCGTGTCTGTGAAGGGGGAAGGTATGGGCGGACGATCATGTTGGGGAGACGAACGCCGGATCAGCAACGTATGGAGGAGTGTCCGCTATGTCGAAACCCCCGCTGCCGCAAGAGGCGGTCGCCATGCTGGAGAAGGCCAACCCGGCCGTCATCACGACCCTGCGGTCGGACGGGCAGCCGGTCTCCACGGCCACCTGGTACCTCTGGGACGACGGCCGGGTGCTCGTCAACATGGACGAGGGACGCAAGCGCCTGCAGCACCTGCGGAACGACCCCCGGGTGACGATCACCGTTCTCGACGAGTCGAGCTGGTACACCCACATCAGCATCATGGGCCGCGTCACCGAGTTCCGTGAGGACAAGGACCTGGCCGACATCGACCGGCTGGCCCACCACTACCTCGGCGACCCCTACCCGCAGCGCGACCGTGCCCGGGTCAGCGCCTGGATCGAGATCGACCGCTGGCACGGCTGGGGCACGCTCAAGGACAGCAGCCAGGCGGGCTGACGTTCCGTGCGATGGACCTCCCCCGGAAATTCGGGGGAGGTCCTGCTGCTGTTCGGTGCGGTGTGCGATGTGCGGTGTGCGGTTCGCGGCTAGGCGGCGAGTTCGTACGCCTCCAGACGTTTGATCATTCGGCGGACCACCAGCAGGGGAATCACGCCGAAGACGCCGAACGACATGTCAATCAGCTGCCAGTAGAACGGAATTCCGCGGATCGGCCCGCAGATGAGGGCCAGCGGAATGATTCCCGCGCATGCGATCATGCCGAAGTCGATGACCCAGATGTTACGGACCGGGTCGCGGAACGGACCGTAGAAGGCCACCGCGATGACCAGGTGCGCGAACGCCAGCCAGTCCGTTCCGTACAGCAGGAACGGATACTTCGCGTCGGTCGCCTCCAGCCCCTCCCGGGCTTTGCCGATCCACTCCACCAGCCCCGGAAGTTGCCCGGCGAGTGGTGACGCGTCCGACCGCAACAGTTCATCGGCCCACCGGATTTCGGCGCTGAGCGGAAATGCCGTCAGTCCGCTCAGCACGAGACCGATGATGAAGACGACAAGCCAGATACGAATACGGCGCCGAAGCGCCTTACGCCCCTCCATGATCGGGAGCGTACGCCTGCCTGCACCGGCCTTTCGGGTCGGGGTCGGTGTGCGAAATGCGGCAGGTGCGGGAAAGCGGTTCAACGCGGCGGTTCAGAGCGGGGGTTCAAAGCGGGGGGTTCAAAGCGGGATTCCGGTGTCGATCAGGGAGCGGGCGCCCTGGCTGAGGAGTTCGGTGGCGGCGTGCGCGCCGAGTGCCGCCGGGTCGTGCGGGGCGTCGCTGCACAGATGGACCTGCGCGAAGGCGGCGCCGTCCGGGGAGAAGACCATGCCGCGCAGGGAGAGCCGGCCGCCCGGGCCGGTGACGCAGTAGCCCGCGATGGGGCTGTTGCAGTGGCCGCGCAACCCCTGGAGCATGACGCGTTCGGCGGTCGCCTCGGTGAGCGTGGGCTCGTGGTTGAGCTGTTCCAGCAGGGCGGCGACGGCGCTGTCGTCGCGCCGGCACTCCAGGGACAGGACACCGGCACCGACGGCCGGCAGCAGTTCCTCGACCTCGAAGACCTGCCGCGCCCGATGGCTCAGGCCGAGCCGCGCCAGCCCGGCGCTTGCCAGGATCAGGGCGTCGAGGCCGGTGGGGTGGACGGGTTCGGTGGAGTCGGCCGGTTCGGTGGGGTCGACGGGGCCGGTGTGCTTGCCGTCCAGGAGGTCGAGGCGGGTGCCCACCGCGCCACGTACCGGAACGATCCGCAGGTCGGGGCGGGTACGCAGGAGCTGGGCCCGGCGGCGTACGGAAGCGGTGCCGATCCGGGCGCCGGGAGGGAGTTCGTCGAGGTGGCGCACCGCCGAGTGCTCGGGGACGACCAGGACGTCCCGGACGTCGGCGCGCTCCAGATGCGCGGCGACGACCAGGCCCGCGCGGAGCGGCACGTCGCCGGGCACGTCCTTGAGGCAGTGCAGCGCGAGATCGACGTCGCCGCTCTGCAACCGCGCGTCGAGAGCCTTGACGAACAGGTCCTTCCCGCCGATGCCGGACAACTCGCCGTGCCAGAGGTCGGCCTCGGTCCGGACCGGGACGGCCACGGTCCGCAGCTCCGGGTCGAGCTGGTGCAGCAGGTGGGTGACGTGGGCGGTCTGGGCGAGGGCCATGGGGCTCGTACGGGTTCCGATGCGCAGCTCGCGGGCGGGGAAATCGGTGCTCACGGGCGGCCTCCGTTCGGTGGATCTCGGGCGGTGCCCGCCGTCGGCGGTGATCATTCAGTGCAGCGTAAGAGACTCCGGGCGACGGGCCGGGGAGGTACGGGTTCGGGCTGGTGTACGGGGTGGGAGGGGGCGGCGGCGCCGGTGCGCGCGTCCGTCGCGCCGGGCGCCGGGCGCGGGGCGTCTGGATGCGGTCGGGGTGGTGGCGGGCGAAAATACCGGGAAGACAGAGATCCGTGAGAACGGGGCATGGACGAGCGGGCCCCGTCGAAACGTTCGCGCCGGTTGTGCCCCGGTGCGCCCTCCCGCTGGGCGGCTGCGTCCGTCTAGCGTCGGCCGGAGGAGGCAGCCATGGCTAGGCACGACTTCTTCGCCCGGTTCGGTATATCCCCGGCCCGGCTGGCGGCCAGGGCTGCGGCCGCGTGCCTGTGGTGGTGGGCCGTACTCCGGCTGACGCTGTGGCCGGGCACACAAGGGATCGTCGAGGGAGCGGTGGCGGCCGGCGGGTGGGGGCTGAGCCTGCTGCCGGTGCACTGCGTGCCGTGGGCGGAGCGGATGCGGGGCAGGGGTGGGGGCGGCAGCGGTGGCAGGAACGGGAACAGGAGGCGAAGTGGGTGGGGCCGGAGGCGGGGTGGAGGTTCCGGCGGCCGGTGGTAGGGGCGTCGGGCCGCTGGGAGGGGGAGGGTGGTCACCCGATCGGCCGAAGGGACGGGAGGGCGGATCAGCCGGGGTGGCGGCGTCGGTGGCGTGGCGGCCTGGCGGCGTCGGCTTCGGTGACGGAGTTGGGGCGTGGTGGTGCCGGGACGGGGCGGCGCTGGGTGGCGGTAGGGCGGGACCGTGAGGTGACGCACCGTCAGGTGCCGTGCGTCGGCGTTGCCTTGTGGCCCTCCGGTGCCGTTCCGTCCTCCTCCGGTTGGCAGGTGGGGCACCAGTAGGTGACGCGTTCCTGGGTGGGCGGACCCTGTTCTCCCGTACGGATCGGTGTGCCGCAGCGGAAGCAGGGCCGGCCGGCGCGGCCGTAGACCCACTGGCGACGGTCCGGGCGGGCGCTCGGCGTCGTGACGCGGGCGAGACGGTCCTTGTTGGCTTCCAGGAGCTTCTTGGCGAGGGCGGTGGCGCGCTCCGGTGTCGGCAGGCGGCCGATCGGGAGCCAGGGAGAGGCGCGCAGCAGGAAGCACAGTTCGCACTTGAAGACGTTGCCGATGCCGGCCAGGTTGCGCTGGTCGAGCAGGGCCTCGCCGAGGGGGCGGGCGGGGTCGGCGAGCAGACGGCGCAGGGCCTCGGCCGGGTCCCAGTCGGGGCCGAGCAGGTCGGGGCCCAGATGGCCCACGGCGTCGTCCTCGTCGGCGGTGCGCAGGAGTTCGAGGACGGGGAGGCGGTAGCCGACGGCGGTGCGGTCGGCGGTGGCGAGGACCGCGCGGATCTGGTGGGCGGGGCCGCCCCGCCAGCGCTCCGCGGGCGCGTAGATCTTCCAGGCGCCGTCCATGCGCAGATGGGAGTGGAGGGTCAGTCCGCCTTCGACGCGGGTGAGGAGATGCTTGCCGCGCGGGACCACCTCCAGGACCGTACGGCCGGACAGGTCGGCGGTGGCGAGCTTCGGCACGCGCAGGTCGGAGCGGGTCAGTGGCTTGCCGGCCAGCGCTTCGTGCAGACGGCGGGCGGTGCGCCAAACGGTGTCGCCTTCGGGCATGGGGACATTGTGCCGGGTGAGGGCGGGTGGTGGGTCGGGTGTGGGAGCTGGGGGTGGGGGCCGGATGTGGAGGACAGGTGCGGGGGCGCTGAATCGGCTGGTCCGGGGCCGGGCCGGGCGAGTCCTGGACCGTGTACGGATGCGGTGTGCGGGTGCCGTCCCCGAATTCGTGTGCGGGTGCCGTCCACGTACGTCGTGTGCGGTCGCGATACGCGGACGGGGCGTACGGACGCGGTCTGCGGATGCGGACCGCGGACCCGGTGTGCGGGCGGCTGCGTCGTGGTGGTCAGGGGCGGAGGCGGAAGCCGCGTGGGGTGGGGTGGAAACCGGCGTCCTCCAGGGCAGGGGCGAGCGGGGCGGTGAGGGCGGCGGTGCCGTTGACGCGCTCCACGGTGATCGTGCCGAGGGCGCCCGCGCGGGCCGCGTCGGTGAGCGCTTCGAGGGCGAGCCGCAGCCGGGTGCCGGCGGGGGAGCCGCTGTCGGGCGCCGTGCCGTCGGAGGCGTGCGTCCAGGCCAGCAGTGTCTTGCCGCCGCGCTCCATGTAGAGCGTCAGTTCGCCGTCGACGAGGACGACCAGGGAGCCCGCCTTGCGGCCCGGTTTGTGCGTGGAACCGTCGGGCGGCTCGGGCCAGGACAGGGCGGCTCCGTAGGCGTTCGCCGGGTCGGCGGCGGCCAGTACCAGGGCCCGCTGCGGTCCGGCGGAGCGGCGGTCCCCCGGGCCGTCCTGGGCGTACGCGTCGGCGGCCCGCTCGCGGCCGGTGTTGACGGCGCGGAGCCGGTCGACCGCACCGTCCATCGCGAACTGCGCCGCTCCCAGCCCTTCGACCACATAGCCGCGCCGGGCCTGCCCGGTCTCCTCGAAGGCGGCCAGGACGCGGTACGCGGCGGAGAAGCCGCCCTCGACGCCTTCGGCGGCCACGGCGCCGCGGGTGACGACGCCGTGGCGGTCCAGGAGCGCGCGTGCCAGGGCGTGGGCGCGGTGGGTGGGTTCCGGTTCGGGGGCGGGGAGCAGCGACCAGCGGCCGGCGACGGTGGGCGGGCCGGAGCGGGAGGCGGTGGGGCGGCCCGTACGGCCGGTGGCGGCGGTCAGTGTGCCGTACCGGCCGCGGGGGACCGCGCGCTTGGCGCGGTGCGCGGTCGAGCCGGACGTGCGGCCCGAGCCGAGGAGGGACCGGAGCGGGGCGAGGGTGTCGTTGGTGAGGCGGCCGGACCAGGCCAGGTCCCACAGGGCATCGGCGAGTTGGGGATCCGTCGCTTCGGGGTGGGTGGTGGCGCGGACCTGGTCGGCGAGCTGGCGGAAGAAGAGGCCGTAGCCGGGGGCGAGGGCCTGGAGGACGGATTCGTGGAGGGGGGACAGCTCCAGCGGGTGCGGTGGCGGCAGGAGCAACGGGGCGGTGTCGGCGAGGTAGAGGGACACCCAGCCGTCCTTGCCGGGCAGCGCTCCCGCGCCGGCCCACAGCACTTCGCCGGTGGAGGTCAGCTCGTCCAGCAGCGCCGGGGCGTAGTCGCCGACCCGGGACGGCAGGACCAGTTTCTCCAGGGCGGAGGCGGGCACGGACGCCCCTTGCAACTGCTCGACGGCGCGGACCAGGCCGTCGATGCCGCGCAGGCCGTACGAGCCGCCGCGCCGCGCGCCCGACCCGCCCGTCCCCGGTCCGTAGGGAGCCTTGGGCGCCAGGGGCCCCACTTGCTGCCACTGCGGGAGGAAGGACGCGAGGGCGGCGGGCGGTACGGGCTCCAGCTCGTGCCGCAGTGCGGCCAGGGAGCGGCGGCGCAGGCGGCGCAGCACTTGGGCGTCGCACCATTCCTGGCCGATGCCGGAGGGGTGGAACTCGCCTTGTACCACGCGGCCGGCCGCGGCCAGGCGCTGCAGGGCGCCGTCGGTGACGGCCGTGCCGAGACCGAAGCGGGTGGCGGCCTGTTCGGAGGTGAACGGGCCGTGCGTACGCGCATAGCGGGACAGGAGATCGCCGAGCGGATCCTTCACGGGCTCGGTGAACGACTCGGGGACGCCCACGGGCAGCGCCGTGCCCAGGGCGTCGCGCAGCCGGCCGGCGTCCTCGATCGCGGCCCAGTGGTCCCGGCCGGCGATACGGACCGTGATGGCCCGGCGGGCCGACGCCAGCTCCCGTACCCACCCTGACTCGGCGCCGCGCTCGGCCAGTTCGCCGTCGGTGAGCGGGCCGAGCATCCGCAGCAGGTCGGCGACGCCTTCCGCGTCCTTGACCCGGCGGTCCTCGGTGCGCCACTGGAGCTCGCTCTCCAGCTCGGCCAGGACGTCGGCGTCGAGCAGTTCGCGCAGTTCGGCCTGGCCGAGCAGCTCGGCCAGCAGCCGGGAGTCCAGGGAGAGCGCGGCGGCCCGGCGTTCGGCGAGGGGGGAGTCGCCCTCGTACAGGAACTGGGCCACGTACCCGAACAGCAGGGAGCGGGCGAAGGGGGAGGGCTCGGGGGTGGTGACCTCGACGAGGCGGACCCGGCGGGCCTCGATGTCGCCCATCAGCTCGGTCAGGCCGGGTACGTCGAAGACGTCCTGGAGGCACTCGCGGACGGCTTCCAGCACGATCGGGAACGATCCGAACTCGCCCGCCACCTGGAGGAGCTGGGAGGCACGCTGCCGCTGCTGCCACAGGGGAGTGCGCTTGCCGGGGGTGCGGCGGGGCAGCAGCAGGGCGCGGGCCGCGCACTCGCGGAACCGGGAGGCGAACAGGGCCGAGCCGCCCACCTGGTCCGTGACCACCTGGTCGACCTCGCCCTTGTCGAAGACGACGTCGGCGGCGCCCACGGGGGACTGCTCGGGGTCGTACTCCATGCCGCGGGCCGCCGGGTCGAAGTCGCCGGTGTCGCTGTCGAGCAGGTCCAGGCCCATCAGGTCGGCGTCCGGCAGGCGCAGCACGATGCCGTCGTCGGCGTGCATGACCTGCGCGTCCATGCCGTAGCGCTCGGCGAGGCGGGCACCGAGGGCGAGCGCCCAGGGGGCGTGCACCTGCGCGCCGAACGGGGAGTGCACCACCACCCGCCAGTCGCCCAGCTCGTCGCGGAAGCGCTCGACGACGATCGTGCGGTCGTCCGGCACATGGCCGCAGGTCTGCTTCTGCTCGGCGAGGTACGCGAGGACGTTGCCCGTCGCCCAGTCGTCCAGGCCGGCGGCGGCCAGCCGCTCGCGGGCGGCCTCCGGGGCGAGCGCGCCGATCTCGCGGAGGAACGCGCCGAGCGCGCGGCCCAGTTCGAGGGGGCGGCCGAGCTGGTCGCCCTTCCAGAAGGGCAGCCTGCCGGGCACACCGGGGGCCGGGGAGACCAGCACCCGGTCACGGGTGATGTCCTCGATGCGCCAGGACGTCGTACCGAGGGTGAAGACGTCGCCGACGCGGGACTCGTAGACCATCTCCTCGTCCAGTTCGCCCACCCGTCGCCCGCCACCCCGGGTGGAGCCGCCGCCCTTCGTCGGTTCGGCGCCGGCCAGGAAGACGCCGAAGAGGCCCCGGTCGGGAATCGTGCCGCCGGACGTGACGGCCAGCCGCTGTGCCCCCGGGCGGCCGGTGACCGTCTGCGCCACCCGGTCCCAGACGACGCGCGGACGCAACTCGGCGAAGGCGTCGGACGGATAGCGGCCCGCGAGCATGTCCAGCACGCCGTTGAACGCCGACTCGGGCAGGGCCGCGAAGGAGGCGGACCGGCGGACCAGGGCCAGCAGCTCGGTCACGTCCCAGGTGTCCATCGACGCCATCGCGACCAGTTGCTGGGCCAGCACGTCGAGCGGATTGGCGGGCACGCGCAGCGATTCGATGGCCCCCGCGCGCATCCGCTCCGTGACCACCGCGGCCTGCACGAGGTCGCCGCGGTACTTGGGGAAGACCACGCCCCGGGACACCGCGCCGACCTGATGGCCGGCCCGGCCGACCCGCTGAAGGCCGGAGGCGACCGACGGCGGGGACTCCACCTGCACCACCAGGTCGACCGCGCCCATGTCGATACCCAGCTCCAGGCTGGACGTGGCGACCACGGCCGGCAGCCGCCCCGCCTTCAGATCCTCCTCCACCTGGGCCCGCTGCTCCTTGGACACCGAGCCGTGGTGGGCGCGGGCCAGCAGCGCGGGTGCCCCCTTGGCGGCGCCGGCCTCCGCCATCAGCTCGGCGGGGGAGTGGTCCTCGGGCAGCGCCTCGCCGGTGGCACGCTCGTACGCGATCTCGTTGAGCCGGTTGCACAGGCGCTCGGCGAGGCGCCGGGAGTTGGCGAAGACGATCGTCGAGCGGTGCGCCTGCACCAGGTCGGCGATCTTCTCCTCGACATGCGGCCAGATGGACGGCTTCTCGCCGGTGTCGCCCTCCTGGACGGGGGAGCCGCCCAGCTCGCCCAGGTCCTCGACGGGGACGACCACCGACAGGTCGAACTCCTTGCCGGACGGCGGCTGGACGATCTCCACCCGGCGCTGCGGCGACAGGTAGCGGGCCACCTCCTCCACCGGACGCACGGTCGCCGACAGGCCGATGCGCCGGGCCGGACGCTCCAGCAGACGGTCGAGCCGCTCCAGGGAGAGCGCGAGGTGGGCGCCGCGCTTCGTGCCCGCGACCGCGTGCACCTCGTCCACGATCACCGTCTCGACGCCTTCCAGGGCCTCCCGGGCCGAGGAGGTCAGCATCAGGAAGAGCGACTCGGGGGTGGTGATGAGGATGTCCGGCGGCCGGTTCGCGATCGCCCGGCGCTCGGTGGCCGGGGTGTCACCGGAGCGGATGCCCACCCGGATGTCGGGCTCCGGCAGCCCGAGACGTACGGACTCCTGGCGGATGCCGGTCAGCGGGCTGCGCAGATTGCGCTCGACGTCGACCGCCAGGGCTTTCAGCGGGGAGACGTACAGCACGCGGCAGCGCTTCTTCGGCTCGGCGGGCACCGGGACGCTCGCGAGCCGGTCGAGCGAGGCGAGGAAGGCGGCCAGCGTCTTGCCGGAGCCGGTCGGCGCGACCACCAGCACGTCCGAACCCTCGCCGATGGCCCGCCAGGCCCCCTCCTGCGCGGCGGTGGGCGCGCGGAACGCCCCCGTGAACCAGTCGCGGGTCGCGGGGGAGAACGAGTCGAGCGCTGCCTTGGCCATGTCCCCCATCGTGCAACGGACCACTGACAATCGCCGGTGACCCGCCGTTCACCTGCGGTGATGCGGGCGAGCGGCGGCGGTCGGCGCAGTCCACGTGCCGGACGGACCGGCCGCGGCGGGCCGGTCCGCCGCACAATTGAGCCATGACGGGGCACGGGGCGGAGGACACGCGAGGCGCGGAAGGCGGGCCGGGGCCGGCGGACCCGGTGGCGGCGGGCGCGGGAGCCCGTACGGGCGGGCCCCGGGCCTCGGCGCCCGCCGGCCGCAAAGGCGGCGAGTGGGCCCGGCACTGGCAGTACGGCGAACTCCCCGGCCTGGACCTGCTGCGCGCCCGCTACGTACGGCACTCCTTCCCCCGCCACTCCCACGACGGTTACGTCCTGGGCGCCGTCACCGGCGGCGTCGAGCGGGTCGGACTGCCGGACGGCGTCACGGACGCCGGGCACGGCGGCATCATCATGATCAATCCCGAGGTGCCGCACACCGCGCAGGCCGGTGCGCCGGAAGGCTGGTCGTACTCCACGCTCTACCCCTCCGAACAGCTCGTCGCCGGTATCGCGGCCGAGACGACCGGCCTGACCGGCACCGCCGCGTTCACCGAGACCCTCGTGGACGACACGCTCGCCGTCCGCCTCGTCAACGGCGTGCACCGCGCGGCCGAGGAAGGCAACGCGCTGGCCGCCGACAGCCTGCTGCGCATCGTGGTGGCCCGGCTGCTGCGGCGCCACGGCGGCCCGCTGCCGACCCGGATGCCCGCCACGGCGGGAGCCCGTACCGCCGAACGCGCCCGAGCGCTCCTGGAAGCACGACTGACCGCACCACCGACCCTGGAACAACTGGCCCGGGAACTGGGCACCGGCCCGTTCGCGCTGCTGCGCGCCTTCAAGAACGCGTACGGGATGCCGCCGCACGCCTGGCTCACGAACGCCCGCATACGCCGGGCGCGCCGGCTCCTGGAGGCCGGTACGGCACCGGCCGAAGCCGCCGTCGCCGTCGGGTTCGCCGACCAGCCCCACCTGAACCGGCACTTCACCCGGATCGTGGGCGTGCCGCCGGGCGCCTACCGGCGGGAGCGGGCGGGCGGCGCAAGAACGTACAAGACCGCGGGGGAGGGCGCTTCCTAGGGTCCGGAGCGTGGCACAGGAAACGCAGCGAGAACGAGATCAGCAGTCGCAACTGCCCCAAGAGATACACACGTCCGAAGAGTTCCAGGGAGGCCAGGAGGGCCAGGCGGACCAGGAGTTCCGAGAGGTCCAGGGAAGCCAAGAGACCCGAGGGGTCCAGGAGATCCTAGAGATCCGAGATATCCCAGAGGCCCAGGAGACAGAAGAAACCCAAGACCTCCGAGGGGTCCAGGGGGCCCAAGACATCCATGAGCTTCGGCAGACGCCTCCGTCACGACAGGCCAAGCCCCGTTCCGCCGTCGTCAGGGACGCGCTCGGCGTCGGCGTCGCCGTCGGGCTGTCCGGCTTCGCCTTCGGGGTGACCGCGGTGGGCTCGGGACTGTCGGTGGCGCAGACCTGCGCGCTGAGCCTGCTGGTGTTCACCGGCGCCTCGCAGTTCGCGCTGGTCGGCGCGCTGGCCGCGGGCGGCAATCCGTTCACCGCCGCGGCCGGGGCGTTCTTCCTGGGCACCCGCAACGCGTTCTACGGGCTGCGACTGTCCGGCCTCCTCGGACTCCGGGCCGCGGCCAAGCCGTTCGCCGCCCACTGGGTCATCGACGAGACCTCGGCCGTCGCCCTGACCCAGCCCGACCGGCGCAGCGCGCGCCTCGGGTTCGCGGTCACCGGGCTGACCCTGTACCTCCTGTGGAACCTCACCACGTTCGCCGGGGCCAGGGGCGCCGGTGCCCTGGGCGACCGGGCGGCCTGGGGCCTGGACGCTGCCGGTCCCGCGGTCTTCGTGGCGTTGCTGGCTCCTCTGCTCACCTCGGCGGTGGAACGCGCCGCCGCGGGGCTCGCGGTCGTGCTGCTCCTGGTGTCGCTGCCGCTGCTGCCGGCGGGCGTGCCGGTCCTGGTCGCGGCGCTCGCCGCACCGGCCGTCCTTTACCTGGAGGGGCGCCGGGCCCGTATGCGTACCTCCGACGGGCACGAAACCGTCGTGGATACGCCCGTACGGGGGAACGGCGCGAGAGAGGTGGACGCACGATGAGTGTCTGGATCGCGATCGGCGTCACCGCCGTGGGCTGCTACCTGGTGAAGTACCTCGGCCTCCTGGTACCGGCGGGTGCTCTGGAGCGGCCGCTCGTCAAGCGCCTCGCAGCCCTGTTGCCGGTGGCGCTGCTCGCCGCGCTCACCGCCCAGGAGACCTTCAGTGACGGGCAGCAGCTGCTGTTCGACGCCAAGGTGGCGGGCGTCGGTGCCGCGGTGGTGGCGCTGCTGTTCCGCGCGCCGTTCCTGCTGGTCGTGGCGGTCGCGGTGGTGGTGACGGCGGGGGTGCGGGCGCTGGGCGGGTGAGACCAGGTGGGTACGGGTGGTGCGAGGCGGGTGGCGCGCGGCGCTCACCCCCGTACGACCGTCGCCTCCGCCACCCCCAGCCGCCGTGCATCCCGTTCGGGGCGCAGGAAGAGCGTCACGGCCACTCCGGCCAGCACCGTCAGGCCCGCCATCGTGCCGAACGCGCCGAGGTACCCGTCCGCGACGGTCTCCCCGGCGTCCACCAGCCGGCCCGTCACCGCGGGCGCCAGGATGCCCGCCAGGGCGAAGACGCAGGTCAACGCGCCGAGCGTAACGCCGCGCCGGTCCGCGGGGGAGATCCGGGAGACCGAGGTCTGCGCCACCGTCATGATGATGTCCGAGACGGCCATCGGGCCGAGCAGCAGCACGGCCTTCAGCCACAGTGCGTCCGTCGCGGCGAAGGCCAGGGTCGCCGCGCCGGAGAGGAGCAGCACCAGCCCGTTCTTCACACCGGAGGGCAGGGGGATGCGGGGGCGCAGACCGGCTGCCGCGCGCCGGCCCGCGCGCTGTACGAGCAGGCCGTGGACCAGCATCGCGGTGCCCTTGGCCAGTGCGGCCAGCATGATCAGCAGGCTCGCCTGGCGCAGCTCCAGCCCGCCGACCTCCTGAAAGTAGTCCGCGGCCCAGGTGAGCGTGGCCGACACCGTCCAGAAGGCGGCGAACGCGCCGAAGGCCGCGGACAGCCAGGTCTTGGAGAGCAGCAGCTTCCGGTACGGGACGGAGGTGCCGGCTACGGAGGTGCCACCGGAGGACTGCTGACCTACCGGGTCGCTACCGACAACCTGCCGTTCCCTCGGGACGCTACCGGCGGGCCGCTGTCCTACCGGGACGCTGTCGGCGGGCCGCCGCCCCACCGGGGGCGCCAGTGGTCCTTCCTCGCCGTACCGGAGCCACACCGCCGCCCACACCAGGCCGACGAGGCCCACCACGCCGAACGCCCAGCGCCAGCCCCACGCGGCGGTGACCGCGCCGAGTACGGGCGCCGCGACGGCGACACCCACCGCCGCGCCGCCCAGGAAGATCGCGGTCGGCAGCGTACGGTCGCGCTCCTCGAACCAGCCGTGCAGGTGGTGCACCGCCACCGGGGTCGCCGGGCCCTCCGCCGCGCCCAGCAGCACCCGGGTGGCGACCAGGACGCCGAACCCGGCCACGCCGAACAGCATCGGCAACTGGGCCGCGGACCAGAGCAGCGCCATGCCGAGCAGCAGGACCGGGGTACCTGCCGTACGGGTGAGGAAGGAGCCGCCGAGCGCCGCCAGGCTGAAGAGCGCGAAGAATGCGGCGGACGCGGTGCCGAACTGTTCGCGGGTCAGGTGCAGTTCGGCCATCACCGGGTTGGCGACCAGGCCCATCACCGTCTTGTCGGCGAAGTTGACGAGCATGAAGGCGACCAGTAGCCAGGTGGTGCGCCAGGCCCGCCGACGCTCGGAAGCAGTCATTCCGGATTGCTTGCCGGGGTGTGCCCCGGTTCCGGCGCCCCGGGTCACCGAACGGCCCCCCTGCCCCGCTCTGCGCCACCGGCGTGGGCTTGGGACGAGCCGGCTTCCGGTCGTACCGGCCCAGCCCCGGCGTACGCGCCCGTGCAGTGGGGCGGCAGGGAGTCCCCGCCCGCCCTGATGCGGTTCGCGTACGCGAGGTGCCCGGGGGCCGACCCGGAGACGCCCTTGAGAGCGGGGCCGGGGGCTCCGGCCCCCGCCCCGGTGCTCTTCCTGTGCGGACCGTGCTGCGTTCTGCCATCCGTCATGCCGAGCGGCTCCTCATGCGCGTCGGGCACCTGTGCCGGCCAGGTGCCGCTGTTGGTCCTCCGGTCGGTCGGTCCTCCGGTCGGTCAGCCCCGTCCGTACGAGTCCGGTGTCCGCGAGCGCCTTCGAAGGCTTGCCCGGTCACGCCGAGATCCTGGACACGGTGGACAACCGGCTCACCCGGATCAGTGAGCTGACCGGCATCGACCTGACGTCGCCGCACGGCACCGCCTCGCCCTGGCGGCCCCGCTGCTGAGCCAGGAGGACGCGGACGGGCCCGGCCCGCCGCCGACCGCTACCGGGCGGTCAGGCGCCCGTACGCGCGCAACGTCAGCAGCGCCTTGACCGTCACCATCGGGCGGCCCTCCAGCGCTGTCCCGGGGGCCCACACGCGCCAGTTCACGGGCCAGCCGCCGTCCTCCCGCTGGAGGGCGGCGAGGTGGTCCAGCGCCCGGTCCGTCTCCGTGTCGGTGAACCAGCGGCGGGCGAGCGAGCCGGGGTTCGCCGCGTAGTCGTACGCGAAATGATGCTCACCTGGCGCGTAGCCGTCGGGCACGGGGGCGTCCGCCGTCCGGTCCGGGTCCAGCAGGACCAGCCGCTGCTCGCGCACCATGATGCCCAGGCGCTGCGCGGCCGCCTCGGCGCGCAGCCGGTCGGGTGCGCCCTCCAGGAAGGCGAGCGCCGCCTGGACCTCGTACGGATGGGTGTTCTCCAAGGACTCCACCGCCTGCCAGCAGAAGTCCGTGGCCCGGAAGAGCCAGGCGTGCCACACCTCGTTGCGGTGCAGCAGGCCCACGACGGGCCCGGTGGTCAGGAGGGCGCTCGGCGGGTCGTCGGGCACCGGAAGCCACGGCGCGGCCGGATAGCCGCGCAACTCGGGACGCACGGCGGGCAGCGCGCCCTCCGGAGTGGACACCCTGGTCAGATAGCGGCAGATCCGCTCGGCCCGCTGCCCGCCGCAGCGCCCGATCAGGTCGAGGACGTACAGGGCGTGCGCGGTGTGCAGCGGCTGGCTGACCGGGCCGCGCAGGTCGGGCTCCAGGGCGTGTCCGTAACCGCCGTCGGGATTCGCGTACGCGGCGAGCGCGGCGTCGACACCGTCCGCGCTCCCTCCCAGGAAGTGGTACGCGAAACGGCGCTGTTCGAGCACCCGGGCAGTGAGCCAGATGAAGCGCTCGGCACGTGCCAGTGAGGTCGGCTGTGGTGCTCCGTTTTCCGCCATGGACCGACGGTAGGGCCGTGCGCTCCGCCCGGCATCGGCGTGGACGCGGCTGCACTCTCAGGGGCGGGGTACCGGACGTGCGCGGTTGACGGCCGGCCGGCGGCGGACGGCTGCCGTGTGGCGGACGGCTGCCTGACAGCGGATGGCCACTCGGTGGCGGAGGGCCCGGGCTTTACTCTGCGTACATGAACGTCCTTCGTGCCGGTTCGGGAGGCCGCGTCGCCAGGGTGGCGCGGCCCTGCCGCAGGGGAGGGCACTCCTTCGAGAGGCCCCTGGCGGTCGTGCGGGAGTGCGGGATATGAGATACGTGCAGGTCAAGGCGAGTGTGGAGTGGGTTTCATGCGGTTGACGGTCTTCTGGGAGCGGATGGCGGATCACTTCGGCGAGGCGTACGCGGACTCGTTCGCGCGCGATCATGTGATGTCCGGGCTCGGCGGGCGGACCGTGCATCAGGCGCTGGCGGACGGGTGGGAGGCCAAGGACGTGTGGCGGGTGGTCTGCGCGACGATGGACGTGCCGTACGACAAGCGCTGACGGGAGTCACGGCTCCGGGGTGACGGTTCCAGGGGCGTCGGCTTCGGGGGCGACGGTCCCGGGGGAGACGCTTCCTGGGCGGTGGGGCCGCACGGAGGTTTCGGGCGGCGGCGGGCGGCCGTGCCGAGCGGGGCAGGGCGGGAGTTGTCAGACGTGTGAGCGACACTGGGCCCGTGCCAGCGACCGAGAATCCCACCACCCACGACGACCCGCGCCCCAGGGGTGCCGCCCAGCGGATGCCACGGTGGCTGCCCCGCGCCATGGTGCTGGCGCTCGCCCTCGTGGCCTGCTTCCAGCTTGCCAGCTGGGCGTTCCACCAGCTCATCTCGCTGCTGCTCAACGTGCTGATCGCCTTCTTCCTCGCGCTGGCCGTCGAGCCGGCCGTGGACTGGATGGCGGCGCGCGGGATGCGCCGAGGGGGCGCCACCGGGCTGGTCTTCCTCGGCATACTCGTCGGGACCGCGGGCTTCTTCGCGCTGCTCGGTTCGATGCTCGCGGGCCAGATCGCCACCATGGTCCAGGAGTTCCCGCAGTACCTGGACTCGGTGATCAGCTGGATCAACACCACCTTCCACACCCACCTCTCGCGGGTCGAGGTGCAGAACAATCTGCTGAAGTCCGACTGGCTGCAGAAGTACGTCCAGGACAGCGCCAACAATGTGCTCGCCGTCTCCGCGACCGTCCTGGGCAGCCTGTTCAACCTCCTGACCGTGGCGCTGTTCTCCTTCTACTTCGCCGCCGACGGCCCCCGGCTGCGCCGCGCCCTGTGCTCGGTCCTGCCGCCGTCCCGGCAGGCCGAGGTGCTGCGCGCCTGGGAGATCGCGGTCGCCAAGACCGGCGGGTACCTCTACTCCCGCGGTCTGATGGCACTGATCTCCGGCATCGCGCACTACGTCCTGCTGGAGATCCTGGGCGTGCCGTACGCACCCGCGCTCGGCATGTGGGTCGGGCTCGTCTCCCAGTTCATCCCGACCATCGGCACGTACCTCGCCGGCGCGCTGCCGATCCTGATCGCCTTCACCGTCAATCCCTGGTACGCGCTGTGGGTCTTCGGGTTCGTCGTGGTCTACCAGCAGTTCGAGAACTACCTGCTCCAGCCGCGCATCACGGCCAAGACCGTGGACATCCACCCGGCCGTCGCCTTCGGGTCGGTGATCGCCGGTACGGCGCTGATGGGCGCGGTCGGGGCGCTGATCGCCATCCCGGCGACCGCGACACTGCAGGCGTTCCTGGGGGCGTACGTGAAGCGGTACGAGATCACGGACGACGCCCGGGTACGGGGCGGCGGCCGGCGCCGGCGCGCGACCTCGGCCCTGCGGCGGCTGCGCCGGTCCCTGCACGACGAGCCGCCGGCCGCACCGCTGGAGGACCGCGGAACCGGTGGGGACGGGAACGGGTCCGGGGCCGGGGACGAGGGTGATCGCGGCGGGCGCGGCGGGAACGGGCCCGGCGCGGGGGACAAGGAGGGCTGAGAGGCCGGGCGGCCGGTCCGGGGCGACCGGACCGGACCCCGCGTGGTGCGCTTGACACTGAAATCGAACATCTATTCTTATGAGACGTCCGACCCGTGTTTCCGCCCGGAGTTCCCGGGAGTTATCCACAGGCCGGAGCCGGGTCCGGGCGCATTGTCAGTGGCAGGCGTTAGCGTCATGGACGTGAAGCGATCGACTCAAGCAAACCGGGTGGAAGCCATGGCAGGCACTGACCGCGAGAAGGCGCTGGACGCCGCGCTCGCACAGATTGAACGGCAATTCGGCAAGGGCGCCGTGATGCGGATGGGCGAACGCCCGAACGAGCCCATCGAGGTCATCCCCACCGGGTCGACCGCACTCGATGTCGCGCTCGGCGTCGGCGGCATCCCGCGCGGCCGTGTGGTGGAGGTCTACGGCCCGGAGTCCTCCGGCAAGACGACCCTGACCCTGCACGCGGTGGCGAACGCGCAGAAGGCCGGCGGCTCCGTCGCCTTCATCGACGCCGAGCACGCGCTCGACCCCGAGTACGCCAAGAAGCTGGGCGTGGACACGGACGCGCTGATCCTGTCCCAGCCGGACAACGGCGAGCAGGCCCTGGAGATCACGGACATGCTGGTCCGCTCCGGCGCGCTCGACCTCATCGTGATCGACTCGGTCGCCGCACTGGTGCCCCGGGCCGAGATCGAGGGTGAGATGGGCGACTCCCACGTGGGTCTCCAGGCCCGGCTGATGAGCCAGGCGCTGCGGAAGATCACCAGCGCGCTCAACCAGTCCAAGACCACCGCGATCTTCATCAACCAGCTCCGCGAGAAGATCGGCGTGATGTTCGGCTCGCCGGAGACCACGACCGGTGGCCGCGCCCTGAAGTTCTACGCCTCGGTGCGGATCGACATCCGCCGTATCGAGACCCTCAAGGACGGCACCGAGGCGGTCGGCAACCGCACCCGCTGCAAGGTCGTCAAGAACAAGGTCGCCCCGCCCTTCAAGCAGGCGGAGTTCGACATCCTGTACGGCCAGGGCATCAGCCGCGAGGGCGGCCTGATCGACATGGGTGTGGAGCACGGCTTCATCCGCAAGTCCGGCGCCTGGTACACCTACGAGGGCGACCAGCTCGGCCAGGGCAAGGAGAACGCCCGCAACTTCCTCAAGGACAACCCCGACCTCGCCAACGAGGTGGAGAAAAAGATCAAGGAGAAGCTGGGCATCGGCGTCAAGCCGGCGGACCTGGCGGAGCCCGGCGCGGACGCGGCGGGTGCGGCGGCCGACGCGGAGGCCCCGGCCAAGTCCGTACCGGCACCGGCCGCCAAGGGCGCCAAGGGCACCAAGGCCGCCGCGGCCAAGAGCTAGTCCGTCGTGACGCGGCGAACGGAATGGCCCGACGACCACGGCTACGGCCTCGGCGCGGGAGTCGGTCACGACGGGGGACGTGACGACGACGGCCGGGGCGGGAGCGGCAGCGCCGCGGGCGGCGCCGAGAACCGTAGGAAACGCAAGGACGGCGGTGGTTCCTCCTCGTCGAGGGCCGAGGCGGGACCGCCGCGTACGCCCGAGGAGCAGGCGCGGGCCATCTGTCTGCGCCTGCTCACCGGGTCCGCGCGGACGCGCAAGCAGCTCGGGGACGCCCTGCGCGAGCGGGGCATCCCCGAGGACGCCGCACAGGAGGTGCTGTCCCGCTTCGAGGAGGTGGGGCTGATCGACGACGCGAAGTTCGCCGACGCCTGGGTGGAGTCCCGGCACCACGGCCGGGGGCTGGCCCGCCGGGCGCTCGCCCGCGAGCTGCGCACCAAGGGCGTCGACCCCTCGACGGTCGACGAAGCCCTCGGACAGCTGGACTCCGAGCAGGAGGAACGCACGGCCCGCGAACTGGTCGACCGCAAGCTGCGGACGACCCGGGGCCTGGACCGGGAGAAGCGGATACGGCGCCTCGCGGGAATGCTGGCCCGCAAGGGCTACCCGGAGGGCCTGGCCCTGCGGGTGGTCCGGCAGGCACTGGAGGAGGAGGGGGAAGATCCGGAGCTGATGGAGTACCACTTGCCGGACGCGTGATCCGGTGGGCGTGAGCCGGTAGGGGCGTGGCCTGGTGGGGCATGAGCCGGTGGGGCGTGCCTGGCGGTGGTGTGAGCCGGTGGAGACGTGATCCGGCGGGGACCCGAGCCGGTGGTGGTGACCTGGCGGAGGCGCGGCCCGGTGGGGACGCGGCTCGGCGAGGAGGTGGCCCAGGGCCCGGTGGGGCATGAGATCGAGCAGGCGTGGCTCGGCGGAGCTGTGACTCCGGGGAGCGGTGGCCCGGCGGAGCAGTGCCCCGGCGAGGAGCGAGGCCGTAGCTGTGCGGCCGGGGGAGTGGGACGGCAGGCGTGGCGGGCGAGACGGCCGTCGGCTGCTGTTGGTCGGCCGTCAGCCGGGAGGCGCGGACGCTCGCCCGTCGGGTGGACGTGCCACGGGTGCACGCGCCGCTACGTTCTGCGGACCCGTGACCGTGCAGTGGTCTCGGCCGCGACTGGCTCAGTGCAGCGCCCCAGGGCGGGTTCCCCACGGCTGGTACGCCCTGTGACGTGCGATCGAGCTCCGCGACGGCTGGTGCGGCCTGTGACGTGCGGCCAGGCTCTGCGACGTGCGGCCGAGCCCTGCGACGGCTGCATGGCCTGCGGCGTGCGGCCAGGCCCCGTGACGTCCGATATGGCCTGTGGCGCGCGGCCAGGCCCCGTGGCGGTTCGGTACGGCCTGTGACGTGCGGTCGCGCCCCGCGAGGGCTGGTGCGGCCAGGCTCTGTGGCGTTCGGTATGGCCTGTGGCGTGCGGTCGAGCCGTGCGACGGCTGGTGCGGCCTGTGGCGTGCGGCCAGGTCCTGTGGCGTTCGGTGCGGCCTGTGGCGTGCGGTCGAACCTTGTGACGGCTGGTACAGGCCTGCGGTGTGCCGTCCGGCCCGTACGGACAGTTCGGCTGGTGACGGGGCCGGTGCCCACAGCCGTGTTCGCCTCTTCGGCGGTCGGAGCTGCGCCAGTCGGCTTTCCGGTTTCTGGGGAACCCCCCTCCGGGGAGGGGGCTGGCCGCAATGTGCTGGGCATGCCGTGGGCGGCAGAGTGCGGTGCATGATCTTCACTCGGAAACACCGTGGATGGTCCGCCGCGCCCGGCGTCCTCGTCCTGGGA
The DNA here is from genome assembly GCF_055567735.1 of Streptomyces sp. NPDC026394. Classification (NCBI taxonomy): domain Bacteria; kingdom Bacillati; phylum Actinomycetota; class Actinomycetes; order Kitasatosporales; family Streptomycetaceae; genus Streptomyces; species Streptomyces sp. NPDC026394. The sequence goes on from NZ_JBVHPX010000020.1 coordinate 38,807, forward strand.
TGCGCCGCGGCCTTACTGGCCACGGGGGCAGTGGCGACGACCACTGCGTCAGCGTTGCCCAAGAGCCCTGGTACGGGGACGGACACGACGACCGCCACCGCCACCGCGACCGGAACCTCAGCCGCACCCACAGCCGCAACCAGAACCTCACCCACTGCCGGACCCGACGCCGTCGAGCGGCGCCCGGTGCCTGGTTCGGTTGTTTCCGTCACTCTCGTCGCCGACCTGAAGGCGAAGGAGGTCGCGGACCGCCTGGAGGCAGCCGGTATCGACGCGGCCCAGGTGCGCTACGGCGTACGCGCCCACCGCCTCGTCTACCGCACCCGCGGCGTCCGGGGCGAGCCCACCACGGCCAGCCAGCTGGTCGCCGTGCCCAAGAACGGCAAGCGTGCCCTCCGGACCGTGTCCTGGCTGCACGGGACAACCGTGTACCGAGGGGACGCGGCCTCGGTGAACGAGCGGTCCACCGACCGCGCGGCGGCCCTGCTCTTCGCTTCGACCGGCCGGGCCGTCTCCGCGCCGGACTACCTGGGGCTGGGCGAGGGCCCCGGCATCCACCCGTACGGCCATCCGCAGGCGACCGTCACCGCCTCGGTCGACGCGCTGCGCGCGGCACGGGCGTTCGTCCGGCGGGAGCAGCGCACCCTCGACAGGAACGTGCTGGTCAGCGGCTTCTCCCAGGGGGGTCCCGCCACCATGATGGTCGGCCGGGCCCTCCAGCGGGGCGCCGACCCGTACTTCCGGCCGGGGGCGCTCGCCCCCATCGCCGGGCCCTTCGACCTGAGCGGGTTCGAGGCCGCCGCGGCCGACGACGAGATCATCCGGTCGTCGCTCTACCTGGCCTACTTCGTGACCGCGTGGGACCGGATGTACGGCTTGTACGACACACCGGGGCAGGCGTTCCGTGCGCCGTACGACAAGACGGTGGAGTCCCTGTTCGACGGCGACCACAAGTCGGCGGAGATCGCGGCGGCGCTGCCGGCGACCTCGAAGGAACTGTTCACGCCGGAATTCCTCGACACGATCCGCAGCCCGCGGGGGAAGCTGCGGCGGCAACTGGAGGCGCTGGACACCACCTGTGACTGGCGCCCGGAGGTTCCGGTGCACCTGTACCACGCCAAGGGCGACAAGGACGTGGCGTTCGAGAACGCGCGCCACTGCGAACGGCAGCTGACCGCCAACGGGGCCGCCCACCGGCTCACGGACGTCGGGGACGTGGACCACAACGGGACGGTGCGCAAGGCCCTGCCGCTCGTGGTCAGGCAGTTCGACGCCGCTCCCTGAGACGCCACACCCTGAGACGCCGCACACCGGGACGCCGCCCTCTGCGCCGACGGCGGGTCCGCTCCGGGCGGACCCGCCGTCACCTCATCCGGGGACGTGGGCGCGGACCGGCAGTCCCGCCGCCCGCCATGCCTGGAAGCCGCCCACCAGGTCGGTTGCCCGGTACAGGCCCAGCTGCCGCAGGGAGACGGCCGCGAGGCTCGACGCGTAGCCCTCGTTGCAGACGACGACCACCGCCAGGTCGTGGCCGGTGGCTTCCGGGGCGCGGTGGGCCCCGGTGGGGTCAAGGCGCCACTCCAGCTCGTTGCGTTCGACGATCAGCGCACCCGGGATGGTGCCGTCACGTTCACGCAGCGCCGCGTAGCGGATGTCGACCAGCAGCCCGCCGTCCCGCTGGAGCGACGCGGCCTGCCCGGGGGACACCCGGTCCAGCCCGGCACGCGCCGCCTCCAGAAGCGCGTCGACCGCGCTCACCGCCAGTCCTCGGGCAACTCGACCTCTTCGAGGCGCAGGACGGGACCGGTGCGGCTGTAGCGGCGCATCAGCGGCAACGGCGGGTAGTAGGCGTGCACCGAGACGGCGTGCGCGTCGTCGGAGAGATTGAGCACCTGGTGGACGTGGTGCGGGCCGAAGGCGCGGCCGCGGCCGCCGGCCAGCTTCCGTTGCCGGTCCACGCCGTCCGCCAGTTCCAGTGTCTTCCAGCCCTCGGTGGGCAGTTGGGCGGCGAGCGACTGCTCGGTCAGTTCGCCCGCGGCGGCGGCGAACGCGCCGTGCGAACCGCCGTGGTCGTGCCAGCCGGTGCCCGTACCGGGCGGCCAGCCGATCAGCCACGCCTCGCTGCCGCCGGGACCGTCCAGACGGATCCAGGTCCGGCCTTCGGGGTCGAGGGGCAGCGAGGCGATGAGCGAGGCGTCGGCGGCGGTACGGCGGGCGAAGTCGAGGAGTTCGGCGGCGGTGGGGCCGCCGGTGGCGTCCGGACGCGGGCGCGCCGGGGTACGTACGTCGGGCACAGGAACCGTCCTGAGTGATCGCGAAGAGGCGCGCGACCGGCGGCGAACGCGGCGGCGCGCGGGAAAGGGATGCGGATCAGCAGGACGGACGACACACGCAGCCCGCGTAGCGGACCAGGTCCAGATGGACCCTCCGCCAGAAGCGCGAACCGTTCTCCGTCACGTTCCGGAGTCAAGCACGGGGCTTCCCGCAGGGTCAACCGCCGACCGGCGCCGAGAGGTGCGTAAAGGGGCGCACGCCGACCGGCGCATCGAGGCTCGCCGGAGCGCTCACCGGCCGGCCCCGCCCCCCGACCGGACCTCCGCTTCCGTAACGTCCCGGGCCGCGTCCCGATCCGTGCCCCGAGCCATGTCCCGCCCCGCGTCCCTGTCGGCCTGCGGGGACGGCGTTCCCCCGGCAGGCTCACGCCCGCCCTCCGGCCGTGCCGGATGCGCGAACGGCCCCTCCGAACCCGCCCCGGCCCCGGTTCCGATCCCGGCCCCGGCCTCGGTCCCGTTCCTGGCCCCGAGCCCACCCCCGGCCCCACCCCCGTTCTCAGCCCTGACCCGCGCCTCCCCTTCGAACACCGCAGCGCCCTCCGCGCGCCCCGCAAGCCCTGCGCCCTCCGCGCGCCCCGCAGCTCCCGAACCGTCCCCCGTCCCGTCCCGCGGGCCGTCCTCCGGGCCGCCCCCCGAGCCCCCGCCCCGTACCGCCTCCGCGCACGCGTACAGTTCCGCCGGCCGGACACCGCCCATGGCCGCGACCAGGTGCCCGTCCGGTCGTACGACCAGGACGGTGTGGGCGACCGCGCCCGGGTAGGACTCGGCGACCAGTACCTCGGCGGGCATCGGCAGGGCGTCCACCGTCTTCGAGAGGCGCGGCATCAGGCCGGCCGACTTCCAGTGCCGCCGGTCCCACACGCCCGTACCGGGCGCCACCAGCACCACCAGCAGTCCCCGTCCCAGCCGGGCCCGGAGCGGTACCTCGGAGCCGTCCGAGGCCGTCACGGGGACGTCCGCGACCGGCGCGCCGACCTGCGTGCCCACCGTCATCGCGCACGACGGGTCGGTGGCCGGGGCGAGCGGTGAGCGGGCGTACGCGGGGGGCGCGCCGAGCGGTCCGCGCCCCAAGTGCCCGTCGGTGAGCATCGCCGTGTGCCCGCGGGCCGCCCCCGGCAGGACGGCCCGCCACCGGCCGCCCCGCTCGCCGTCGCGCAGCAGCGGCAGGGCCCGGTCGGCGGCGCGCAGCCGAGCCGTGACGGCGCCCCTGCGCTCGGCCTGATAACTGTCCAGCAGGGCTTCCGAAGCGCCCTGGTGCCAGGCCAGGGCCAGCTTCCATGCGAGGTTCTCGGCGTCCCGCAGGCCCTCGTCCAGGCCCTGGGTGCCGAGCGCGCCGAGCAGGTGGGCGGCGTCGCCGGCGAGGAAGGCGCGGCCGCGCCGCCAGCGCCGGGCCAGCCGGTGGTGGACCGTGTGCACGCCGGTGTCGAGGAGTTCGTACGGCGGTACGGCGGGAACGTGCGGGCCACCCCGGCCCCCACCCCTCCCGCCGGAACCAGGCACCGGCCCGGCGCCCGCGCCGGGCCCGCCCCAGGCCCCGGCGCCCGCCTCCGACCCGGCCCGGTTCCCGGAGCCGGGCCCGATTCCGGCGTCGGCCCCCGAGACGATTCCCGCCCCCGGGCCAATCCCCGCCCCCGACCCGGCCCCTGCCTCCGCCTCGGCGGTCCACACCGCCAGCGAGTCGCGGATCCGGGCCACCAGCGCGTCCGGGGTGACCAGATCGCGGCCGGGCGGCAGCAGCCAGTCCAGCCGCCACACCCCGCCGGGCAGCGGCCGGGCGGTGACCTCGCCGCCGGACCCGCCGCCGCCCTGCCGCGCGGGCGAGCGGTGCAGCAACGCCTCGCCCGGCCAGGGGAGTTCCGTACGCAGCGCCGCCACGGCGTGCCGCTCGACTGCCGTACGCCCCGGGAAGCGGATCTCCAGCAGTTTGCGGACCGTCGAGCGCGGGCCGTCGCAGCCGACCAGGTAACTGGCGCGCCACCACGCGCCGTTGGCGCCACGGGTGTGCGCGCTGACCCCGTACTCGTCCTGCCGCAGGTCGTCGAGTCGGCTGCCGGCGACGATCCGGGCGCCGGGCTGCGCCGCGAGCGCGGTGCGCAGGGCCCGGGCCAGCGCGTGCTGCGGCACGTGCACGGGAGACACAGGGGAAGCGGGAGAAGCGGGGAAAACGGGAGAAACAGGAGAAGCGGGTGAAGCGGGTGAGCCGGAAAACGGCGACTCCGGGCCGAACTCCACCCGCTCCAGCAGCCGCCTCCGCCGCACCGAGCGCCAGGCCGTCCAGCGGGTGCCCGCGGACTCCAGGGCCGGACCGCAGCCCAGCCGCTCCAGGAACGCGGCGGTGTCCGGCCGCAGGACCACGGTGCGGGCGGGCCGCGGATCGATCGCACCGGGGGCTTCGTCCAGCACCACGCACGGGACGTCGAGGCGGGCGAGGGCGAGGGCGAGCGCGAGGCCGACGGGCCCGGCCCCGACGACGATCACCGGGTCCACGGCGTGGCTCCCCCGGTCCGCGGGTTCTTACGGGACGTACAGGAACTGGCAGTTGGAGCCCGGTGCGCGATCACACAGCGTATGCAACCCATTGCGGGCGCCCGCGTCAAGTGACGGGGGCAGCGGCGCCCGCGGCACTGCCCCCGTTCACGGTGTCACACCGTCAGGGCGTGATGCCGCCCCCGCCGCCCATGTCCGGGGGCCGCCGGGTGCCGACCGGGCCGCCGACCGTGCCGTCGGCGCCTTCCAGCGCGTCCGACGCGGTGACCGGCTCGGCCGCCCCGGCCATCACGATGCCGGTCTTGGCCCGCCGGCCACGCCGCTCGATCCAGTTGGCCAGCGCGGACAGCGCCAGACACATCGCCACGTAGATCGCACCGGCCACGATGATCATCGGCACGTACGGGTTCTCGTCGTTGACGACGATGGTGCTGGCCATCTGCTGGATCGTGTAGAGCAGCTCCTCGAAGGTGATCACGTAACCGAGCGAGGTGTCCTTGAGGGTCACCACCAACTGGCTGATGATCGTCGGGAGCATCGCCCGGACGGCCTGCGGCATCAGCACCGTCGTCATGACCTGCGTCTTGCTCATGCCGAGCGCGTACGCCGCCTCGCGCTGGCCCCGGGGCACCGCGTTGATGCCGGCCCGCAGCACCTCCGCCTGCACCGAGCCGTTGTAGACGGTCAGACCCACGACCAGGGCCCAGAACTGCGGCGAGTCGCCGGTCAGGCCCAGCTCCTCCTTGTAGGAGAGCAGGATCACCCACAGGGCGTAGATCGTGATCAGCAGCGGGACGGCCCGGAAGAGCTCGATGAACCCGGTGGCCAGCCAGCGCACCGGCTTGTGGTCGGAGAGCCGGGCGACGGCGAGCAGCACGCCGAGCGCGAGGGAGAGCACCGCGGCGACCGCGAAGACCTGGAGGGTCGTCAGGACGCCGTTGCGGATGTTGGTCCGCACGCCGGCGTTGTTGAAGATGTTCCACATCTCCGGCTCGAACTGGCCCTTCGCGGCCAGTCGCAGCACGGCGAAGGCGAGCAGGCCGAGCACGGCGAGCGCGCCGGCGACGGTGTAGACGCGGTTGCGGACCTTGGCCTTGGGCCCCGGGGCGTCGTAGAGGACGCTGGTCATCGGGCCACCTCCAGGCGGCGTTCGAGCAGCCGGAAGATGCCGCTGATGGCGAACGTGATGATCAAGTAGGCGAGGGCGATCCAGAGGAAGATCCAGCCGATCGGCCGACCCTGGTCGTTCAGGAGCTTGGAGACGTTGAACAGCTCCGCGTTGCTGAAGGCGCCCGCGATGGCCGAGTTCTTGGTGAGCGCGATCAGGATGCTGCTCAGCGGCGGGATCACGGTGCGGGTGGCCTGCGGCAGGACGATGATGCGCAGTGTCTGGACGAAGGTCATCCCGATGCTGCGGGCGGCCTCCGCCTGGCCCAGCGGCACGGTGTTGATGCCCGAGCGGACGGCCTCGCAGATGAACGAGGACGTGTAGAAGCCCAGGGCCAGCGTCGCGAGCACGAACGGGCTGATGCCCGGGAAGAAGATCTGCGGGACGACGAAGAAGGCGACCAGGAACAGCAGGGTGAGCGGGGTGTTGCGCAGCAGCGTCACCCAGGCCGTCCCGAAGGCGCGCAGCGGGGGCACCGGCGAGACCCGGAAACCGGCGACGAGGAGGCCCAGCAGGAGGGCGAGCGCCCCGCTGGCCGCGGTGAGCGACACGGTTCCGAGGAACCCGGTGCGGAACTCGGGAAGATAGTCGAGGAGTACGTTCATGGGTTCTCCGCGGTAGCGGTCAGGTCAGCGGCGGACGGGTGGACGGCCCGGTGCGGGGTGCGCGGGGCGTGCGCGGCGCGCGGGGTACGGGAGCGCGGCCCGGCGTGCGGGCGCTTGCGTGCGCGGCGTACCGGTGTACGGCCGGGAGCGCGGGCGCGGTCCGCGACGGTGTGCGCACGGGCGCCCCGGCGCGTGGATCCTCAGGCACCCGCGCCCCGTACACCCGCCGGAGCGGCGTACGGGGCGTGCGGCGGTGGACGGCGGGTGCGCGACCCGGGTCAGCCGCGCGGCAGCGGCGTCTCCGGCGCGACGAAGCTGGTCCCGGACTTGCCGAGGGTGCCTTCGTACGCCTTCTTGTAGTCGCCGTTCTTGATGTGCTTCTCCAGCGCGTCGGTGATCGCGTCCCGCAGCGCCTTGTCGCCCTTCGTCAGGCCGACGCCGTACGGCTCCTTGGTGAACGGCTTGCCGACGACCCGCAGCTTCTTGGGCCGCTCGGCCGCGTACCCCTTGAGGATCGCGTCGTCCGTGGTGACCGCGTCCACCTGGCCGTCGAGGAGCTGCTTGACGCACAGCGAGTACTTGGCCAGCTCGGTGGTGGTGGCCCCGTACTTCGGCTTCTTGATCTCCTGGAGCGGGGTGGAGCCGACGATCGAGCAGACCTTCTTGCCCTTGACGGTGTCCGGGCCGGTGATGGACTTGTCGTCCCTGCGCACCAGGAGGTCCGCGCCCGCGGTGTAGTACGGGCCCGCGAAGTCGATCTGCTTCTTGCGCTCCTCGTTGATCGTGTACGTGCCGACGTAGTAGTCGACCTGACCCTTGGAGATCGCGGTCTCGCGGACGTTGGAGTCGACCGTCTTGAACTCGATCTGCTTCTCGGAGAAGCCCAGTTCGGCGGCGATCATCTTGGCGATCTCGATGTCGAAGCCGCTCCGCTTGCCGGTGGTGTCCTGGAAGCCGAGGTAGGGCTGGTCGGCCTTGGCGCCGATGGTGATCTTCCCGGCCTGCTTGGCCTTCTTCCAGGCCGGCGAGTTCACGTTCGCCTTGGCGTTGACCGCGTACGTACCGCTGAAGACTTCTCCGCCGGACGCCTTGTCGCCGGCCGTGCCCGACTCGCCGCCGCACGCGGTCGCGGTCGCCGTCAGCGCGAGCACCACCGCACCCGCCGCGGCCGTCTTACGAATCCTCATGGTGAACATCCTTTGGTTCAGCGGAAGGTGGCAATCATGACGACCGGCCGCAGGGTCAGTGGTGGAGGATCTTCGAGAGGAAGTCCTTGGCCCGGTCGCTGCGCGGGTTGTTGAAGAACTGGTTCGGCTCGGCCTCTTCGACGATGCGGCCGTCCGCCATGAAGACGACGCGGTGGGCCGCCGAGCGGGCGAAGCCCATCTCGTGCGTGACCACGACCATCGTCATGCCGTCCCGGGCGAGCTGCTGCATGACCTCCAGCACCTCGTTGATCATCTCCGGGTCGAGTGCGGAGGTCGGCTCGTCGAAAAGCATGACCTTGGGGTCCATCGCCAGGGCCCGGGCGATGGCCACCCGCTGCTGCTGTCCGCCGGACAGCTGGGCGGGGTACTTCTCCGCCTGCGTGCCGACCCCCACCCGGTCCAGCAGGGCCCGGGCCTTCTCCTCGGCCGCCTTCTTGTCCGTGCAGCGGACCTTGGTCTGGCCCAGCATCACGTTCTCCAGCACCGTCTTGTGCGCGAAGAGGTTGAAGGACTGGAAGACCATGCCCACGTCGGCACGGAGCCGGGCCAGCTCGCGCCCCTCCTGCGGCAGCGGCTTGCCGTCGATCGTGATGGCGCCGGAGTCCACGGTCTCCAGCCGGTTGATCGTGCGGCACAACGTCGACTTGCCGGACCCGGAGGGCCCGATCACCACGACCACCTCACCGCGCCGGATGGTCAGGTCGATGTCCTGGAGTACGTGCAGCGCGCCGAAGTGCTTGTTCACGTTGTCCAGCACGACCAGCGGGTCGCCCGCCGGCGCGGGCCCCTTGTCGCTCTTGGTCACCGATACTTCGCTCATCGGCGTACAGCTCCGTCCTCCTCGGTTGGGGAGGACCCTAGTAACGCCCTGCGACCAGCGTCATTACATCTGAGCGGGATTTGAGCATAACGATACGGCCGCGAAGGGACACACGGCGTGAACGGGGCGCGCGGACCGGGCGCCCCGGTGTACCGGCTGCATAACGGAACCGCCCCTCCGGGAATACCCCCTTGACGTGCGTGCCGTCCATCGCCGTAGATGCCTTTTGGCCGCTCCGTGGACGGCCCGCGATCCGTACGCGCCCGCGTACGGGTGTACACCCATGCACCCGCGCGTCCAGGTATGCGCGGCCGGGCACACACTGTGAGGAGGGGGCCGGTGCGGCTGCTGCTCGTGGAGGACGACGACCATGTCGCGGCCGCCCTGTCCGCCGTGCTGTCCCGGCACGGCTTCGACGTCACCCACGCCCGCAACGGTGAGGAGGCGCTGCAAGCCCTGCTGCCCGGCGACCGGGAGCCCTTCGGTGTGGTCCTGCTCGACCTCGGCCTGCCCGACCAGGACGGCTTCGAGGTCTGCGGGCGGATCCGGCGGATGTGCGGCAGCCCGGTGATCATGGTGACCGCGCGGGCGGACGTACGGTCCCGGATCCACGGCCTGAACCTCGGCGCCGACGACTACGTGGTCAAGCCCTACGACACCGGCGAACTGCTCGCCCGCATCCACGCCGTCAGCCGCCGCCGCGCCGCCACGCCCGCCGCCGCGGGGGAGCCGCCCGCACAGGAGGGCGCCCCGCCCGGTGACCTGCGGCTCGGCGCCGTCACCATCGAACTGTCCACCCGGCAGGTGACCGTGGCCGGCACCGCCGTCCCCCTGACCCGCAAGGAGTTCGACCTGCTCGCCCTGCTCGCGCAGCGGCCGGGCGTCGTCTTCCGCCGCGAGCAGATCATCAGCGAGGTGTGGCGCACCAGCTGGGAGGGGACCGGCCGGACCCTGGAAGTGCACATCGCGTCGCTGCGCGCCAAGCTGCGGATGCCCGCGCTGATCGAGACGGTGCGCGGCGTCGGCTACCGCCTCGTGACACCGCCCGCCGCCGTGTCACCGGCCGGCCCGGCCTCCTGACGGCCGGCGGCCCGTACCGTGCGCACCCGACTCCTCCCGCTCCTGATCGTCCTGATGGCCGGGGTGCTGCTCGCGCTCGGCTTCCCGCTCGCCGGCATCACCGCCGGCGTCGAACAACAGCGGGTGGTCGTCGACCGGATCGACGACGCGGCGCGGTTCGCCTCCCTCGCCCAGTACGTCACCGCCCGCCCGGGCGCCGGCAAGACCCCCGACGAGGACGAACGGCAGGCCACGCTGAGTGCCGAACTCAAGCGCTACCACCAGCTCTACGGCATCCGCGCCGGCGTGTTCTTCCGCGACGGGACGCCCATGGCGGCGGCCCCCGCCGACTGGCGCGTACCGGAGGAGGGCGAAGGCGCACGGGCCTTCAGCGAGGCCCTGGCGGGCCGCCGCAGCCACGACCCGCACCAGATCTGGCCCTGGGACGACGGCGGCCGGATCCCCGTCGCCTCGCCCGTCGTCCGGGACGGTGACGTGGTGGCCGTCGTCGTCACCGACTCGCCCACCGGGCGGATGCGCTCCCGCACCCTGCACGGCTGGCTGCTGATCGGGGCGGGGGAGTGCGCGGCCATGCTCGTCGCGGTGGGCGCCGCCTTCCGGCTCACCGGCTGGGTGCTGCGCCCGGTGCGCGTCCTGGACGCCGCGAGTCACGACATCGCCACCGGCCGGATGAAGTCCCGGGTCGCGGCCGCTTCCGGCCCCCCGGAACTCCGCCGCCTGGCCCGTTCGTTCAACGAGATGGCCGACAACGTCGAGGAGGTGCTGGAACAGCAGCGAGCCTTCGTCGCCGACGCCTCCCACCAACTGCGCAACCCGCTCTCCGCACTGCTGCTGCGCATCGAACTCCTCGCCCTGGAACTCCCCGACGGCAACGAGGAGATCGCCTCCGTCCGTACGGAGGGCAAGCGCCTGGCCCGGGTCCTGGACGACCTCCTGGGCCTGGCGCTGGCCGAGCACGCTGCCGCCGACCTCCAGCTCACCGACATCGCCGCGCTCACCGCCGAGCGGGTCGGCTCCTGGCGCCCGCTGGCCGACGACAAAGGGGTGCTGCTGTCCTACGAGGGCCAGCGGGCCGTGACGGGCTGGGCGGATCCGGTCGCCCTGTCCAGCGCCCTGGACGCCCTGGTCGACAACGCCCTGAAGTTCACGCCCGCCGGGGAACGGGTCACTGTCGGGGTGGCGCCGGACGGCGAGTGCGTACGGATCACCGTCTGCGATCACGGCCCCGGCCTCACCGAGGACGAGCTGGCCCGGATCGGTGACCGTTTCTGGCGCAGCGGCCGCCACCAGAACGTCTCCGGCTCCGGGCTGGGCTTGTCGATCACCCGCGCGCTGCTCGCCGCCGGCGGCGCCACGCTCTCCTTCGCGCCGCACCGGCCGCACGGGCTGCGGGTGACCGTGGTGGTGCCGCGCAGCGCGCCGTGACCGCCGGTCCCGACCAGTCCCGGCCCCGACCGGTCCCGGCCCCGACCAGTCCCGGCCCGGTCCGGGCCCGTTCCAGGTCCGGCCCCGGACAGCCCGCTTCAGGACCGTGAAAGTGTTGTGTTACCGTTGACGGTGTTGCAGTTGTGGTACCCATGAACTTTGTGCGCGCCCGGTGGCTGGAAGCCCCGGGCGTTCCTTGTTTTTCCGGACCTTTCTCCGGTGTGGGGCGATCATCTCGGCGACAGGGAGGCCGCGCAGTGCGGTCTTCGGTTTGCCCCTAGAAGGAGAAAAACATGGCCACCGGCACCGTGAAGTGGTTCAACGCGGAAAAGGGCTTCGGCTTCATCGAGCAGGACGGCGGCGGCCCCGACGTCTTCGCCCACTACTCGAACATCCAGGCGCAGGGCTTCCGCGAGCTCCTGGAGGGCCAGAAGGTCAGCTTCGACGTGACCCAGGGCCCGAAGGGCCCGCAGGCGGAGAACATCATCCCCGCCTGACGGACCGCACGTCAGCGGACGGGGCCCGCACCGGCCGGTGCGGGCCCCGTCCGTATCCGTACGGCCCACCGCCGTACCCCCGTCCCCGCGCGGCTCGCCGTCCGCGCCGAACGTCGTCGCGCGAGCACACCGCAGCCGCACGACACCCGTATGCGTACACCCCGTACCCATGCGGCCCGAGACCGCACGGCACCGTGCCGTACGCGCTCGGCCTCCCGCCACAGAAGGGCTTTCAGTGACCCGAGCGACCGCACCGCGACAGAGCGCCGCATCCCAGCCGTCCCCGCGGACGGCCCCCCAGCCGCCCGCCGTCTCCTTCGACGAGCTGCCGCTGGCACCGGCCCTTCTCACCGCGCTGCGCGCGCAGGGCGTCACCGAGCCGTTCCCCATCCAGGCCGCGACGCTGCCCGCCACCCTCGCGGGCCGGGACGTCCTCGGCCGCGGCCGGACCGGCTCCGGCAAGACCCTGGCCTTCGGACTGGCGATGCTCAGCCGTACGGCGGGGCGCCGCGCCGAGAGCAAGAGCCCCCTCGCGATGGTGCTCGTGCCCACCCGTGAGCTGGCCACCCAGGTCTCCCAGGCGCTCGCCCCGTACGCCACCGCGGTCGGTCTGCGCACGACCACGGTCGTCGGCGGCACCTCGATCAACCGCCAGGTCGACGCGCTGCGCAAGGGCGCCGAGATCCTGGTCGCCACCCCGGGCCGGCTCGCCGACCTGCTGGACCGCCGCGCCTGCAAGCTCGACCAGGTCACCGTCACCGTCCTCGACGAGGCCGACCAGATGACCGACATGGGCTTCCTGCCGCAGGTCACCCGCCTGATGGAGAAGGTGGACCCGAACGGCCAGCGGATGCTGTTCTCCGCGACGCTGGACCGCAACGTCGACAAGCTCGTGCGCCGGTTCCTGACCGACCCGGTCACCCACTCCGTGGACCCGTCGGCCGCGACGGTCACCACCATGGAGCACCACGTCCTGTACGTGGACGACACCGACAAGCGGGCCACCACCACCGAGATCGCCGCCCGCGACGGCCGCGTGATCATGTTCGTGGACACCAAGCGCGGCGCCGACCGGCTGACCAAGCACCTGCTGTCGCAGGGTGTACGGGCCGCGGCGCTGCACGGCGGCAAGTCCCAGCCGCAGCGCACCCGCACCCTGGAGCAGTTCCGCACCGGCCAGGCCACCGCGCTGATCGCCACCAACGTCGCCGCCCGCGGCATCCACATCGACGGCCTCGACCTCGTGGTCAACGTCGACCCGCCGACCGAGGCCAAGGACTACCTGCACCGCGGCGGCCGTACCGCGCGAGCCGGCGAGTCGGGCACCGTCGTCACCCTGGTCACGCCCGGCCAGCGCCGGGACATGACCCGGCTGATGTCCCGGGCGAAGATCACCCCCGGTACGGCCCGGGTCCGGCCCGGCGACAGCGAGCTCATACGGATCACGGGCGCCCAGGCGCCGTCCGGCCAGCCGGTCGTGATCGCCGTCCCCGCGCAGCAGGACCGGCCCAAGTCCACGGGCGGCGGCGGGCGGCGGCGTCCGCGCCGCGGTGGCTCCGGCGGCGCGGCGGGCGGCGGCACCGGCGCGGCGGGCGGCGGCCGTCCGTCCCGGCGTCCCTCCCGTGCCCCCAAGGCGCCGCGCACCCCGCGGGCGCCCAAGGCATGACGCGCGCCGGGGCGTGCACGGAAGTCCGCGCACGCCCCGGCGCCTTCGGGCACCTCGGAAGCCGCCCCTTCCCGGGAACGGCCCGCTACGGCTTCTCCGACACGTAATAACGCCGCGCGCCCTCGTGCAGCGGCAGCGGATCGGTGAACACCGCGGTCCGCAGATCCACCTTCTGCGCGGCATGCACCTCGGTACCGATGCGGTCCCGGCTCCTTATGACGGTCCGGGTGATCGCCTCCGTCCGAACCGGGTCCTGCCGGTCGGTGGTGACCAGGAGATTCGCGACCGCGATCGTCCTGACCGCCTGCCCCTTCTGGACCAGCGGATAGGCGTCGGCCGGCATCACGGCCGCCCGGTAGTGACGGCTCCGCCCGCCCTGCCGGTGCAGCGCCGGAATCAGGTCCCCGAGCTGGACGAGCCGTATCGGCATCCGCCGGGCCACCTGCTGCACGGCCGAGGTCGGCAGCCCGCCCGACCAGAAGAAGGCGTCCAGCTTCCCCTCCTCCAGCAGCTTCGGCATCCGGTCGATGCCGACCCGCACCGCCTCGATGCCGTGGTCGAAGTCCAGCCCGGCCGCCGCGACCAGCCGCCGGGTGGTCAGTTGGACGCCGGAGCCGTCCGCCCCCACGCCGACGCGCAGCTTCCCGAGGTCCTTGGCCGAGCCGACCGGTGAGTCCGCGGGCACGATCAGTTGCAGGTAGTCGTCGTACAGCCGCGCGCAGGCCCGCAGCCTTGCCGCCTGCCGCGGATGGAGACGCTGCCGCTCGGCCACCGCGTCCGCGGTCGCGATCGCGAACTGCGCCTTCCCGGTCGCCAGGTGCTCCAGATTGTCCAGTGACCCCGCGCTGTTCATCAGCCGTACGTCCACCCGCGGCAGGTCCCGGCGCAGATCCTGCTTGAGGAGCTCCCCGTAGCGCGCGTACACCCCGGAGCGCACGCCGGTGGACAGCGTGAGCTGCCCGCCGGGCGCGGGCGGCCTGGCCACCACCGGCGGCAGCCACCACAGCAGCAGGCCGAGTACGGCCAGTACCGCGGCAACCGCGAGGAACGCCCGGCGGCCGCCGGAACGGGGGAATGCGGAAACCATGGGCGGGATCCTGCCAGCCCGGTACCGGGAAAGGGAGGGGCGAGGTGATGGTGGAAGCACGTACCCTGGTCGATTGAGATGAGTGCGAAGACATACGAGGTGCGCACCTACGGGTGCCAGATGAACGTCCACGACTCCGAGCGGCTGTCGGGCCTGCTGGAGGACGCCGGATACGTCCCCGCGCCGCAGGGCGCCGACGGGGCCGATGTCGTCGTCTTCAACACCTGCGCGGTGCGGGAGAACGCCGACAACCGGCTCTACGGCAACCTCGGCCAGCTCGCGCCCCGCAAGGCCGCGCGGCCCGGGATGCAGATCGCCGTCGGCGGCTGTCTGGCCCAGAAGGACCGCGACACCATCGTCAGGAAGGCCCCCTGGGTCGACGTGGTCTTCGGGACGCACAACATCGGCAAGCTGCCGGTGCTCCTGGAGCGGGCCCGCGTCCAGGAGGAGGCCCAGGTCGAGATCGCCGAGTCGCTGGAGGCGTTCCCCTCCACGCTGCCCACCCGCCGCGAGAGCGCGTACGCGGCCTGGGTCTCGATCTCCGTGGGCTGCAACAACACCTGCACCTTCTGCATCGTCCCGGCCCTGCGCGGCAAGGAGAAGGACCGCCGCCCCGGCGACATCCTCGCCGAGATCGAGGCACTGGTGGGCGAGGGCGTCTCCGAGATCACCCTGCTCGGCCAGAACGTCAACGCGTACGGCTCCGACATCGGCGACCGCGAGGCGTTCAGCAAGCTGCTGCGCGCCTGCGGCAAGATCGAAGGGCTGGAGCGGGTCCGGTTCACCTCGCCGCACCCCCGCGACTTCACCGACGACGTCATCGCCGCCATGGCCGAGACGCCGAACGTGATGCCGCAGCTGCACATGCCGCTGCAGTCCGGCTCGGACACGGTCCTCAAGGCGATGCGCCGCTCGTACCGCCAGGAGCGCTTCCTCGGCATCATCGAGAAGGTGCGCGCCGCGATGCCGGACGCCGCCATCTCCACGGACATCATCGTCGGCTTCCCGGGCGAGACCGAGGAGGACTTCGAGCAGACCCTGCACACGGTCCGCGAGTCCCGCTTCGCGCAGGCCTTCACCTTCCAGTACTCCAAGCGCCCCGGGACCCCGGCCGCCACGATGGACGGCCAGATCCCCAAGGAGGTCGTCCAGGCGCGTTACGAGCGGCTGGTGGCCCTCCAGGAGGAGATCTCCTGGGAGGAGAACAAGAAGCAGGTCGGCCGCGTGCTGGAGGTCATGGTCGCCGAGGGCGAGGGGCGCAAGGACGACGCCACGCGCCGCCTGTCCGGCCGCGCGCCCGACAACCGTCTGGTGCACTTCACCCGCCCCGAGGAGCCGGTCCGCCCCGGCGACATGGTGACCGTCGAGATCACCTACGCCGCGCCGCACCACCTGCTCGCCGAGGGCCCCGCCCAGGCCGTCCGCCGTACGCGCGCGGGCGACGCCTGGGAGAAGCGCAACGCCGCACCGGCCGACAAGCCGGCCGGCGTCATGCTCGGCCTGCCGACGATCGGCGCCCCGGCACCGGCCCCGGCCCCGGCCGCGGGCTGCGGGTGCGACTGACGGCGTGAGGGCGGGACAGCCGCCCCGTACGACCGGCGCCGGAAGCGTCGCGGACCCGCCGCCCGGGACCGCGGGCCCGGCGCCGCGGCCTTGCTAGGGTTCCAGCCATGCTTGTCGCCGCCGCCGTCTGCCCGTGTCCGCCGGTGCTCGTCCCGGAGGTCGCCTCCGGAGCCGCACCCGAGCTGGACGGCCTGCGGGCCGCCGCCCTCGACGCGATCGGCGTGCTCGCGGCGGCCCGGCCGGACCGTCTGGTCGTCGCCGGCCCCGCCGGAGAGGCCGGCCGCGGGCCGTACGAACAGGGCGCGGTGGGCTCGTTCCGCGGCTTCGGCGTGGACCTCGAAGTCCGCCTGGGCGCCGCCGGGACCACCCCGGAACGGCCGCTTCCACCGTCGCTGTCGGTCGGCGCCTGGCTGCTGGCCCGTACGGACTGGGCCGACGCGCCGATGGCAGGGCTGGGCGTCGGCGAACCGCTGGCCACCGACCGCTGCGTGCAGGCCGGACGGGACATCGCGGCATCGGCGGAGCGGGTCGCCCTGCTGGTCATGGGCGACGGCAGCGCGTGCCGCACGGTGAAGGCGCCGGGCTACTACGACGAGCGGGCCGAGGACTTCGACGCCGCCGTGGGACGCGCCCTGGGCGCCGCCGACACCGAGGCGCTGACCGGGCTGGACGCGGAGCTGGCGGAGGAGCTGAAGGTCTCGGGCCGGTCCTGCTGGCAGGTCCTGGCAGGCGCCGCACAGGGCGCCGGTCTGCACGGCGAGCTGCTGCGCGAGGAGGCGCCGTACGGAGTGGGGTACTTCGTGGCGGCCTGGTCCTGAGGCGTACGGAAGTGTGCTGAGGCGTACGGAAGTGTGCCGAGGCGTACGGGATCGGCGGGAGCTGGCTCTGAGCTGTACGGAAGCGGCGTTCGCCGCGCCCCCCGGGACCGCGCGACGGCCGCGGAGCGGGTCGCTCCGCGGCCGTGGTGCCGTCCGTCCGGGCCGCCCCGCCGCGGGCCCGGCGAAAAGGTCAGGAAGCCGGTCCCTGCGGGCCGGAGCCGCCGGAGCCCTGGCCCCCGGTGCGGCGGGACTCCTCGGACAGCCGGCCGAGGGCGTCCTTCGCCTTGCCCGCACCGGTGCCGATCTGGCTGCTGTACTTGCCCTTGGTCCTCTCGTCGACCGCCCGCGCGGCCTTGTCGAGCCCCTGCTCGATCTTGTCCCCGTGCTGCTGCGCGAGGTCACCGGCCTTGCTCTTCAGAGGACCGAGCTTGGCCTTGAGGTTGTCCAGCAGACCCATGGGCACCTTCCTTCGTGCTGCTTCGTGCGGCGTGCGTCCTACTTGCGGGCGCCTTCCCCGGCTTCGCGGTCCGCAGCCTCCTCGGCCGACTGCTGCTTGGGGATCTCGACCCCCTCGGCGATCGCCGCCTCGCCGGCCTCCTCCGCGGATGGCTTCCCGTCCGCGGCTGCCGCCGCGCCCTGCTCCGCCTCCGTAGCGGCCTCGGCGGACTGCTCGGCGGCGGGCTCCCCGCCCTCCGGAGCCGACGGCTCCGCCGTCAGCGTGGCGGCGGCGGCTTCCTCCGTCGATGCCTCTGCTGCCTTGCGACGAAACCGTGAAAACACGCCCATAACTACTCCATAGCCTACTCGTGTGGGCGAAATCCCGGGGCGCCCGGAGCGTCCCATTGCGCCGCCCGCGGGCCCCGGTCCGTGAACCGGCGGCCGGAACCTCGCAACAGGCAACGAACACGGAGGCGAGCCGTCACGTCGCTCGTTCGAGATGTGGCCCGCAGGTTTGCGAGACTGGGCCGGTGAACACCGCAGTTCCCGCACCCCGGGTCATCGCCGTCGTCGGTCCCACCGCGGCCGGAAAGTCCGATCTGGGCGTCGCACTCGCCCGCCATCTCGGTGGCGAAGTCGTCAACGCCGACTCCATGCAGCTCTACCGGGGAATGGACATCGGCACCGCCAAGCTGACGGTGCCCGAGCGCCACGGCGTCCCGCACCACCTCCTGGACATCTGGGACGTGACCCGGGCCGCGAACGTCGCCGAGTACCAGCGGCTGGCCCGCGCCGAGATCGACCGGCTGCTCGCCGAGGGCCGCACCCCCGTCCTCGTCGGCGGCTCCGGCCTGTACGTACGGGGCGCCATCGACGCCCTGGACTTCCCCGGCACGGACCCGGAGGTGCGGGCCCGGCTGGAGACCGAGCTCGCCGAGCAGGGCAGCGGCGCCCTGCACGCCCGGCTCGCCGCCGCCGACCCGGAGGCCGCCCGCGCCATCCTGGCGAGCAACGGGCGCCGCATCGTGCGCGCCCTGGAGGTCATCGAGATCACCGGCCGCCCCTTCACCGCCAACCTCCCCGGGCACGAGGCGGTCTACGACACCGTGCAGATCGGCGTCGACGTGGCACGCCCCGAACTCGACGACCGCATCGCCCGCAGGGTGGACCGGATGTGGGAGGAAGGGCTGGTCGACGAGGTGCAGCGGCTGGAGGGCGAAGGGCTGCGCGAGGGCCGTACCGCCTCCCGCGCCCTCGGCTACCAGCAGGTGCTCGCCCAGCTCGCGGGGGAGTGCACGGAGGAGCAGGCCCGGGCCGAGACGGTCCGTGCCACCAAGCGCTTCGCGCGCCGCCAGGACTCCTGGTTCCGCCGGGACCCCCGGGTCCACTGGCTCAGCGGCGCCGCCGCGGACCGCGCGGAACTCCCGGGGCGGGCGCTGGCGTTGGTCGAACGACCGGTCACAGCCTGATCACGTCATGGCATCGGGACGCTCCGCCCGTCATCCGTGCCCCCGGGAGCGTGTCATCATCGACCTTCGATCGAGGCGTGCAGTCGGAGTGGGGAGGGCGCGTGGCGATGGAGGCCGGCCCTCGCAACAGACCGCAGCAACCGGACGGGCCGAGAGACGGACAGCGGGACGCGACCGAGTCGCTGACCCAGGACGGACCCGGGGCCGCCGGCCCGGACGGGCCTGCCCTGGACCACGCGGCGGCGGTCGGTCCCGACGGCCCGGACGCCCTGGGAGAACCGGTTCGCCCGGCGCCTCTGGACACCGGGGACGGCCCCGGGGAGGCGGCCGGAGGCGGTGAGTCCTTCCGGGAACTGCGCCCGCCGCGCCGGCTGCGCATCTGGCAGCTCGCGCCGATCGTGGGCCTGGCCATCCTCGGCTCGCTGATGTTCGCCTTCCCGCTGGCCTTCGAGTTCGGCGGCGACGGCGGCGCGGTGATCTCCATGCTCGGTCTGCTGCTCTTCGGCTGCGCCGCGGGCTGGGGCATGATGGCCGCCCGCCGGGTCGGCCACACCTGGCCGGGTCTGCCCGCCCGCGGCTCCGGTCGCCGCCCGGACTGGCGCGTCGTCCTGGCGTACGTCGCGGTCGTGGCCGTCCTGGCCCTGCTCGCCGTGTGGCGCGTCGCCCGGTTGCACTGATCGCAGCACGCCGGGGCCGGAGGCGGCACCGAGCACAGGACACGCCTGGGGCGGCGTCGGGACATCCGCCGGGGCCGGAGCCGGAACATCCGTCGGCCGGGGCGGGGCCACCGACTGTCACTGCCGCGCCGTACGATGCAGGCATGACCAACGCACAGGGGACCGCAGAGGCCACGGAGGCCGCAGTGAGCGCCGCCACGACCGCCGCGGGCGGCCCCGGCCGGGGCATCGCCTTCCTCAAGGGGCACGGCACGGAGAACGACTTCGTGATCGTCCCCGACCCGGACGGCGTCCTGGAGCTGTCCGCCGGCGCCGTCGCCCGGATCTGTGACCGCCGGGCCGGTATCGGCGGCGACGGCCTGCTGCGCGTGGTGCGCTCCGCCGCCGATCCCGCGGCCCGCGCCATGGCCGGCGAGGCCGAGTGGTTCATGGACTACCGCAACGGCGACGGCTCCGTCGCCGAGATGTGCGGCAACGGCGTCCGCGTCTTCGCCCGCTACCTCCAGCACGCCGGTCTGGCCGGCGAGGGCGAGCTGGCCATCGCCACCCGCGCCGGTGTGCGTACGGCACGCCTGACCGCGACCGGCGAGGTCACGGTCTCCATGGGCCGTGCCGAGCTGCTCCCGGACGGCGTGACGGTCACCGTGGGCGACCGCAGCTGGCCCGCCCGCAACGTCAGCATGGGCAACCCGCACGCCGTCGCCTTCGTCGAGGACCTCGGCCACGCCGGTGATCTGCGCGAGATCCCGCCGTTCAGCCCAGCCGCCGTCTACCCGGACGGTGTGAACATCGAGTTCGTCGCCGACCGCGGCCCGCGTCATGTGGCGATGCGCGTCCACGAGCGCGGCGCCAGCGAGACCCGCTCCTGCGGCACGGGCGCCTGCGCCGTCGCCGTCGCCACCGCCCGCCGGGACGGCGTCGACCCCGCGGTCACCGGCAGCCCCGTCACCTACACGGTCGACGTGCTGGGCGGCAGCCTGACGATCACCGAGCTGCCGGACGGCACGGTCGAGATGACCGGCCCCGCGGTCATCGTCGGCGAGGGAGCACTGGACCCCGCCTGGCTGGTCACGGCCCTGGGCTGAGCCGTGGGCCCGGGGCGTGACCCCGGCCGGGCGCCCGCCCGGGGCACGACCCAGGGTGCTTACCTCGAATGGGTGATCCGGTTCACGCTGGGCGAGAGCGGGACAGCGCTGCGTGATGGGCTCGGTAGCATCAAGCACCGGCCCGGGCGACTGACTGCGGACGCCCAACCGCCGGTCGACGCCGCCGGAGGTGCCCATGAGCGCAGAGGCCACGAACCCTGGTAACCCCGTCGCGCCTGCCCAGGCCGGTCCGTCCGCTGCCCAGGCCGGTCCGTCCGACCTGGGGGAAGCCTCCCATCGCAGACGCGGCCGCCCCCGCCTGGAACTGCGCGGTCTGCGGCGCATCGGCCGGGCCGCGCTGCTCGGGCCGGCCCCCCGCGACGGCCTGCCGGACGCCCTGGAGCACGTCGCGAAGGTCCACCGGGCCCACCACCCGGACGCCGACCTGGACACCCTGAGCCGGGCCTACGCGCTCGCGGAGTCCTCGCACCGCGGGCAGACGCGCAAGAGCGGTGAGCCGTACATCACCCACCCGCTCGCGGTGACCCTGATCCTGGCCGAACTGGGCGCCGAGACCACGACCTTGACCGCCTCCCTCCTCCACGACACCGTCGAGGACACGGAAGTGACGCTCGATCAGGTGAGCCGGGAGTTCGGCAAGGAGGTCTGCTACCTGGTCGACGGCGTGACCAAGCTGGAGAAGGTCGACTACGGTGCCGCCGCCGAGCCCGAGACCTTCCGCAAGATGCTGGTCGCCACCGGCAACGACGTCCGCGTGATGTCCATCAAGCTGGCCGACCGGCTGCACAACATGCGCACCCTCGGCGTGATGCGCCCCGAGAAGCAGACCAGGATCGCCAAGGTGACGCGGGACGTGCTGATTCCGCTCGCCGAACGGCTGGGCGTGCAGGCGCTCAAGAGTGAGCTGGAGGACCTGGTCTTCGCGATCCTGCACCCGGAGGAGTACGCCACCACCCGGGCTCTCGTCCTCGGCCACGCCGGCCGCCCGGGCCCGCTCGACACCATCGCGGAGCGGGTGCGCACCGTCCTGGACGAGGCCGACATCGACGCCGAAGTCCTCATCCGGCCACGGCACTTCGTCTCCGTGCACCGGGTGCGCCTGGCACGCGGCGCGGTCACCGGCGCGGACCTCGGCCGGCTGCTCGTGCTCGTCGCCGAGGACGCCGACTGCTACGCGGTCCTCGGTGAGCTGCACACCTGCTTCACCCCGGTGGTCTCGGAGTTCAAGGACTTCATCGCCGTACCGAAGTTCAACCTCTACCAGTCGCTGCACACCGCCGTCTCGGACGAGGACGGCGCCATTGCCGAAACGCTCATCCGGACCCACCGGATGCACCGGGTGGCGGAAGCCGGGGTGATCGCGCTGGGCAACCCGTACGCCCCCGCGGACGGCTCCGACCCGTCCGGGGCGGCGGGCGGCGCGGCGGGAGGGCCGTCGGCCGAGGACGGCGAGCGCGTCGACCCGACCCAGCCCGGATGGCTGTGCCGCCTCCTGGAGTGGCAGCGCGCCACCCCCGACCCGGACACGTTCTGGACCTCGCTGCGCGACGATCTCGCGCAGGACCGGGAAATCACGGTCTTCTGCGCGGAGGGCGGCTTCGACGACGGGAGCGGCACGGTCGTGACGGACCGCGCGGGCACGGGCGCGGCGGGCACCGGCACCGTCGGCCTGCCCGCCGGTGCGAGCTGCGTGGACGCCGCGTACGCGCTGTACGGCGAGGGGGCACACCACTGCATCGGCGCGCGCGTCAACGGCCGCCTGGCGACACTGTCCACGGTCCTGTGCGACGGCGACAGCCTGCACCTGCTCATGGCCCCCGACTCCGCCGCCGGACCCTCCCCGGACTGGCTCGACCACACCCGTACCCCGGCGGCCCGGCTCGCCATCTCGCGCTGGCTGGCCGCTCATCCCGGCGCGGAGGCGGGGGAGGGCCCGGTGGGGGCGGGCGCACCGAGCGGAACCGGCGAGACGCGGGGCCCCGGGGCCGCCGCGGCGTCCGGGCGTCACGGCGGTGACACCGCCGGGCTGTCCACCGATCTGCCCGGCGCGACCGTACGCCTGGCGGGCTGCTGCACCCCCGTACCGCCGGACCACGTCACCGGCTTCGCCGTCCGGGGCGGCATCGTCACCGTGCACAGGGCGCTGTGTCCCGTGGTGGCCCGGATGGCCGCGTCCGGCCGGCAGCCGGTCGGCGCACGCTGGCGCGGCGCGGGAAACCGCGTACAGGGCTGCCGGGTCACCCTCCTCGCGGAGGCGTTCACCAGGCCGCACCTGCTCGCCGACCTCACGGAGGCCATCGCCGCCGAAGGCGCCGCCGTGGTCGCCGCCGCCGTCGAACCGCCCCGTGAGCAGCGCGTACGGCACACCTACACCCTCCACCTCCCGGACGCGGCCAAACTGCCGTCCTTGATGCGGGCGATGCGGCAGGTGCCGGGCGTCTTCGACGTGCTGCGGGCGGGACGGGCGCAGTCGACGGTGGCGGCGCGTTCTTGAGGTGAGGCGCGCGGTCAGGGCGCGCGGGGGCATGGCGCGCGGGGGCGTGGCGGCGCACGCCGGAGCGGCCCCGGGCGCGCGGGGGCCGGGGCGCCACATGGCCCGGTATCCGAGGCGGCCGGGAGACCCAGGTGGTCCGTGGCTCCTGTGACCCGGTACCCGTGCGGTCCGGTTCTCGTGCGGTCCGGTTTCCTGCGGTTCGATCGTGGTGCGGTTCGGTCTTGGCGCGGCCCGGCATCCGCACGCGCCCCTCCAGCCTCGACGGGCGCACGGATCCCCCCGTTCGGGTGCCGTACTGTCGCGTCGGCCACGGGCGGGCGCACCGCGCTGATAGCGGTTTGTCATGCCGCTTTCCTCGTCCCACCCCGCCACCGGCCCCGGCTCCGCCCCCGGCCGGGACCCCGAAGGCGCCACGCCCGGCCCGCGTCCGCGCCGCCGCTCCGGGGCCGCCGCCCGCCGCCGGAGCGTCCTCGGTCTGCTCGCCGCCGCTGCGCTGGTCGCCGCCGCTCTGCCGGACGCCACGCCGCTCGGCGTCGGCGACCGGCTCTACCCGCACCTCGGCAACCCGGGGTACGACGTCCGCGCGTACGACATCGCCCTGACGTACTCCGGCCGCAACGACCGGCCGCTGGACGCCGTCACGAAGATCACCGCCCGCGCCACCACCCGCCTGCGGCGCATCAACCTCGACTTCGCCCACGGCACCGTCCGGTCCGTCGAGGTCGACGGCCGGCCCGCGGCCCACGTCAGCCGCGGCGAGGACCTGATCGTCACGCCGCACCGGACCGTGCGGGCCGGTACCCCGGTGCGGATCGTCGTCCGGCACACCAGCGACCCGCGTCCCCCCAAGGGCGGCAAGGACAAGGAGATCGGCTGGCTGCGCACGAAGGACGGGCTGGTGATGGCCAACCAGGTCGACGCCGCACACCGCGTCTTCCCGGGCAACGACCACCCCTCGGACAAGGCCCTCTACACCTTCCGCGTCACCGCGCCCGAAGGACTGACGGTCGTCGCCAACGGAACGCGCGTGGCACGCCACCCGGGCGCCCCGCCGAGGCCGGCGAGGAGCGCGATCCGTACGGGACCGGACGTACGGCAGGAGCGGGCGGCCCCCGCCATGACCACCTGGGTCTACCGCACCGCCCACCCCATGGCCACCGAAGTGGCGCAGGTGTCCATCGGGCGCTCCGCCGTCGTCCGGCGCACCGGGCCGCGCGGCCTGCCGCTCCGCGACGTCGTACCGGCCGCCGACCGCAAGCGTCTGGAACCCTGGCTGGCCAAGACGCCCGGCCAGCTCGCCTGGATGGAGCGCAAGGTCGGCCGCTACCCCTTCGAGACGTACGGCATGCTGCTCGCCCAGGCCGAGACCGGCTTCGAGCTGGAGACCCAGACGCTGTCCCTCTTCGAGGAGCGGCTGTTCACCACGCGGCAGTACCCCCGCTGGTACGTCGAAGCGATCATGATCCACGAGCTGTCGCACCAGTGGTTCGGCAACAGCGTCACCCCGCGCACCTGGTCGGACGCCTGGCTCAACGAGTCGCACGCCACCTGGTACGAGGAGCTCTACGCGCACGAGCACTCCAAGATGTCCATGGACGAGCGGACCCGGCGCGCCTACAGCGTCTCGGACCGGATGCGCGCCGAAGGCGGCCCGCCCGGGGCACCGAAGGCCCCCACGCCCGGCAACAAGACCGGCATCTTCCGCCCGGTCATGTACGACGGCAGCGCCCTCGTGCTGTACGCGCTGCGCGCCAAGATCGGACACGCCGCCTTCGACCGGCTGGAGCGCACCTGGGTGACCCGGTACCGCGACGGCGTCGCGGGCACCGCCGACTTCGTCGCGCTGGCCTCCCGCATCTCGGGCCAGGACCTCGGCGGCTTCTTCCGCAGCTGGCTGTACGACGCGAAGACACCGCCGATGCCGGGCCACCCGGACTGGAAGAGCCACCACCGGACCCCGCAGCCCCCGGCACGGAAGCCGGGCGCGAAGCCTTCGGGCAAGCCGGGCGCGAAGCCTTCGGGGCAGGCGGCCGGGAAGCCGGCGGCGAAGCCTGCGAACGGGCCTGGTGCGAAGCCTGCCGGGAAGCCTGCGGGCAGCCCGGGCGGCGCGAAGCCGCGCGGGTGAGCCCGCCGCCCGGTCCGGGAAGACCCGGCCCGCCGCCCCCACGCTCCTCCCGTCCCCCTCGCCCGGAAAACCCGTGTGACGGCGACCAGCGGTCGTGCGACCATCGTCTGGCCGATGACGGGGCCGGCACCGGGAATCTCCCGGGCGGGCCGGACGTTGTCACGATCGAGAGTCCCGGGGCCACGCGGCCCCGTACGGGACGTCCCAACGACGCAAAGGATCAAATGACCTCCTCTTCTTCCCTTCCACAGGACCGACAGCGCCTCCCCGAGAGCCGCCGGGCCGACGCCCTGATGGAAGAGGACGTCGCCTGGAGTTACGAGATCGACGGGGACCGTGACGGCGCGCAGTACGACCGCACGGAGCGGGCCGCCCTGCGCCGCGTGGCCGGGCTGTCCACCGAGCTCGAAGACGTCACCGAGGTCGAGTACCGCCAGCTGCGCCTGGAGCGCGTGGTACTGGTCGGTGTCTGGACCACGGGCACGGCGCAGGACGCGGAGAACTCCCTCGCCGAGCTGGCCGCGCTGGCGGAGACCGCCGGCGCGCTGGTGCTCGACGGCGTGGTCCAGCGCCGCGACAAGCCCGATCCGGCCACCTACATCGGCTCCGGCAAGGCCCTGGAGCTGCGCGACATCGTCCTGGAGTCCGGCGCCGACACGGTGGTCTGCGACGGTGAGCTGAGCCCCGGCCAGCTGATCCACCTGGAGGACGTCGTCAAGGTCAAGGTCGTCGACCGTACGGCCCTGATCCTCGACATCTTCGCCCAGCACGCCAAGTCCCGAGAGGGCAAGGCGCAGGTCTCGCTGGCGCAGATGCAGTACATGCTGCCCAGGCTGCGCGGCTGGGGCCAGTCGCTGTCCCGGCAGATGGGTGGCGGTGGCTCCGGCTCCGCGGGCGGCGGTATGGCCACACGTGGTCCCGGTGAGACCAAGATCGAGACGGACCGTCGGCGGATCCGCGAGAAGATGGCGAAAATGCGCCGGGAGATCGCGGAGATGAAGACCGGCCGCGACATCAAGCGGCAGGAACGCCGTCGCCACAAGGTCCCCTCGGTGGCCATCGCCGGCTACACCAACGCGGGCAAGTCCTCCCTGCTCAACCGCCTGACCGGGGCCGGCGTCCTGGTGGAGAACGCGCTGTTCGCCACCCTGGACCCGACCGTGCGCCGGGCCGAGACGCCCAGCGGGCGGCTCTACACCCTCGCCGACACCGTCGGCTTCGTCCGCCACCTGCCGCACCACCTCGTCGAGGCGTTCCGTTCCACGATGGAGGAGGTCGGCGACTCCGACCTCATCCTGCACGTGGTCGACGGTTCGCACCCGGTGCCGGAGGAGCAGCTGGCCGCCGTGCGCGAGGTGATCCGTGATGTGGGCGCCACCCACGTACCGGAGATCGTCGTCGTCAACAAGGCGGACGCCGCCGACCCGCTGGTCCTCCAGCGGCTGCTGCGCAACGAGAAGCACGCGCTGCTGGTCTCGGCCCGTACGGGCCAGGGCATCGACGAGCTGCTCGCCCTGATCGACGAGGAGCTGCCGCGCCCGCAGGTCGAGATCGAGGCGCTGGTGCCGTACACCCAGGGCGCGCTGGTCTCGCGGGCACACGCCGAAGGCGAGGTGATCTCCGAGGAGCACGTCGCGGAGGGCACCGTCCTCAAGGCGCGGGTGCACGAGGAGCTGGCCGCCGAGTTCCGGCCGTACGCCCCCGCCGCGTGATCCGGCAGCCGTAGGCGCCGTGCGCGTCGCACCGCAGGCAACTGCTTACGCTGCACGCAGGTAGTACGGCGAAGGCCCGCCCCCTGAATGGATCGGGGGCGGGCCTTCGCCGTGTCCGCGCCGCGGGCTCCCCGCAAGGGTGCCCGCAGACGAAGTCGTCGGGCGGTTCGCGGAGGTCTCGCGACGGCCGCGTATCCGGTACCGGTCGTACCCGGCCGTAACCGGGCGTACCTGGTCGCACGGGTACGCGGCCGTCGCGCTCGCTCACCCGGCGCGTACCGGGTGCCCGCCGCTCGGGTCGCCCGCGTCTACTTCTACTTCGACGCGAACTTCTTGCTCATCGCGTTGTAGAGGCTCTTGGCCTCCGGGCCGAGGTGCGGGCCCGCCAGCCAGCCGGCCGGACGCGGGCCGATCGAGGTGTTGGACACCAGCGCCGGCTTGCCGTCCGAGCCCTTGGCGAACCAGGGGCCGCCGGAGGAGCCGGCGGTCATCAGGCAGCCGATGCGGTACATGGTCGGCTTCTTGGCGTCCATCGAGAGCCGGCCCGGCTTGTCGGTGCACTGCTGCAGCGTCGCACCGTCGAACGGCGCCTCGGCCGGGTACCCCTGGGCGGTGATGCTGTTGATGTCCGGGATCGCCGAAGCGTTGAAGTCGACCGAGTAGGCGCCACCGGCGACCTCTTCGAGGGACTTGCTGCCCGCGCCCTTCTCCGGCGTGACGTGCATGATGGCGAAGTCGTACGGCGCCATCGGCACGCTGTTGCCCTGCGCGCCGCCCTGGCCGATCCACTGGCTGGAGGTCGACGCGCCGTCGGCCCACCACACGCCCTTGGGGAACATCTGCTCACGCGAGGCGTTCTCCAGTTGGGCCGCGCTCTTGCCGGTGTCGTTGAACGACGGGGCGAAGATCATGTTGCGGTACCAGCCACCGGTCTTGCCGGCGTGCACGCAGTGGCCCGCGGTCCACACCAGGTTCGACTTGCCCGGGTGCGCCGGGTCCTTGACCACCGCGCCGGAGCAGACCGCGTGGCCCTCGGGCGTGTCGAAGAAGATCTTGCCGAGGCCGGGCGCGTTCTGGCCGAACGGCGGCTTGACGGCCTTGGCCTGGACCGGACGCGGGTCCGGGTCGGTACGCCCCTGGTCACCCGAGATGTCCTTGGGCGTGGGCTCCTTCGGCGGCTTGGCCTTGCTCGCCCGGTCCGGGTCCCACAGCCCCTTGATGATCGGGTTGATGAACTCACTGGCCTCGCGGAGCCACTTGTCCTTGTCCCAGTTCTTCCACTCGCCGTTCTTCCACTTGTCCAGGTCGACGCCGTGTTCCTTGAGCTTGTCCTGGATGTCCTTGGGGATCGTGAAGCCACCCCCGCCCGCGCTGCCCTGTTCCGCGGACTGGCCGGGCTTGCCGTCCGCCTGGTTGCCCTCGGGCCCGCAGCCGGTGGCGGTCAGCGCCACCACGGCGGTGAGGGCGGCCGCGGCCAGGACCGGCCGACGTATGGATCGCATGGGTGAACTCCCCCTGGTCTGTTCAGGCTTGCCACAGGCCCCCGTCCGGCCCCGGGCGGCCGTACCGCGCCGTGGGTGATCGTGCCGGTCTTGCCCCGGACGTGCCCGCATCTGCTGTTTTGTCATGCACCGGAAAGCTGGGCGCAGGTCCCCACTATGCCGGTGCCGTTGGGGACGGCGGTGGGCGGGTCCCCGGTTCCGGTCCGGTGCGGATCTTTCCGCGGAGGGTGGGGCGGGGCGTCGTGGCTGGGGGTGCGGGGTGGCGGGGGACGTCGGGCCGGGATGGCGCGGGGTGTCGGGCAGGGACGGTGCGGGGCGTCGGGCCGAGGTGGTGCGGTGCGTTGGGCCGGGACGGCGCCGGGGTGGTGCGGGAGTGCGCGCGGGGCGCTGAACGGGGCGGGGTGCGCGGGTGGTGCGGCGGTGGGTGCCCCTCGCCGTGTCGCCCGGTCGCCGCGTTGCCCGGCTGCCCCGTTATCGCGTCGCCCCGTCGCCCCGTCGCCCCGTCGCCCCGCGGCGTCCGGGTACGGCAAGGATCTTGCGGCAGGCCGTGTTCTCCCGCGTACACCGTCGTTGATACGTACGGGGGACGGCTGAGTCGTGTCCGGCGGCAGGGAATGAGGCCCGTCCACCGGCCAGGCCCGGCGCCCGCTGACAGCGGACCGGGCCCGGTGCGCGACGGAAGCGGCCCGACGGGGCGCGGCCGGCGCGCGGCGGGGCCGCCCGCAGGGCACCCGAAGCGCCCCGCGCCGCATCCGCCGGTGCATCGCATCCGCAGTTCAACAGAAGAGTCCAGCAGCAGGAGGACCGAACCGCCGTGGCCTTGACCCAGCCTCTGCCGATGGCACCCCCTCCCGCCCACGAGGGCATCCTGCGGCGGCAGTCGCTCCGCGAGTCCGCCGCCCGTACCTACGCGCGCTCGCTCCCCATCGTCCCGGTGCGTGCCCGCGGGCTCACCATCGAAGGCGCCGACGGCCGCCGCTACCTGGACTGCCTCTCCGGAGCGGGCACCCTGGCGCTCGGCCACAACCACCCCGTCGTCCTGGAGGCGATCCGTTCCGTCCTGGACTCCGGCGCCCCGTTGCACGTCCTCGACCTGGCCACCCCGGTCAAGGACGCCTTCGTCACCGAACTCTTCGCCACCCTGCCGCCCGAACTGGCCGACCACGGCCGCATCCAGTTCTGCGGACCGGCCGGCACGGACGCCGTCGAGGCCGCCTTCAAACTGGTGCGGACCGCGACCGGCCGGAACGGACTCGCGGCCTTCACCGGCGCGTACCACGGCATGACGGCGGGGGCGCTCGCGGCGTCGGGAGGCGCGCACGACACCTCCGTGACCCGCCTCCCGTATCCGTACGCCTACCGCTGCCCCTTCGGCACCGGTGGCGAACAGGGCGCCGAACTGGCGGCGCGCTGGACCGCGAACGTGCTCGACGACGACAAGAGCGGCGTCGCCAGACCGGCCGGAATGATCCTCGAACCGGTCCAGGGCGAGGGCGGGGTGATCCCCGCCCCCGACAGTTGGATGCGCCGGATGCGCGAGATCACCGCCACGCGCGGCATCCCCCTCATCGTGGACGAGGTGCAGACCGGCGTCGGCCGCACCGGCGCGTTCTGGGCCGTCGGACACAGCGGCGTGGTGCCCGACGTCCTCGTCCTCTCCAAGGCGATCGGCGGCAGCCTGCCGCTCGCGGTCATCGTCTACCGCGAGGAACTGGACGCCTGGCGGCCCGGCGCGCACGCGGGCACCTTCCGCGGCAATCAGCTCGCGATGGCGGCCGGCGCGGCCACCCTCGCGTATGTCAGGGAGAACGACCTGGCGCGGCGCGCGGGTGAACTGGGCGCCCGTATGACGTCCCGGCTGGACGCGCTGGCCGCCGAACACGGCTGCGTCGGTGACGTACGGGGCCGTGGCCTGATGCTCGGCCTGGAACTGGTCGACCCGGACGCCGTCCCGGACCCGTCCGGAGCCCGCCCGGCCGCTCCCGCACTGGCTGCGGCCGTCCAGCGGGAGTGCCTCGACCGGGGCCTGATCGTCGAACTGGGCGGCCGCCACGGCTCGGTGGTCCGGCTCCTGCCCCCGCTCACCATCACCGACGAACAGGCGGACGCGGTCCTCGACCGCCTCGCCGACGCGCTGGCGGCTGGGTCGCGTTCCGGGGCGGGTGGGGTGTCTGCGGGGGCGTGTGCGGTGGGTGGGGTGGGGGTGTCCGGGAGCGCCGGGGCGTCTGGTTCTGTCAGGGCGCCTGGGGACGCTGGGGTGTACGGGGCTGTCGGGGCCACCGGGGTGGAAGTGAGTTCCGCGCCGGATGGACCGGACGGGGAGGATCGCGTGGCACCGCGACAGGAGTCGTCCTCCGGGATGGCCCCGTGAGCGGGGGCCCACACCGCTCCGGACGCACGAGAGCCCGGTGCTCGGCGCCCCTCCGCGCACCTGCGCCCCGCCGTGCACCTGCGCTCCGGCCCGTACGCCTCCACCGTGCCCCACCTCTGCGCGACGGCCCCTACGGGCGCACCGCTTCTCGTGAGCGCCCGGCCGCTCCCGGGCCCACGCCCGCCCCCTGCCCGACGTCCTCCCACCGCCCCATCCCCGTCCAGACCGCGCCGACCCTGCGAGGCACACCCCGATGAACGAACGCCCCGGCCCCGACGGGACTCCGGCCGACGAGCGACGTCTGCCCCGTGAACCCCTGGCCCGGCTGCGGGAACCCGCCGTGCCGCGGCAGAACCGGCGCGCCGGCGCCCACGACAGCGGCGAGAACGGTGAACACGGCGGCCACACCGGCTGTGCCGTACGGCTCGGACACCACGAGCGGCACGGCCTCGACGACTGCCACGGCCTCGGAGCCACCCGGGTCGTCACGGTGTACGAGGACGACGAGACCGACGCCGAACCGCCGGCCGAGGGCGACCGTGAGAGCCCCGACCACCAGGAAGGCGCGCAGGCCGCGGTACCGGACCTGGCCGAGGACGTCGAGGAGGTCGAGGAGGTCGAGGACCCGGAATCGGCGCGGGCCCCCGCGCAGGACCGGCTGGAGCATCAGGACCCGGCCGTCGCCGCCGACGCCGCCGGGGCCGAGAGCCTGCTCCGCTGCTGGATCCGCGAGAGCGGTACGCCCCGCCCGCCCGGCGACCGGCTGCGCATCCCTCTCGACGCCAGCGCGACGGCCCTGCACGTACCCGTCCTGTACTGGTCGGAGACCGGCTGGCACCGCCTCGGCGCACCCGTACTGGAAGGCACCCCCGCCGACGCCGCGGCACTGGACGCCGTGACCCTCGCCGCCCTGTTGCGCCGGGAGGCCGTACGCGTCGGCGGCGCGGGCGACAGCCCTGGCAGCACGGGCAACACCGGCAGCGCTCGCGGCCGTACCGACGACGTCAGCAGCGTCCGGCCCGGTACGGGCACCATCGGCACCACCCCGACCAGCACGGACGGTACCGATGCCGCCTCGCTGCCCACCCCGCTGCCCGCTCCGCCCCGGAGGACCGCCCCCGATCACCCCTCCGGAGCGCCGGACAGCGAGAGCGCCGACCTCGTCGGCCGTGTCGCCGACTCCGTACGGCACACCGCGGTGTTCCTCGCCGACCGACGCGCCGCCCCGGCCGACGACCTCGGCACCTCCCGCTTTCTCGCCGCCGAACAGGCGCTGCTCTTCGGCCACCCCATGCATCCGACCCCCAAGAGCCGGGAGGGCCTGACCGACGCCGAGACGCGCGTCTACTCCCCGGAACTGCGCGGCGCGTTCCGCCTCCACTGGGCGGCCGTCCACCAGGACGTGTTCGCCGCCGCCTCGGCCTGGACCGAGCGCGGCCGGACCGTCCCCGCCGAGCAACTGGCCGCCCGCCTCGCCGAAGGAGCACCCCAGGCGCCCGCCGGCACCCTGCCGCTGCCGATGCACCCGTGGCAGGCCCACCAGCTCGGCCACCGTCCGGACATCGCCGCACTGTACGAGACGGGCCACCTCCACGACTTGGGCCCCGGCGGCCCGGACTGGCACCCCACCTCCTCCGTACGCACCGTCTTCCGGCCCGGCTGCGACGCCATGCTCAAGCTCTCCCTGGGCGTACGCATCACCAACTCCCGCCGCGACAACCTCCGCAAGGAACTGGAACGCGGCGTCGAGGTGCACCGGCTGCTCCGCACCGGCCTGGCCGCGCAGTGGCGGGCGGCCTTCCCCGGCTCGCCGGGCTTCGACATCGTCCGCGACCCGGCCTGGTTCGGCGTCACCGGAACCGACGGCGAGCCGGTGCACGGCCTGGACGTGGTCGTCCGGCACAACCCCTTCGACGCCACCGATGACGCCGTGTGCATCGCCGCCCTCACCTCGCCCCGTCCCTGGCCCGGTCACACCGGCCTGCGGTCCCGCCTGGCCGACGTCATCGGCAGGCTCACCGCCCGCACCGGGCGGCCCGCGGGCGCCGTCGCCACTGAGTGGTTCCTGCGCTACCTCGAAGCGGTGGTGCGGCCCGTCCTCTGGCTCGACGGCACGGCGGGCGTCGCGCTCGAAGCGCACCAGCAGAACACCTTGGTCCTGCTGGACCGGGACGGCTGGCCCGCCGGCGGCCGCTACCGGGACAACCAGGGCTACTACTTCCGCGCGTCGCGCCGTACGGAGCTGGAACGGCGACTCCCCGGCATCGGCTCCACCAGCGACACCTTCGTCACCGACGAGGTCACCGACGAACGCTTCGCCTACTACCTCGGCATCAACAACGTCCTCGGCCTCATCGGCGCTTTCGGTTCCCAGCGCTTGGCCGCCGAGAAGGTGCTCCTCGCGGCCTTCCGGCGGTTCCTCACCGACGCCGCCACCGGACCGGCGGAACACCGTTCGCCGCTGCCCGGCCGACTCCTCGAAGCCCGCACCCTACGTTGCAAGGCCAACCTGCTGACCCGGCTGCGCGGCCTCGACGAACTCGTCGGCCCCGTCGACACCCAGTCCGTCTACGTCACCATTCCCAACCCCCTTCACTCCTGAACCCCAGCACTCCTGCCCCCCCTCTACCCCTGGCGCCCGTCCAGTCCCAGCTTTTCCCCGGCCCCGGCCCTTGCCCCTGCTCCATGTCCCCGCTGTCCCGCTGGTCCCCCGATTCCCTGCCCGCCCACCCCGTGACCTCGTGAGGAGGCCCGGAAAGGAGAGAGCGCCATCGTGCCCCCCACCGAATCCGGCATCGACCCAGGATCCGAAGCAGCCTTCGACCACCCCCTCGAAGCCCCTCCGGACGACGCGCTCGACGACACCCTCGACCTGCACCTGCCGCCCGACATCACGGCGCTGTTCAGCGCAGCACCGCTCTCCGCCGCCACCGACCCGGCCGACAGCCCGGGCGGCGGAGTCCTGCTCGACCGCCTCGCCGAGTGGGGGCCCACGGCGACCGCCGCCGGGCCGTTCCAACTCGTGCCGGTACGCCTCGAACGCGACCTGCCGCTGATCTCCGCCTGGATGAACGACCCGGCCGTCGCGGCGTTCTGGGAACTGGCCGGGCCCCAGGCGACCACCGCCGCCCACCTGCGCGCCCAACTCGACGGTGACGGACGCAGCGTGCCCTGCCTCGGCGTACTGAGCGGTGTCCCCATGAGCTACTGGGAGGTCTACCGCGCCGACCTGGACCCGATCGCCCGCTACTACCCGGCCCGTCCGCACGACACGGGACTGCACCTGCTGATCGGGGGCGTCGCCGACCGGGGCCGCGGCATCGGGACCACACTGCTGCGGGCCGCCGCCGACCTCGTACTGGACCACCGTCCGCGATGCGGCCGGGTCATCGCCGAGCCCGACCTGCGCAACGTCCCCTCCGTCGCCGCCTTCCTCGGCGCCGGATTCCGCTACGGCGACGAGCTCGACCTGCCCGACAAACGCGCGGCCCTCATGGTCCGCGACCGTGCCCACCGCCACCTCCTGTGACCGTCCCCGACCCTCGCACCGGCCGCCGACGCCCCCACGCCGGCAGTTCCCCCCTGCCTTCACACGGCCTCTCGACCTCCGGCCGCCTGCTCTCCTTGTACGGCCTGCCGACCTGGCGCCGTCTCCCGACTTCCGGCCGTCCGCCCGTCCCGTACGGCCTACCGTCCTGGCGCCGTCGTCCGACCTCCGGCCGTTCGCTGTCCCTGTACGGTTCGCCGTCTTGGCGCCGTCTTGCGACCTCCGGCCGTTCGCTGTCCCTGTACGTCTCCCCGTCCTGGCGCCGTGCTTCGACTTCCGGCCGCTCGTTGATCCCCTACGGTCGGCCGACCCCATGCCGTCTCCCAGCCTCTCTCTCCGGCGGCAGCCCACTCGGCCGCCCCACCCACAGCCCGCACGTCCACTCGTCCCCCTTCAGTCCCTCCAACCCCTCGACTCCCTCCACCCGCACCCTTCGCACTGCCCGCGTCTCCACACCTGACCCCATTTCTCCGCGCACTGTCCGTGTCGCTCAGGTCTCGTCCCCAGGAGTCCCGCCTTGCGTCCTTCTTCCGAACCTCTCCATAGCCCCGCCTCCGGTGCCGGTGACTCCGGCAGCGACAGCCCGGACCCCCTCGACCGTGGCGCCGACAGCCCCGAGGTCACCGCTCCCGGCGACAGCCACCTCAGCCGCCCCGGCGTAGGCGATTCCGCCCCCGCCCCCGGTCCCGCCTCCGAGCCCGCCCAAGCCTCCGGCACTCCGGACGCCGTCCACCCCACGGCTGTCGCCCTCACCGTCCCCGGCCACGCCTTCCCCGCCCCCGGAGCTCCCGAAGCGTCCGAAGTCCCCCGGGACGAGCTGCCCGGCGGGGGGACGGACAGCCACCGTGTGTGGCAGGGAGCCGCTCGCCGGCTGCTCGCCAAGATCCTGGCGGAGTTCGCGTACGAGGAGGTCATCACCCCGGAACCCGACCTGAGTGCCACCCCCGTCCCCGGACCGCGCGACGGACACGGCGATCCCGGCAGCACCCCCGGCGGTGCCCCTGACGGCACCGCCGACAGCCTCCCGGACCTCACTCCGGAAACCCTGGATCTCACTCCGGACCCTCCGGACCGCAACCCAGGCACCCCGGACCGCAACCCAGGCACCCCGGACCGCACCCCGGACCTCCCTCCAGGCGGCAGCCCGGACGGCGCCCCACCGGACCCACCCCGCACCGGCACCCGCACCGGCCCCTGTAGCGCCGACGGTTCCCCCTCCCGCCTCTACCGTCTGCGGCTGAGCGACGACGTCACCTACCGCTTCCGGGCCCGGCGCGGCGCGTACGGACACTGGCGTGTCGACCCCGACTCCATCACCCCCACAGGCGACCCCCTTCACTTCCTCTTCCACGCCCACGACAACGTCCTGGGCCTGTCCGGTGACACGACCGGCCACCTCATCCGCGAGCTGACGGCCACGCTCGCCGCCGACACCCGCCTGGACGCCACGGCCCTCAGCGCGGCGGAGCTCGCCGACCTCGACTACGCCGCCCTGGAAGGGCACCAGACCGGCCACCCCTGGCTCGTCGCCAACAAGGGGCGGCTGGGCTTCTCGGCGACCGACGCCGCCGTCTGGTCACCCGAGGCCCGCACCCCGCAGCGGCTGCCCTGGATCGCCGCGCACCGCCGGCTGGCCGTCTACCGGGGCGTCCCGGCCCTGGCCACGCCCGATCGTCTCTACGCCGATGAACTCACCCCCGCAACCCGTGCCACCTTCGCCCGCACCCTCTCCTCGCAGGGCCTCGACCCCGCCGACTATCTCTACCTCCCCGTCCACCCCTGGCAGTGGGACGAGACC
Source organism: Streptomyces sp. NPDC026394 (assembly GCF_055567735.1). NCBI lineage: Bacteria > Bacillati > Actinomycetota > Actinomycetes > Kitasatosporales > Streptomycetaceae > Streptomyces > Streptomyces sp. NPDC026394. The sequence continues at coordinate 74,803 of NZ_JBVHPX010000020.1, forward strand.
GTCGCGCCCCTCTTCGCCCCCCAACTCGCCGACAAATCCATCGTCCCACTCACCACTGACAACGACCTGCGACTGCCCCAGCAGTCCATCCGCACCTTCCTCAACACCAGCCGCCCCGGAGCCCGTACGGTCAAGCTCCCGCTCTCCGTCCTCAACACCCTGGTCTGGCGCGGCCTGCCGACCGAACGCACCATCGCCGCCCCCGCCGTCACCGCCTGGGTCCAGGGCCTGCGCGACGCCGACCCGTACCTGCGCGACGAGACCCGGGTGATCCTGCTCGGCGAGACCGCGTCCGTCACCGTCGAACACCCCCTGTACGACCGGCTGCCCGGCGTCCCGTACCAGTACAAGGAACTGCTGGGCTGTATCTGGCGGGAGCCGATCAGCCGTTGTCTGGACCCGGGGGAGCGGGCCCGCACCCTGGCCGCGCTCCTGCAGACCGACCCGCACGGGCGGGCTTTAACGGCAGAGCTGGTGCACCGTTCCGGCCTGGCACCCCGCGTCTGGCTGCGCCGTCTCTTCGCCGCCCTCCTACCGCCCCTGCTGCACTTCCTCTACCAGTACGGCACGGTCTTCTCCCCGCACGGCGAGAACGCCATCGTCGTCTTCGACCAGCGGGACGTCCCCACCCGCCTCGCGGTCAAGGACTTCGTCGACGACGTCAACACCAGCGCCGAGCCGCTGCCGGAGCACGCCACCATGCCCGCCGACGTCCGCGCGGTGCTGCTCACCGAACCGCCGGAGTTCCTCACCCAGTTCCTCCATTCCGGACTCTTCGTCGGGGTCTTCCGCTACCTCGCCCCGCTGTGCGAGCAGCAACTCGCGGTCCCGGAGGCTGAGTTCTGGTCGCTCGTACGGGCGGAGATCCTGCGCCACCAGGGGCGCTTCCCACACCTGAAGAAGCGCCACGAAACCTTCGACCTGCTCACCCCCCGCATCGCCCGGCTCTGCCTGAACCGCAACCGGCTCCACCTCGACGGATACCGCGACCGTGCCCAGCGCCCGCACGCCGCCGTCCACGGCACCGTGCCGAACCCCCTCCACCACCCGTGACCGAGCAGATTGTCAGTGGGCCCGCGTAGGGTGGCAACGCTATGACGAAGCCCTCCCTCCCCGATCTGCTGCACGCCGCCGTCACCGCTGTCGGCGGCACCGAGCGCCCCGGCCAGGTCGCCATGGCCGAAGCCGTCGCCGAAGCGGTCGAAGACAGCTCCCACCTGCTCGTACAGGCCGGCACCGGCACCGGGAAGTCGCTCGGCTACCTGGTGCCGGCGCTGGCCCACGGCGATCGTGTGGTGGTGGCCACAGCCACCCTCGCGCTCCAGCGCCAGCTGGTCGAGCGCGACCTGCCGCGCACGGTCGAGGCCCTGCATCCGCAGCTGCGCCGCCGTCCGCAGTTCGCCATGCTCAAGGGCCGCTCCAACTATGTCTGCCTGCACCGTCTGCACGAGGGCGTCCCGCAGGAGGAGGAAGAGGGCCTTTTCGACCCCTTCGAGCACGCGACGCCCACCAGCAAGCTGGGGAAGGACCTGCTGCGGCTGCGCGACTGGGCGGACGAGACCGAGACCGGCGACCGCGACGACCTCACCCCCGGTGTCTCCGACCGCGCCTGGGGGCAGGTCTCGGTCTCCTCCCGGGAGTGCCTGGGCGCCTCGAAGTGCGCGTACGGCGCGGAGTGCTTCGCCGAGGCGGCCCGTGAGCGCGCCAAGCTCGCCGACGTGATCGTCACCAACCACGCCCTGCTGGCCATCGACGCCATCGAGGGCGCCCCGGTGCTGCCCCAGCACGACGTACTGATCGTCGACGAGGCCCACGAGCTGGTCTCCCGGGTCACCGGCGTGGCCACCGGGGAGCTCACCCCCGGCCAGGTCAACCGGGCCGTCAAGCGGGCCGCGAAGCTGGTCAACGAGAAGGCCGCCGACCAGCTCCAGACCGCCTCGGAGACGTTCGAGCGCCTGATGGAGCTGGCGCTGCCCGGCCGCCTGGAGGAGATCCCCGAGGATCTCGGGTACTGCCTGATGGCGCTGCGGGACGCGGCCCGTACGGTGATCTCGGCCCTCGGCTCGACCCGCGACAAGTCCGTCCAGGACGAGGACGCCGTGCGCAAGCAGGCCCTGGCCTCCGTCGAGAACGTCCACGCGGTCGCCGAGCGCATCGCCAACGGCTCCGAGTACGACGTCGTCTGGTACGAGCGCCACGACCGCTTCGGCGCCTCGCTGCGCGTCGCGCCCCTGTCGGTCTCCGGCCTGCTGCGCGAGAAGCTCTTCGCCGACCGTTCCGTCGTGCTCACGTCAGCCACCCTCAAGCTGGGCGGGGACTTCAACGGCGTCGGCGCCTCCCTGGGGCTGGCCCCGGAGGGCACGGAGGGCGAGGACGTCCCGCAGTGGAAGGGCCTGGACGTCGGCTCCCCGTTCGACTACGGCAAGCAGGGCATTCTGTACGTCGCCAAGCACCTGGCCCAGCCGGGCCGTGAGGGCAGCCGTACGGACATGCTCGACGAGCTGGCCGAACTGATCGAGGCCGCCGGCGGCCGTACGCTCGGCCTCTTCTCCTCCATGCGCGCCGCCCAGGCCGCCGCCGAGAACCTCCGCGGGCGGCTGGACATGCCGATCCTCCTCCAGGGCGAGGAGACCCTCGGCGAACTGATCCGCACCTTCGCCGCGGACGCCCGTACGTGTTTGTTCGGCACTCTCTCACTGTGGCAGGGCGTCGACGTGCCGGGTCCGAACTGCCAGCTCGTGGTCATGGACCGGGTGCCGTTCCCGCGCCCCGACGATCCCCTGATGAGCGCCCGGCAGAAGGCCGTGGAGGAGGCCGGAGGCAACGGCTTCATGGCGGTCGCGGCGACCCACGCCGCCCTGCTCATGGCCCAGGGAGCAGGCCGTCTCGTACGCGCCACGGGCGACCGCGGCGTCGTCGCCGTACTGGACCCCCGCGTCGAGCGTGCCCGTTACGGTTCGTTCCTGCGCCGGTCCATGCCCGAGTTCTGGTACACCACCGACCGCAACCAGGTCCGCCGCTCCCTGGCCGCCATCGACGCGGCAGCCAAAGCCGCAGAGGAGGCGTGAACGGCCCTGCGGCCGGCAACCGGAGCCCCATGCTCCGGCCGCCCCACTCGGGGGCGTAGCGGCATCACAGGCGCCTCCAGCAGCCGCCTCCCGCCCCCGGCGCCGCTCCTCACGGGACCTGCGCCGGGTGCACGTCGGCCATTCCGCGTTCGGTCGTCCGCCACGCAGCTCGTACGGACGGGCAGCGGGCATTCACCGCCCCAGCGAAGCCCATTCCGGTCGCGCCGAACACATCTCGACGGAACGAGCAGCCGCCCACACCCCACGCACCTTCCGCTCCCGCCCCAGCCCACCCCCGCCCCCTCCGTGACCCCACCATCAATTGAGCAACCCCCACGAAGCCCAACCCCTCCGCGAAAGCGGCGCCGGTCTAGGCGCAAAACCAAGCCCCGGGACCGGCGCAGTGGTCCCGGGGCTCGGTCGAGGGGAGGGGTCAGACCCGCCGCAGCACCGCTACCACCTTGCCGAGGATGGTGGCCTCGTCACCGGGGATGGGCTGATAGGCGGCGTTGTGCGGGAGCAGCCAGACGTGGCCGTCCTCGCGCTTGAAGCGTTTGACCGTGGCCTCGCCGTCCAGCATGGCGGCGACGATGTCGCCGTTCTCCGCCACGGGCTGGCGACGCACGGTGACCCAGTCGCCGTCGCAGATCGCGGCCTCGATCATCGAGTCACCGACGACCTTCAGGACGAACAGTTCGCCGTCGCCGACGAGCTGCCGGGGCAGCGGGAAGACGTCCTCGACCGACTCCTCGGCGAGGATGGGACCGCCCGCGGCGATCCGGCCGACGAGCGGGACGTAGGACGCGGCGGGCTTGCCGGCCGTGTCGGTGGGCGCGCTGCTCGGCTGGTCGGAGCCGCGGACCTCGTACGCCCGGGGGCGGTGCGGGTCGCGGCGCAGGAATCCCTTGCGCTCCAGAGCCATGAGCTGGTGGGCGACGGACGAGGTGCTGGACAGCCCGACCGCCTGGCCGATCTCGCGCATGGACGGCGGGTAGCCGCGGCGCTGGACGGAATCCCGGATGACCTCGATGACCCTGCGCTGTCGGTCGGTGAGTCCCGAACTGTCGGCGCGGATGCCTGGAGGACGGCCGGGCAGTGAGCGGGCTGGCTTCTGCCCCTCGGGGTTCATGGCGTCGTCCATCGGCGGTTTCCGGGTCGGATCGAATCGGCTCTGGGAGTGGCTCTGGGCGGTGATGGTGGCGCTGTCTGCGGTGGTGGTCACGTCGGCCCCTCTCGGAATGTGCTCCCTAGTTAGCCAACGGTAGTTGCTTTCGAAAGGTTGCGCCAAACACACGTTCGAGTGAAAATTTCCGGATTAGCTGACCTGATCACGGGCTTAGGTGTATAGCCGAAAGGCAATTCGGGTCATTGCGGTACTCTTCGCCCCGAGCTGACGGTCGGGAGTACGCGCCGTCCCGCCGGGTCCGATCCGGGTGCCGCGACGTACCGATTCTGTCATCCCCGCCCCGCCGGAGCCGCGCCCGGGGCCTGTCCCGTACCCTCGTCGGCGGCCCTCCGAGCGGCCCCCGACGGCCCGCCCCGCCACGACACGCTGGGGGCGCGGATGACCTCCCGACACCACATGTAGTGCTTTGATGACTACAGCCGCCCAGAAGTTGTGGTGCTGATGTCTCTCGGGGCTCCGGGGATCGCCTATGCTTGGGGTCGCTCCGAGGGGCCCGTGAGGGCGGCCCGGAGGTCATCAGCCGTACGCCGGGACCATGGGCGTACGACCGTAATTTTTCGAGGGTGAGGAGGGTGAATTCATGCATTGCCCCTTCTGCAGGCACCCCGACAGCCGGGTGGTCGACAGCCGCACCACCGATGACGGCACCTCGATCCGCCGGCGCCGTCAGTGCCCGGACTGCTCCCGCCGTTTCACCACCATCGAGACGGCGTCACTGATGGTGATCAAGCGGAGCGGGGTCACCGAGGCCTTCAGCCGTAACAAGGTGATCGCCGGCGTGCGCAAGGCGTGCCAGGGCCGGCCGGTCACCGAGGACGCCCTCGCCAAGCTGGGGCAGCGGGTCGAGGAGGCCGTGCGCGCCACCGGCAGCGCCGAGCTGTCCACCCACGACGTCGGGCTGGCCATACTGGGCCCGCTGCAGGAACTCGACCTCGTCGCGTACCTGCGCTTCGCCAGCGTGTACCGCGCCTTCGACTCGTTGGAAGACTTCGAGGCGGCCATCGCCGAGCTGCGGGAGCAGAGCGAGCGGGCGGCGCCCGCGCGGGAGTGCGGGTGCGAAGGGAGCGCCGGACAGCCGGCGGTCCCGGTGCCTGCCACCGCCGCCGACTGAGATCGGCACACCACAGACCTGACCAGGGCAAATGCAGGCGCCCTGGTGCCAGACAGACACACACCGTGCCACGGAACAAGTGCGCACATATGGGCGTTTGCCCGTACAGGGAGGCGGAATGACAGAGACGACGAGCGGCCCGGCACGAGGCTCCCGCGCCAAGGGCAGCAAGGCGAGCAAGGGTCTGCGTATCGAGCGCATCCACACCACTCCCGGCGTGCATCCGTACGACGAGGTGGCGTGGGAGCGCCGTGACGTCGTCATGACCAACTGGCGCGACGGCTCGATCAACTTCGAGCAGCGTGGCGTCGAGTTCCCCGAGTTCTGGTCGGTGAACGCGGTCAACATCGTCACGAGCAAGTACTTCCGCGGCGCGGTGGGCTCCGACACCCGGGAGTCGAGCCTCAAGCAGCTCATCGACCGGGTCGTGAAGACGTACACCAAGGCCGGCGAGGCCAACGGCTACTTCGCCTCCCCGGCGGACGCCGAGATCTTCGAGCACGAGCTGGCGTACGCCCTGCTCCACCAGGTCTTCAGCTTCAACTCCCCGGTGTGGTTCAACGTCGGCACGAAGCAGCCGCAGCAGGTCAGCGCGTGCTTCATCCTCTCCGTCGACGACTCCATGGACTCGATCCTGGACTGGTACAAGGAAGAGGGGATGATCTTCAAGGGCGGCTCCGGTGCCGGCCTGAACCTTTCCCGCATCCGCTCCTCCAAGGAGCTCCTGTCCTCCGGCGGCAACGCCTCGGGCCCGGTCTCCTTCATGCGCGGCGCCGACGCGTCCGCCGGAACGATCAAGTCGGGCGGCGCCACCCGCCGCGCGGCCAAGATGGTCGTCCTGGACGTGGACCACCCGGACGTCGAGGCCTTCATCGACACCAAGGTGAAGGAGGAGGAGAAGGTCCGCGCCCTGCGGGACGCGGGCTTCGACATGGACCTGGGCGGCGACGACATCACGTCCGTCCAGTACCAGAACGCCAACAACTCGGTCCGCGTGAACGACGAGTTCATGAAGGCCGTGGAGACCGGCTCGAAGTTCGGCCTGCGCGGCCGGATGAACGGCGAGGTCATCGAGGAGATCGACGCCAAGGGTCTGTTCCGCAAGATGGCGGAGGCCGCCTGGGCGTGCGCCGACCCCGGCATCCAGTACGACGACACGATCAACCACTGGCACACCTCGCCGGAGTCGGGCCGGATCACCGCCTCGAACCCGTGCAGCGAGTACATGCACCTGGACAACTCCTCGTGCAACCTGGCCTCGCTGAACCTGATGAAGTTCCTGCGCGACGACGACAAGGGCAACCAGTCGTTCGACGCCGAGCGCTTCGCGAAGGTCGTCGAGCTGGTCATCACCGCGATGGACATCTCCATCTGCTTCGCGGACTTCCCCACCGAGAAGATCGGTGAGACCACCCGCGCCTTCCGCCAGCTGGGCATCGGCTACGCCAACCTCGGCGCCCTGCTGATGGCCACCGGCCACGCGTACGACTCGGACGGCGGCCGCGCCCTGGCCGGTGCCATCACCTCCCTGATGACCGGCACCTCCTACAAGCGCTCCGCCGAGCTGGCCGCGGTCGTCGGCCCGTACGACGGCTACGCCCGCAACGCCGACGCCCACAAGCGCGTCATGAAGCAGCACTCGGACGCCAACGGCACCGCCAAGCGCATGGACGACCTGGACACCCCGGTCTGGGCCGCGGCCACCGAGGCGTGGCAGGACGTCATCCGCCTCGGCGAGAAGAACGGCTTCCGCAACGCGCAGGCGTCGGTGCTCGCGCCGACCGGCACCATCGGCCTGATGATGGACTGCGACACCACGGGCGTCGAGCCGGACCTGGCCCTGGTCAAGTTCAAGAAGCTGGTCGGCGGCGGCTCCATGCAGATCGTGAACAACACGGTCCCCAAGGCGCTCAAGCGGCTCGGCTACCAGCCGGAGCAGGTCGAGGCGATCGTCGCCCACATCGCCGACAACGGCAATGTGATCGACGCCCCCGGCCTGGACCCCGCCCACTACGAGGTCTTCGACTGCGCCATGGGCGAGCGCTCCATCTCGGCCATGGGCCACGTACGCATGATGGCGGCGGCCCAGCCGTTCCTGTCCGGCGCGATCTCCAAGACCGTCAACCTCCCCGAGTCGGCCACCGTCGAAGAGGTCGAGGAGGTCTACTTCGAGGGCTGGAAGCTCGGCCTGAAGGCCCTGGCGATCTACCGCGACAACTGCAAGGTCGGCCAGCCGCTCTCCGCCAAGAAGAAGGAGGAGGAGAAGAAGACCGAGGAGAAGCCGGCCGAGAAGGTCGTCGAGTACCGTCCGGTCCGCAAGCGTCTGCCCAAGGGCCGTCCCGGCATCACCACCTCCTTCACCGTCGGCGGCGCCGAGGGCTACATGACCGCCAACTCCTACCCGGACGACGGTCTGGGCGAGGTCTTCCTGAAGATGTCCAAGCAGGGCTCGACCCTCGCGGGCATGATGGACGCCTTCTCCATCGCCGTCTCGGTGGGCCTCCAGTACGGCGTGCCGCTGGAGACGTACGTCTCGAAGTTCACCAACATGCGCTTCGAGCCGGCCGGTATGACGGACGACCCGGACGTGCGGATGGCGCAGTCGATCGTCGACTACATCTTCCGCCGCCTGGCGCTGGACTTCCTGCCCTTCGAGACCCGCTCCGCGCTCGGCATCCACTCCGTCGAGGAGCGTCAGCGCCACCTGGAGACCGGTTCGTACGAGCCGGTCGACGAGGAGGAGCTCGACGTCGAGAGCCTGGCCCAGTCCGCGCCGCGCCACCTGGAGTCGGCCACGGGGTCCTCGACGGCAGAGATCGTCGAGGAGACCGCGGCCCCGGCCCCCAAGCAGGCGCACACCAACGCGGAACTGGTGGAGATGCAGCTCGGCATCAACGCCGACGCTCCGCTGTGCTTCTCCTGCGGCACCAAGATGCAGCGCGCCGGCAGCTGCTACCTGTGCGAGGGCTGCGGCTCGACCAGCGGGTGCAGCTGACATCGGCACCCGCGGGTGACTGATTGACCAGGGTGGGGAGCCGGAATTCCGGCTCCCCACCCTGCGTCTTTGTATCCGGACCATGTGGGTCCGCCCGCAGGATTCAGCGAAATGCCGACGCCTTTCCGACGCCCGACGACGTTTTCACCGACACCTCGGCGTGTGCCGTCCGTCAGCCGCCCATGACGGTGACGAACGTTTCCGGGTCGGTGTCGAAGCCCCGCACGGACGAAAGGAACCGCCACTCGCCCGACTCGTCCCGTGCGAATTCCGCTATCACCGCCGCGGTGGCTCCGGCGGTCACCGAGAAGTCGCCCGCCGCCAGTTCGTCGTATCCCTCGTTGATGCGGAAGGCGGTATTGGCTATATCCCCGAACGTCTTGTGTCCGCCGCGCTGCTGAATGGCCACGCCGACGACCACGCGTGCATAGGTGTTCGCCAGTCGGTTCAGTTCCAGCACCATGGCCTCGTCGGTGCCGAAGCCCAGGCCGGTCCGGCTGTCACGGCTGAGGACGATGGTGCCGTCGGGTGAGCGGCTGTCGAAGTGCACGAGGTAGTCGGGTGCCCCGCGCGGGTCGTCCTTGGTGTAGGTCGCGGCGATGAGGTCCAGGTCGTGGGCCGGAGTGCCCGCGGGGCTGGGGTCCCACTTGAGGGTCACTTCGACTTTGCCGATCCCTTTGTTGAGGCTGCTCACAGAGATCCCTTCCGGTGTTGCAACTCCCGGGCTGTGCAAGGCGTTCCACCAATGGTGTCACGCTCCGCAAGCCCTGCCCCGGCGGTCGGGGCGACGCCGTCCGGTCGGCAGGACTGGTACGCGTACTGCTACTCCGACGTATCGAGTAGGACTGAAGTTCCACCAGTGACTCGTACGGGGTATGCGTGTTGGAGCGGGCGAAGGCTGGGGCCCTGGTCAGGGCCATTGTGCGGCGGCGCCGCGATGTTGGCGTCGAGGGCGGCGAGTTGACGCCAGGTCGAAGGTCGAAGGTCGAAGGTCGCGAGGCGCGGTCCGTTGGGCGCGGGCGGGAATCGCTCAGACAGCCACGTCTCCCCAGAGGCGCGCCAGGTGGCTGTCCAGCGCGTCGAGCGCTGCCTCCGGTGCGAGGTGGCCGATCAGGACGTGAGTGGTCAGGCCGTCGGTCAGGGCGAGCAGTGTGCGCGCCTCGCGTTCCGCGTCGGGTGTCGCGGTGGCTTCGGAGATGAGGCGCGTGAAAAGGCTGTGCAGGCCGGTGTAGTTGTCGCGCAGGATCCCGGCCAGCGCGGGGCTGACCGCGGCCTGGGCGACGAAGGCGAGCCAGACGCGCGCCTCGGCCCGGTGCTCGGGGCGCAGCAGGGAGATCTCGGTGGTCGCGTGCCCGAGTGCCGTACGGGCCGACTGTGCGGGGGACTCGGCGAGCCGCGCCGCCACCCGGGCGGAGATCCGTGCCCCGATGTGGCCGAGCGCAAAGACCAGCATCTCCTCCTTGGTGCGGAAACAGCGCTGGACCGCGCCCATGGACACGTCGGCGCGCGCCGCCACGTCCCTGAGGGTGACGCCCTCCAGGCCGTGCTCGTCGGCGAGGCGGCAGACGGCCTCGGCGATCTGCCGGCGGCGGCTCTCGTGGTCCACCTGCTTGGGCATGGGGCGCTCCCGTAATCCGATGCGTGTGTATCGATGTCAAGGGTACGATGTGATGCACTTGCATCGGAACGCGTGTGCGGCGGCCTGCCCGTCGTGGACGTCCAAGGACGAGGGAGCGCGAAGTGGGAGCGCAGCAGGCTCTGTGGGAGCTGCCGGCCGGGGCCCAGGCGGCCGCCGTACGAAGCGGCGAGGTCACCGCTGTCGAGGTGGTCGAACACCATCTGGAACGGATCGCAGAGGTCAACCCGGCCGTCAACGCCGTCACACAGCTCCTCGCCGACCGGGCGCGTGCGGACGCGGCCGCGGTGGACCGGCGGCGCGCCGCGGGGGAGGACCCGGGGCCGCTCGCCGGGGTGCCCTTCACGGTCAAGGAGACCACCGCGATCGAAGGGGTGCCGACCACGTACGGCGCGGAACGCTTCCGCCACAATGTCGCGCACTCCGATGCGCCCCCGGTGGCGCGGCTGCGCGCCGCGGGCGCCGTACCGATCGGGCACAGCAACATGCCCACACTCATCCTGGCGGGCGTCCACACGCGCAGCGAGCTGTACGGGGACACCGCCAACCCCTGGGCGCCCGGTGTCACGCCGGGCGGGACCAGTGGAGGCGACGCCGCCGCCGTGGCCAGCGGCATGGCCGCTATCGGGCTGGGCAACGACTCCGGCGGATCGGTGCGACTGCCGGCGTCCTTCTGCGGTGTGGCGGGCCTGAAGCCCACATACGGGCGCTTTCCCGCCGACCACCGCATCGGCGCGGAGGATCCCGCGTTCGCCACACAGGTGCTGGTGGTCGACGGGCCGCTGGCCCGTACGGTCGGCGATCTGCGCCTGGCCTACGAAGCGCTCGCGGGTACCGATCCACGGGACCCGAGGGCGGTGCCGGTGCCCCTGTACGGTGCGGAGCTCCCGCGCCCGACGAAGGTCGCGATGGTCACCGACCCGGGCGGCGCGGGGGTGCACCCCTCGGTCCGCAAGGCCGTCGAGGACGCGGCGGACGCGCTGCGCGACGCCGGGTACGAGGTGTGCGAGGTCCCGGACGTACCGCGTCTGGATGAAGCGCTTGAGGTGTACGGCCGTATGACATTGGCCGAATTCGCCCCTACCTGGCCCATGGTGCGGAACCTCCTGGGCAAGGAAGGACATCGCTACATCGAGATGTCGATGGAGGCAGCACGGGACGCCCTCCCGATGGACGTGCCGGAATACCTCCGCCTGACCGGCGCGCGGCTCGGCATCCAGAGGGCGTGGGCCGAATTCCTGGACACCTACCCGCTGTTGCTGGCGCCCGTTTTCACCGAGCCGCCCTTCGAGCCGGGGCTGGAGATGCGCGACCAGGAGGGGCATGCGCGCGTCCAGCGGGCGATGCGCCTGTGTACGGCCACGAGCTTCGTGGGCGTACCGGCGGTGGCCGTGCCGACCGGGGTGGAGGCGGGGCTCCCGTACGGCGTGCAGCTCGTCGGCCGTGCCTACCGGGAGGACCTGTGTCTGGAAGCCGCCGAGGCCGTGGAGCGGAGGCTCGGAGTGATCACTCCCATCGGCCCGCGCCCGTAGGGGAGTTCGGTGTGGCGGGAGCGTGACGCGCGGTGATGTCGGGCCCCGCCGGGCCGTACGATGGCGCGGTGCTGGTCAAGTGGATTAGATGCACGGTCGTGGACCGCCGGGGGTTCGAGAGAGGGCAGCGCAAATGGGCGGGGCTGCTCGGCGAGCCGGGCTTCCGTGGGCAGGGCGGCGGGTGGAGCCGGACGCGGCCGTCGGTCGCGCATCTGGTCGCCTTCTGGGAGAGCAGGGCGTTCTACGACTCCTTCATGGCGCGCTCGCACGACCGGCTGGCGGCGGCCCAGGTGGGCACGTTCAAGGACTCCCGGGTGCGCCTGTTCGAGTACGAACTCGACGTGAAGGTGGGCTTCCGGCCGGTGTTCGCCGACGCCGACGTGCTGCGGATGGCGCACTGTCAGGTGCGCGCCGACCGGGTCGACCACTTCATGCTGATGCAGGAGAAGGTATGGAATCCGGCCATGGCCGGCTCCCCGGGGATGCTGCGCGGGTTGCTGGGGCGCGCGCCCGGGGAGGAGTTCCTGATCCTGTCGATGTGGGAGTCGGCGGCCGAGCGGGGGAAGTACCGGCCGGAACGGGTGGAGCGGCTCGGCCTCCGCGCGCAGACGGAGGCCGACGTACGTGCCGTGACCGGCGATGTCGCCGACCTCGAACCTGCGTGGACGGTGTGAGGGGCGCTGCCCCCGATGGTGTCCGCATTCACGCTCACGACGGTGCGGACGTCCCCTCACACGGCGACGTGAGCATTCTTACCCGTGTGGATGCGGGCAGTCGTTTCACGGCTGGGCGGACGCTCGGCTCACGGCTGTGTGTGCGTGCCGGTCTCCTTCGCCCCGCTGGCTGAGGCGATGCGCTCCTCGTCCCTCGCCAGGGTGAAAACTCCGGCGTGCGCGGCTGCCACCGCCGCCGCGGCAGCCTGGTCGGCGGTGCGCTCGTCGACCGGTTCGCGGGTGATGAAGAGGCGGAAGAAGAGCGGTGCGCATGCGGCGCGCGATAGCGCTCCGGCGTCGATACCGCCCTCCCGGGCGGCCGGGAGTTCGCCGCGTTCGACCGCGCGCTGCACCAAGGGCTCGCAGCGCTTGAAGCGTTCCTCGTAGTAGGCGCTCAGTGCGTCGGCGGCCTGCCGCGACTGGAAGGCGGCTGCGATGATCGCGGAGCCGGAGACCGACGTGAGCGGATCGGTGAACGACGCCACCACTTCGCGGGCGAGCGCCCGCAGATCACCTTCCAGCGACCCGGTGTCGGGCGGCGTCCAGTTGTCTTCGCCGGCCAGGTCGAGGGCGTCGGCCAGCAGCCCTTCGAGACTGCCCCAGCGGCGGTAGAGCGTCGTCTTGTGCACGCCCGAATGCTCCGCGACGTACTCGACGGTCAGGCCGGGGTAGCCGTGTTCGACCAGGCCGGCCAGTACGGCGTCGCGGACGGCGGCGCGGGTGCGGGCGGTGCGCCCGCCCGGGCGGCGGGTGCCGGGGCCGGGGGCGGGAGACTCCGGGGCTTCGGGCAACTGCAACTCCTGTTGTGTTAGCGCGGCGACTGTGCCATCATCGACGTAATGCTACAAGCGTAGCGTTTGAGTTCGTGGTGCAGTGCGCACCGACGAGTCGGGGGGCCCGCATGACCACACAGATCTCGCTTCACGAGGTGAGCAAGTCCTACGGCGACCGGCTTCTGCTGGACGGCGTCTCCCTCTCGGTGCGCCCCGGAGACCGGGTCGGCATCGTGGGGGAGAACGGTGCGGGCAAGTCGACCTTGCTGCGGATCGTGGCCGGCCTGGAGCGGCCGGACGAAGGCCGGGTCGTACTGACCGCCGACGGCGGTACGGGCTGTCTCGGTCAGGTCCCCGACCTGCCGGCGCACTGCACGGTCGGTCAGGCGGTGGACGCGGCCCTGGCGGAGTTCCGCGACATGGAAAGTCGGCTGCGGGCGCTGGAGGCGCGCCTGGGCGCCGGGAGACCGGAAGACCTGGAGGAATACGGCCGACTGCTGGGCATCTTCGAACTGCGCGGTGGTTACGAGGCCGACGCGCGGGTCGACAAGGCGCTCCACGGCCTCGGCGTCGGGCACGTGGAGCGGGACCGGCCGTTCGGCAGTCTCTCCGGCGGCGAACAGGCCAGGCTGGGCATCGCCTGCCTGATCGCCGCGTCACCCGAGGTGATGCTGCTCGACGAGCCGACCAACCACCTCGACGCGGAGGCGCTGGACTGGCTGGAGGGCGCGCTGACGGCCCACCGCGGCACGGTCCTCGCCGTCTCGCACGACCGTCTCTTCCTGCAGCGCGTGGCGGACACGATCGTCGAGGTGGACGCGGACCGCCGCACCGTCGTCCGGTACGGCGGCGGATACGGCACCTTCACCGCCGCCAAGGCCGCGGCCCGCCGCCGCTGGGAGCAGGAGTACGAGCAGTGGCGCGCCGAGACCGCGCGGCTGGCGGAGTTCGCGGCGGGCGCCGCGCACGACGTCGCCCAGGGGCGGGCGATCAAGGACAACAACAAGATGGCGTACGACCGGGCCGGCGGACGGGTCCAGGCATCGGTGGCCGGACGGGTGCGTAACGCTCAGGAACGGCTCCGCCGGCTGCACGCGGCTCCGGTCCCCAAGCCGCCGGAGCCCCTCCGCTTCCGTGCGGCACCGGCGACCGGAGACACCGAGGGCGCGCTGGTCGAGCTGGACGGCGTACGGGTGGGGGACAGGCTGACGGTGGACACGCTGACCGTCGCGGCTGGGGAGCGGCTGCTGATCCGCGGGGCCAACGGGGCGGGGAAGAGCACGCTGCTGCGGGTGTTGGCGGGGGTGCAGCAGCCCGATGCGGGCACCGTCGCGCGGCGGGGGCGTATCGGCTACCTGGCACAGGAAATACCGGTGGCCCGGCCGCGGGAGCGGCTGCTGTCCGCCTTCGGCCACGGCCTTTCCGGTGACCCGGAAGAGCTCGCCGAACTTCTTCTGTCGTTCGGCCTGTTCCGGAAGGGCGATCTGCAGGTGCCGGTGGGGGCTCTCTCGGCGGGGCAGCGGCGCCGGCTGGCCTTGGCGCGTCTGCTGGCTCGCCCCGCAGACCTCCTGCTTCTGGACGAGCCGACCAACCATCTCGCGCTCGGTCTGGTGGAGGAGCTGGACGCGGCGCTCGCCGTCTGGCCGGGTGCCTTGGTCGTCGTCTCGCACGACCGGCTGCTCGGCCGCCGATTCGGCGGCCGCCGGTGCGAGATACGGGCCGGGCGGGTGGTGTGCGGCGACCGGTGACCGAAGGGGAGGGCGGGTGAACGGATGGCGACGGTGCGGCTGGCCCCGGCGACAGCGGGGTACCGGGGCATGAGGCATGTACAGAGCAACCGTTTTAGGGTGGCGGCATGGCACGGCCCCGACGCATCGTCCTCATCCGCCACGGAGAATCGGAGGGGAACACCGACGACACGGTCTACGAACGGGAGCCCGACCACGCGCTGAGCCTGACGAAGGACGGGCTGCGGCAGGCCGAGGAGGCCGGCGGCCCGCTGCGTGCGATGTTCGGCGACGAGGGGGTCTCCGCGTACGTGTCGCCGTACCGCCGCACGCACCAGACCTTCCAGGCGCTCGGCCTCGACATGGACCGGGTCCGGGTCCGCGAGGAGCCGCGGCTGCGCGAGCAGGACTGGGGGAACTGGCAGGACCGCGAGGACGTACGCCTGCAGAAGGTCTACCGCGACGCCTACGGCCACTTCTTCTACCGCTTCGCGCAGGGGGAGTCCGGCGCCGATGTGTACGACCGCGTGGGCGCGTTCCTGGAGAGTCTGTGGCGCAGCTTCGAGCAACCGGACCATCCGCCCAACGTCCTGATCGTCACGCACGGGCTGACCATGCGGCTCTTCTGCATGCGGTGGTTCCACTGGACCGTGGCGGAGTTCGAATCCCTGTCCAATCCGGGGAACGCGGAGTGGCGCTCACTGCTCCTGGGCCCGAACGGCCGGTACACGCTGGACCGACCGTTCGAGCGCTGGTGTGAACCGGAGTCGTACGGCATCACCGGTTAGAGTGCACACCGATGAGCGCCGACCACCGTGACGCAGACCGCTTCGAGCGGGCCCTCAGCAGCCTGCGCGGACTTTCCCTGGGCGATGCCCTCGGCTCCCAGTTCTTCGTTCCCGCCAACTACCCCAACCTCAAACGCCGTGAGCTGCCGCCGTCCCCGTGGCAGTGGACCGACGACACGGAGATGGCCTGTTCGGTCGTCGCCGTGCTCGCGGACCACGGTCGTATCGACCAGGACGCCCTCGCCCGGTCCTTCGCCGACCACCACGACTTCGACCGCGGTTACGGCCCGGCCGTGAACCGCATGCTCCGGCTGATCCGGGAGGGCGGCGACTGGCGCGAGCTGGCCTCGGCGCTCTTCAACGGCCAGGGCTCCTGGGGCAACGGCGCGGCCATGCGCATCGCCCCGCTCGGTGCCTGGTACGCGGACGACCCCGAGCAGGCGACGCACCAGGCCGAGATCTCCGCGTACACCACCCACCAGCACCGGGAAGCGGTGGTCGGCGCGATGGCGGTGGCCGCCGCGGCCGCGCTGGCCGCGGCCCCCGGCCGTACACCCGCCCCCGAGGCACTGCTGGACGGCGTCCTGGCGCTGATCCCGCGCAGCGCCGTACAGGCCGGTCTGCGGCGGGCCCGGGACATGCTCGACTACGGCAACGCCGGCACGGTCGCCGCGGTGCTGGGCTGTGGGCGCCGGACCAGCGCCCACGACACCGTTCCGTTCACGCTGTGGGCCGCCGCGCGCCACCTCGGCGACTTCGAACAGGCGCTGTGGGCCACCGCACAGGCGGGGGGAGACGTGGACACGACCTGCGCCATCGTGGGCGGGATCGTCGCGGCGGGTGGCGCCGCACCGCCCCAGGACTGGACGGACCGCACGGAACCGCTGCCGAGCTGGATGCCGACGCTTTCCGGCTGATCTGCGGCTCTCCGGCGGAGCCGTGACGGGGGAGGCCCGGGCGTCGGCCGGGCCGTGGCTCTCCGGAAGAACCGTGGCGAGGGAGGCCGGGATGCCGGCCGGGCCGTGGCTCTCCGACTGGGCCCGTGGCCCGGGAGGCCGGGGGCGAAGCCGCGGCCGGAGAGCAAGGATGCCCGTCAGACGCGTAGTTGATCAACTTTCCCGCCGGGCGGGCCGCCCATGTACCGAGGTGCTGCCTCCCGGCCGGGCCTGATCGAAAAGTCGCTGGTCAGCCCCCGCGTCACCGTCTCCCGGGGTTGTCACCGATGATCGGCAGCGGAAGCGGGGCGGTCAGGTGGCACCCGGTGCGCACGGCCGCCACGATTAGGCGTACGCTTGCTGGCGCCATGCCGTACGAGCCCCCAACCCACACCGTCGAGCGATCGCTTCGCGCCACCACGGGCGCCAAGATCATCGCTGGGGTGGACGAAGTCGGGCGCGGCGCCTGGGCCGGCCCGGTCAGCGTCTGCGCAGCCGTCACCGGACTGCGCCGCCCGCCGGACGGACTCACCGATTCCAAGCTGCTGACACCCAAGCGACGCAACGAACTCGCGGAAGTGCTCGACGGCTGGGTCACGGCGCACGCCCTGGGCCACGCCTCCCCGGAGGAGATCGACGACCTGGGCATGACCGCGGCACTGCGGCTCGCGGCCGTCCGCGCCCTCGAAGCGCTGCCGGTCCGTCCGGACGCGGTCATCCTCGACGGCAAGCACGACTACCTCGGCGGCCCCTGGCAGGTCCGGACGGTCATCAAGGGTGACCAGTCCTGCATCGCGGTGGCTGCGGCCTCCGTGCTCGCCAAGGTCCGTCGCGACACGATGATGGGTGAACTGGTGGGCGTACACGCCGACTTCGCCTTCGCGGACAACGCCGGCTACCCGTCGCCGGCGCACCGTGCGGCGTTGGAGGAGTACGGCCCCACGGCCCACCACCGGGTGTCGTGGTCCTACATGGACGCCCTGCCCCGCTGGCGCCACCTGAAGAAGGTGCGCAGCACCCCCGAAGCAGCCGCTCTGGAGGCCGGTGGCCAACTCGGCTTCGACTTCTGAGCGGTGCGGGCATGAATTCGGTACCCGATGACATGTTCCGCACCTACGTTTGATAGACATCCTTTTATGCCTCTCATCCCCGAGGAGCCTCAGATTCACGAGAGTGTCCCGGGTCCCCGCGCAACTCCGGCCGCCGGCCGCACCGCGTCGACCCCCCGTCCTGTTCCTGGCCCCGGTCCCCGCCCCGCGCCTCCGCGCGGCGCCCCCGCGGCCAGCGCCCGCCCCGGCAAGCCCGGACCCGCCACGCCGTCCCGCGGGCCGGCCGGCGCTCCTCCGGCGCAGCGCCCGGGCCCCAAGCAACCCACTGCGACCGCCGGTGCCGCCGGCGCCGCTTCCGGAGCGCAGATCCAGCTCATCCCGGCCCCGGAGAACGGCGCGCTCGACGCCGCCGAAGAGGCCGTCGATCTGCTGCTGGACTCCGGACGTGCGCCGAGCGACATCCTGGTGCTCACCACCGGTGAGCCGCACCCGTGGGCCGCGCACGAACTGTCCTTCGGCGAAGCGGCCTACTGGGCGCAGCAGGATGCCGCGGACGACGTGTTCTACGCGGACGCCACCGCCGAGCGTGCGACCGGACGGCCCGTCGTGGTCGTCGCGGTCAACGGTGGCGCCGAGCAGACCGTCGCCCGGGCTCTGCCCGCCGCGATGACCCGGGCCGGAGCGCTCCTGGTCGTCTGCGGCGACCCGGAGCGGATCAACGCCCTCCTGGGCGTGCACGCCTGACCGGCGCTGTCAGGGGGAAGCCCGGCGGCCACGGGCCGTCCGGGCGTCTCGTGCCGGGTGCGGGCCGTCAGCGGGCCGCGGCGCGCCGTCTCGCCTCCAGTGCGCCGGCCGTGCCGCGTCGTGGCGTGCGCCGTCCGTCGTTGTGCGGCGGTTCCGCAGGGGGCCGCGGTTCTCCGGCGTGCGGCTGCGGCCCTGGCGTGCGCGTCCGTTCCGCGGAACGGGACCGCTCCACCGGAGCGATTCGTTCCGGTGAACCGGGCGGCGACGGTGGTCCGGACCGCCGTGTTCCGCCGGTGCGCCCGGACGCTTCCGGCAGCACGGCGCTTCCGGCCTGCTCCGAACCTTCCTGCGGGTCCTGTTCCGGCATCGTGCGCCGCTCGGCCGGACCGTGCGATTCCGGTACATCCGGATGCTGCGGCTGCCCCGCACCGCGCAGGTGGGCGGGGCGTGTGACGGAGCGCGGTCGCCGGCCGCCGCGCCCCTCGCCCAGTACTTGCCAGCCGCCGCGGGTCAGCGTGATGTACGCGCCGCAGCGAAGTCCGTGCAACGTGCACGCGTCGCGCAGTCCCCACATCCAGGCACCGTCCGCCTCCGTCCAACGCGGGTCGCCCTCCCGGCAGTAGAGCAGGACGGCCGTACGGACCGGCGCCCGTAACCGCAGGTCGTGCGGGACGACCTGGCGCAGCTGGGCCAGCAGCGCGTTGCGGAACTCCCAGCCGTCCGGGGCCGCGGCGTGCTGGACGAACGACGCGCTGGCGACGACACGTTCCTCAGGCCCGAGCACCGCCACGACGGCCGTCGAAAGGCCCGGCAGATGCCGGTCGTGCAAGCCGGTGACGACCTCACGCGGGTTGCGCAGTAAGGGAATTCCGGCCGACGCCCACTCGGACGGCTCCAGCATGCGGCTCAGCCGGGCGGCGGAATCGGCGGACGTGGGCAGGGAAACATCCGGGGGCTGGGCGAAGCCGAAGGTCACGGTCCTCCCTTCGTCTACGCGTCCGCACACCGGGCGGCGGCGAGCCGTGCGGGCACGGCTGCGGACCGCCGTACCGGGCCGCGGACGGCGGGTACGGGGAAGCGGGTCCAATTCTTACGTTCGTACAGACATGCGGCAATGAACTCGTCGCGCGCAGGGCCGGAATCGGGCGCCGCGTCTGCTCCATTCATGCCCGCCGCACGGGCCTCTGACGCCCGACGCCCCCCTTCACCTCACCCTTGCACGGCAAGGACCAGCGGAAACACTCCGGCGGCTCCCGCCTGGCGCAACAGGCGAGCGCCCACGGCCAAGGTCCAGCCGGTGTCCGCGTAGTCGTCCACCAGCAGCACCGGGCCGCCCGCCGACGCCAGGGCCTGCGCCAACTCGGGCGGGACACTCAACGATCCGTGCAGCGCCCGCAGTCGCTGCGCGCTGTTGCTGCGCGGAATCCGGGTGTCCGGTCCGTCCTCTCCGTACACCACCGTCCCCAGGAACGGCATCCGCCCGACGGCGGCGATGCGCTCCCCGAGGGAACGCACCAGCTGCGGCCTGGTACGGGAGTCGAGCGTCACGACCCCCACCGGACGCGCCGGGGCGTCCGGGGCCCCCGAGGCCCAGCCTCCGGGGCCCTTCGCCCAGTCGGCGAGCACCGTCACCACCGCGGACGCCACATCGTCCGGAATCGGTCCGTCGGGGGCCTGCGCCGCGAGCATCGGCCGCAGCCGGTTGCCCCACCCGATGTCGGAGAGCCGGCCCAGCGCACGCCCGGTGGCACTCTGCTCACCTGCCGGAATGCGTCCCTTGAGGTCGACACCGACGGCGGGCAGCCCGGTCGGCCACATCCGCCGCGGCTCGACCTCGACCCCCGGCCGCCCCAGCTCGCCACGTGCCGCGTCCAGCGAGGCGGCGGACACCTCGGCGGTGAAGCGGGCTCCCGCGCAGTTGTCGCAGCGGCCGCACGGCACCGCGGCCTCGTCGTCCAGCTGCCGCCGCAGGAACTCCATCCGGCAGCCCGTGGTCGTGGCGTAGTCCCGCATGGCCTGCTGCTCGGCCTCACGCTGCCGCGCCACCCAGGCGTAGCGTTCGGCGTCGTACGTCCACGGGCGGCCGGTCGCGGTCCAGCCGCCCTTGACCCGGTGGACCGCGCCGTCCACGTCGAGCACCTTCAGCATGGTCTCCAGACGTGAGCGGCGCAGCTCCACCAGCGGTTCCAGGGCCGGCAGCGACAGCGGACGGTCCGATCCCGCCAGGACGTCCAGCGTCCGGCGCACCTGCTCCTCGGGAGGAAACGCCAGCGAAGCGAAGTACTTCCAGATCGCCTCGTCCTCGCGGCCGGGCAGCAGCAGCACCTCGGCGTGCTCGACACCGCGCCCGGCACGCCCGACCTGCTGGTAGTAGGCGATGGGGGAGGACGGCGAACCGAGGTGCACCACGAACCCGAGGTCGGGCTTGTCGAAGCCCATGCCCAGCGCGGAGGTGGCGACCAGGGCCTTGACACGGTTGCCGAGCAGGTCGTCCTCGGCCTGCTGGCGGTCCGCGTTCTCCGTCTTGCCCGTGTACGGGGCGACCGTGTGGCCGCGCTGCCGCAGGAAGGCGGTGACCTCCTCGGCCGCGGCGACCGTGAGGGTGTAGATGATCCCCGAGCCCGGCAGCTCGTGCAGATGATCGGCGAGCCAGGCCAGCCGGTGCGCGGCGTCCGGCAGCGGGAGCACTCCCAGACTCAGGCTCTCCCGGTCCAGCGGGCCCCGCAGGACGAGCGCCTCGGCCGCCCCCTCGCCGGTGCCCAGTTGCTCGGCCACGTCGGCGGTGACCCGTGCGTTGGCCGTCGCCGTGGTGGCGAGCACGGGCACACCGGGCGGGAGGTCGGCGAGCATCGTACGCAGCCGCCGGTAGTCGGGCCGGAAGTCGTGGCCCCAGTCGGAGATGCAGTGCGCCTCGTCGACCACCAGCAGGCCGGTGGCGGCGGCCAGCTTGGGGAGCACCTGGTCGCGGAAGTCGGGGTTGTTGAGGCGCTCGGGCGACACGAGCAGAACGTCGACCTCGCCCGCCGCCACCTCGGCCTGGATCGTGTCCCAGTCCTCGGTGTTGGACGAGTTGATCGTGCGCGCGCGGATCCCGGCCCGGGCCGCCGCCTCGACCTGGTTGCGCATCAGCGCGAGCAGCGGCGAGACGATCACCGTAGGGCCGCTGCCCCGCTCGCGCAGCAGCGCGGTCGCGACGAAGTAGACCGCCGACTTGCCCCAGCCCGTCCGCTGCACCACGAGCGCGCGGCGGTGCTCGGCGACCAGCGCCTCGATCGCCCGCCACTGGTCCTCGCGCAGCCTGGCCGTACCGCCGGGATCCCCGACGAGGCGGGAGAGGACGGCATCGGCCGAGGCGCGCAGGTCTTCGTTGCTCATGGCTCCATGCAACCCGATGCCACTGACAACGCGCGAACCGCCGCCCGATGCTGTGGACAACTTCCGTCACCCGCGAGTTATCCACAGGGGTCGCGGCGGTGCGGCGGATCGCGGGACCTTCGAGCCATGAACCAGCACAGCGAATCATCCAGCCAGCCCGAGCGGTCCGAGCAGTCCGAGCAGCTCGGTCGGTACAAGCGGTCCGGCCAGCCCGAGCGTCCCGGTCAGTCCGGTCAGCCCGCGAAGTCCGATCGACTCGGCCGCTCCGACCAGCCCCGCCCGTCCGTACCGACCCGCCCGTCCGCCTCGGCCGTCCCTTACCGGCCGGCCTCGCCTTCCCACCCGGCCCTGACCGCTGCCACGACCGCCGCCGCGGCCAAGGACACCGAGGACGGCGACGAGACCGAAGAGGCCAGGGTCACCCTGCGCGGCCCGGCCGAGCTGGCCGACGCGCTGCCGTACCTCCTCGGCTTCTTCCCGGACGACAGCATCGTCCTCGTCGGCCTGCACGGTGAGCGGGGGCGGTTCGGCAGCCGGGCCCGCCTCGGCATCCCGACCGACCGGACCCAGTGGGGGTACGTGTCCGAGCAGCTCGCGGGCTCGCTCGTGACGCTCGGCGAGGAGCGTCGCTCCCGCCCCGAAGGGATCATCGTCTACCTCTGTCAGGAACCGGCGCAGGGAGAGAGCGGCTGGGACGTGAAGGAGCGCCTCAGCCCGCTCGCGCAGATGCTGCGCGTCGCCTGCGGGACGCTGGACGTCCCGGTGCTCGACGCGCTGTGCATCTCCGACGGCCGCTTCTGGTCCTACTGCTGCCCCGACTTCCGCTGCTGTCCCGCCGCAGGCACGCCGCTGACCCCCGCGGGTACGTCGGTGATGGCCGCCGCCGCTGCCTACGCGGGCATCCAAGTACGCGGGTCGCTGCGCGAGATGGAGGCCCGGCTGACCGCCTGGACCGGGCCGCGCGCGGCGGGGCAGACGAGCGCGTTGGACGCCGAGGCCCAGGCGCTCGTCCCGCGCATGATCCAAGAGGACGCGGCGGCACCCGTACGGGCGGAGACCCTGGCCCGGGCGAGCGACCTGCTCCGCCGGTTCCGTGAGGACCCGCCCACGGGCAGCCGCCGGGCCAGGGACGCCTGCGACGACGCACTCCTGACGGACGCCGAGGCCGCCCGTCTCATCCTCGGACTCCAGGACCGCGTCGCCCGGGACCGCGCAGCGGAGTGGACGGAGGGGCCCGACGCCGAACCCTCGCTGCGCCTGTGGCAGGCGCTCTCCCGCCGCTGCGTCGGCGGCTACGCCGAATACGCCGTGGCACCGCTCTCCCTGGCAGGCTGGGTCGCCTGGGCGACGGGTGACCAGCCGTCCGCCCGCGTCGCGCTCGGCCGCGCGCTGACCCTGGATCCCGAGTACCTCTTCGCCCAACTGCTGCACCGCGGCATCAACCAAGGGCTGGACCCGGAAACACTGCGCCGCTGCCTGCGGGAAGAGCGGGAAGAGCGGGAAGAGCGGGACGAACGAGCCGATGGCGCACCGGCGAGCGGAGTCGCACTGGCGTCCGGGCATGACTCCGTACCGGTGCTCGTGGACGGCCCGGCGGCTGCGCCCGGCGCCTCTCCGGGGACGACCCGGCCGGACGGGAGCGGCCGCGGTGACGGAGCGGAGCGGCCCGCCGAGTCGGGCGGCCCCGGCAGGGCGGGGCGCCCCGGTGGCAGCGGACGTTGCGGTGGCTCCGACCGCCCTGGCGGCCCGCGCGGGAGCACCCGCCCCGCCGCGCGGACGAGCACCGGCCGGGGCGGGCGGCGCTCCGCCCGCAACGCCGACCGGAGCCGACCGTGAGCCCGCCGGTGCGGGAGCGCCGGCGTGACCTGGGCGCCGGCCCTGGCGTTCACCTCTGTGGCGCAGTCCGTTTGGAGCCCAGACCCCAGCAGGGAGCGCAGAGAGTGTCAGGCATGGTCCCCACCACTCAGCCGGCCCGCCGGGCACCCGGAGATCACCGTTCCGGGGTGCCCCGGCCGCCGGAACCACAGCCTGTCCACCGGACCTTGATCTGCGTGGCTCTGCCGGCGCTGGCCATCTCCT
Organism: Streptomyces sp. NPDC026394; assembly: GCF_055567735.1. Classification (NCBI taxonomy): domain Bacteria; kingdom Bacillati; phylum Actinomycetota; class Actinomycetes; order Kitasatosporales; family Streptomycetaceae; genus Streptomyces; species Streptomyces sp. NPDC026394. The sequence continues at coordinate 98,514 of NZ_JBVHPX010000020.1, forward strand.
CCGAACAGGGCCAGCTCACCGGCCGGGGGACGGACGGCTTCTACCGTGCCGGGCGGCGCGTCCTGTCCCGTTGCCAGCTGAGCGCGGGCGGCGCCGAGCCCGTGATCGTGCAGGGCCGGCTGATCGCCTCCGACCGCGCACGGTTCGTCGGGACGGTCCGTACGGCCGTCGACCGCGGCCCGGACCCCGAGATGCGCGTGGAACGGCTGCGGTCCGCCGACGGGGTCGAACGCATCACGTTCCACAGCAGCGCACCGCGCCGGGTGCGGTTGCCGGTGGAACTGCGGCTGGGCACCGACCTCGCCGATCTCGGCGCGATCGCCGTCGGTGTCGCCGGACCCGAACTGCCCGCCAGCGTGCACGGGTCGGGGCTGCGCTGGTCCGCCGCGGGGGCCCACGCCGTGATCGCCGCGACCCCGGCCCCCACCGACGTCATGGCCTCGGCCGGACTGTTGTGCTGGGAGCTGGACCTGCCGCCCGGCGGCCAGCACACCATCGAGGTGCGGGTCCGGCTGGAGCACGCGACGTCGGGAGCCTTCGCCGGCCGGCCGGGGCCGCCGCTCCCGGCCTCGCGCGGCGGCGAGCAACCGCCCCGCCCGTGGTCGGCGGCACGGCTCCAGTGCGACGACCCCCGGGCCGACGCACTGCTGGCGGCCGGACTCGACGATCTCCACGGTCTGCTGATGCGAGGCCCTGGTGCACCCACGGACACGTACATCGCGGGTGGGGTTCCCTGGCGTTGCGGCCTTTCGCCGGCCGAGGCCCTCTGGGCGGCGCGCATGTTGCTGCCCCTGGGCACCCGCCTCGCGGCCAACACCCTGCGCACCCTCGCGCATGTCCAACTGACCGGAGCGGGGGCGGATTCCGGCCGAATTCCTGGCGCGCTGCGGGACGCGGGCCCGTACGCCCCACCCAGCTGTACGGGCGTCGAGGCGACGCTGCTGTTCCCCGCGGTTCTCGCCGAAGCCCGCCGCTGGGGCCTGCCCGACCGCGAGACAGAGCAGCTGCTCCCGGCAGCGGAGGGCTGCCTGAGATGGCTGCGTACGGCGGTGAGCGACGAAAGCGTGCCCGGTGACGGAGCCCTGAGCGGAGGCAGCGGCTACGTCCCCGATCCGGCCCCCGGGGGACCGTACCGCTGCGCGACCCAGGCACACGCGCACCGCGCCGCGCTGCTCGGCGCCGACCTCCTCGACGCCTGCGGCAGACCGGGAGCGCCCGCGCTGCGGGAGTGGGCGGCGGGACTGCGGACCCGGTTCCGTGAGGAGTTCTGGGTGGAGAGCCGCAGCGGTGGCAGCCCGGCCGTACTGCGCACGCCGGGCGGCCGGCTGCTGCCGCACCTCGGTTCCGCGGCCGTCCACCTCCTGGACACCGGCCTGCTCGGCGGCGGACGCACAGCCGTCGGCCTGCTCGACGCGGTACGCACGGAGCGCCTCGCCCGCCTCCTGGGAAGCCCGGCCATGGACTCGGGCTGGGGACTGCGGGGGCTCGGAGCCAAGGAGAGCGGTTACAACCCCTTCGGTCACCGCAGCGGTGCCGTACGGGTCCACGAGACGGCGGTGGCCGTCGCCGGCCTTGCTGCCGCCGGCCATGAGAAGGAGGCCGCCTCCCTGGTCCGCGGGCTCCTCGACGCGGCACAGAGCTTCGGCTACCGGCTGCCGGAGATGTACGCGGGTGAGCAGCGCACCCGTGACGGCGCCCCGGTGCCGCACCCCGCTGCCTGCCGGCCGGCCGCCGTGGCCGCCGCGGGCGCGGTGCACGCCCTGACCGCTCTGGCCGGGGTGCGCCCAGACGTCCCGGCGGGGACCGTGGCGGTCCGCCCGGTCGGCAGCGCGCCGCTCGGCGCCATGCAGTTCACCGGGCTCAGCATCGCCGGGCAGCCGTTCGCCGTACGGATCAGCAGACTCGGCCTCGGTCTGGTCGAGGAGGCCGCGAATGGCTTGCAACTGGGGGCGTGAGATGCGTCAGGGCCTGATTATCGTCAGGCGGACGACTATGATCGCGCCATGTCTCCCTACGACCCGTCGGCCTTCCCCCCGTTCGCCGTTACCGTCGACCTGGTCGTGCTCACCGTGCGCAGGCACGCGCTGTGCGCGCTGGCCGTGCGGCGTGGTGAGCCGCCGTTCCAGGGGCGCTGGGCCCTGCCGGGCGGGTTCGTGCGGAGCGACGAGGACCTGGAGGGCGCCGCTGCCCGGGAGCTGGCCGAGGAGACCGGGCTGCACGCCCACTGCCCGGCGGGCCCGCCGCCGCCCTACGGCGCGCACCTGGAACAGCTCGCCACGTACGGCGATCCCAAGCGTGATCCCCGTATGCGGGTGGTCAGCGTCGCCCACCTGGTGCTCGCGCCGGACCTGCCCGCGCCGACGGCGGGCGGCGACGCCCACAGTGCGCGCTGGGCCCCGGTCGACACACTCCTCGACCAGGACGGCGGCCTGGGCCGCGAGGGCGAGCAGTCCGCACCTCTCGCTTTCGATCATGCCCGGATCCTTGCGGACGGGGTGGAGCGGGCCCGCTCGAAGATCGAGTACTCCTCGCTCGCCACCGCGTTCTGCCCGCAGGAGTTCACCGTCGGGGAGCTGCGCAGGGTGTACGAGGCGGTGTGGGGCGTGGCCCTGGACCCCCGGAACTTCCACCGCAAGGTCACCGGCACACCAGGCTTCCTCGTACCGACCGGAGGGACGACGACCCGTCAGGGAGGCCGCCCGGCACAGCTGTTCCGAGCCGGCGGTGCGACCCTGCTCAACCCGCCGATGCTGCGTCCGGAGGTCTGAGCGACGGGGCGGGTGACGGCCGTTCGGTGGCGGGAAGGACGGGTGGCCCTGCCACGCGGCGCCGTTGGCGGCAGAACGTGACACGCGTGGGCACCAATTGGGGCGCATTACCGACAAAACGGACAGGCGGGGTTACCGTGGCCGGGTGAGTCCCCACCTCCTCCCCGCCGCTCCCGTGAGGTCCCGCACCCCGTGGGGGGCACGATGATCCAGGCCATCGGGCTGACCGGCGGCTCCCGCCAGGGGCGGCGCCCCGCCGTCGACGACCTCAGCTTCGAGGCCCCCGCCGGCCGGATCACCGTCCTGCTCGGCGACGAGGGAGCCGGCAAGACCACCGCGCTGCGCCTCATGCTCCAGTTGGAGAGCGGCCGTGGCGTCGCACTCTTCCGCGGCCGTCCGCTGCACCGCGTGCCGAACCCGGCCCGCGAGATCGGCGTGGTCCTCGGGGACGTCCCCGGTCATCCCGGCCGTACGGCACGAGGGCACCTGCGGATGCTCAGCGCCGCCGCGGGAGTTCCGGCATCCCGGGCCGACGACGTCCTGGACGTCGTCGGCCTCAGCGGCCTGGCCGACGAAAAACTCGGCGCCTTCTCGCGGGGCATGGACCGCAGGCTCGGCCTGGCCGCCGCGCTCCTCGGCGACCCGCACACCCTCCTCCTCGACGAGCCCTCCCGAGACGTGTCCCCGCGCGAGGCGGCGTGGCTGCACGGCTTGCTGCAGGGCTATGCGGCACAGGGCGGTGCCGTACTGGTCACCTCCAGCGACGCACGGGCGGCCGCCCGGCTCGGCCACCGGGTGGTCACCGTCGAGGAGGGCAGGCTGGTCGCGGACCAGACGGTTACCGACTTCGCCCGGACCCGGCTGCGTCCGCGTGTCGTGGTCCGTTCTCCGCACGCCGACCGGCTCGCGTCACTGCTCGTCGACGAGGCGCAGCGTGCGCGCCCGGGGGCGGAGCCGCAGGCGGGCCGCGCGGTCGAAGTCGTACGGGAGAGCGGGAGCCGTATCGCCGTCTACGGCAGTAGCTGCGCCGCTGTGGGCGACACGGCGTTCCGGCACGGCATTCTCGTGCACCGGCTCGCCGACGAGGTGGGAGACACCGGACCCGTCACCCCGCTCCATCGCGCCGACGGCCGCGCCCGGAACCGCGCCGTACCGGCGGCCACGAGTCCCGCCGCAGAGAATGCGGCTGCGCAGAACCCGGCCGCGCAGCGCCCTGCCGCACAGTCTCCGGCTGCTCCTGCCGCTGCGGCCCCGGGAGGAGCAGCCCCCGATGTCGCTGAGGCGCATGGTGCCGCTGGACCTGCGGAGGCTACCGCGACTCTCAGGGCTCCCGCCGGCCCCACAGCCCCCGGGCACCCCGGGACGCACGCGGCGCCAGCCGCATGCACCGTCGCTGCCGCCCCTGCCCCTGCCCCCGCCTCTGTCTCGACCTCCGCCCCCGCCCCGCCATCCGGCTCGGACGACGCGACGCCCTCCACGTACGTACTTCCGTCACCCGCCCTGCCCCACCCGAACGTCTCGCCCCTCCCCGCCTCACCACCATCTCGCACCTCCTCCACCTCCACCTTCAAACCCCTCCGCGCCTCCCTTGCCCCAGGCTCTCCCGGCCCCGCCCCGGCTTCGCCGGAAGGCGCGGCCCGGAAGCTCGTCAGCCTGCGGCTGTCGGGCCGTGGCCCGGAATGGCCGTTGCGGTACGAACTCCGCCGCGCCGCGACCGACCCCGCCGGTCCCCTGGTGATCGTGTTGGCGCTGGCGGTGGCTTTGATCTTCGCGTTGGTGCTGGCCCGTGCCGGGGACGCTTCCCGGGTGCATGTGCTCACCGGTTGGCCGCGTCAACTTCCGTTCCCTCCGGTGGCGCTCGCGGCCGGGCTGATCGGGGCGCTCTCCTTCGGCCAGGAGTTCCGCTATCCGGCGCTCGCTCCCGAACAGGGCACGGTGCCCCGCCGCCTCGGCCTGCTCGCGGCCAAGCTGCTGGTCAGCGGTGGCGCGGCGGCGTTGCTCGCGATGGGTACGCTGCTGCTCGACGGCCTGGCGGTGTACGGCCTGTTCGGTTCCGCGGGCCTGCCGCCCGGGAACGATGCGAAGGTGCTGGCCGCCAGTTGGACGGCCCTCCTGGTCGGTTGCGCCTGGGCGGGTGTGCTGGCGGCCGGTGTCTTCCGGTCCACTGCGACGGGGCTGGCCGTGGTCCTGGCCGTACCGGTGCTCGTGCTGCCGCTCGTACAGCGTGCGTTGGCCGCTCCGGCGGCCCGGTCCCTGGTGGGAGTCCCCGCTCGGCTGCGCTCGGCGGCGCTGGTGCAGTGGCCGTCCGGGTTCGACCAGGCTGTCGAGGTGGCGCTGCGACTGGCGGCCCAACCAGTGGGCGGAGCGCTGTCGTTGTCGCTCGCCGCGCTGGCCCTCGCTTACGCCCTGACTGCGCTGCGGAGGAGGGCCCGCTGACCTTCACGGGCCGCTTTCGTGCGGTGTTGGCGCGACAGTGGCCGGGCCGTCCCGTGGGGAGCACCTTTCTTTCCGATAAAGCGTCAATTGGGGAATGATGGGCGATCACCCTTTCGTGTGCTTTTCACCAAAGACCTCAAGGGGTCCGGGGGCGTCGCCGACAAATGATGCGTGAGTACCCTTGCGCACACCATGATGACCGCGGCTCGCCCCGCCGACGCCGGCCTCACCGGCCCGGGCGAGCTTGACCGCTACTCCTACGCCGCCGCGGGAGCACCCGGCGCCGGCGGTGTCGCCCACGCTCCGGGCGCCGAGCGGGCCGACCGCGTGCCGCCCGTCTGGGACGGGCCCGAGGCGGACATGGCCCGGGCCGGCCGCCGCGCGGCGGGCAACCGCGGGCGCGGGCTGCACGGCCAACTCGTCCAGCAGCTCGGCCAGATGATCGTCTCCGGCGATCTCGGGGCGGACCGCCCGCTCGTCCCCGAGGAGATCGGCCAGCGCTTCGAGGTCTCCCGCACCGTGGTCCGTGAGTCGCTGCGCGTCCTGGAGGCCAAGGGCCTGGTCAGCGCCCGCCCGAACGTGGGCACCCGGGTGCGTCCGGTCAGCGACTGGAACCTGCTCGACCCGGACATCATCGAGTGGCGGGCGTACGGCCCGCAGCGCGACGACCAGCGTCGTGAACTGTCCGAGCTGCGCTGGACCATCGAACCCCTCGCCGCCCGGCTCGCCGCCGGCCACGGTCGCGACGATATCCAGCAGCGCCTCGCCGACATGGGCGAGATCATGGGCCACGCCGCTGCCCAGGGTGACGCGCTGACCTTCGGCCGCGCCGACGCCGAGTTCCACACCCTGCTGCTCCAGCTCGCCGGGAACCGGATGCTGGAGCACCTCTCCGGCATCGTCTCCTCCGCCCTGCACGTCTCGGGCGGCCCGTCCGGTGGCTGTGAGCGGCCCGCGGAGAAGACCGTGGGCCAGCACATGCGGATCGTCGACGCGATCGGCGCCGGTGACGCGGCGGGCGCCGAGTCCGCGATGCGCGCCCTGCTGACCACCCACGGCGAGACCGGCGGCCAGGGCGCCGGCGGTGCCGGGGATCACACCGTCCCGCCGCCCCGCGAGCACTGAGGGGCCGGCGCCGCCGAAGATCCCCGCTCACCCGGGGAGGCCCGTACCGACCGGGTAGCCCGGCCGAGAGGCGCGTACCCGTACGCGAGCGGGAGGCGCGTCCGTACGGGACGGACCGCCGGAGCACGGGACGGCCCGCCGGGGAACGTGCGGGCCACCCGGGGCGCGAGGGGCGGACGCCAGGCGCACGGAGTGCATGGGGGCGCACAGGGCGTGCGGACGCCGGCGGAGCGCACGGACGTGGGCGTGGGACCCACGACAGTGCGCCGTCGCCAGCGAGCGGCCGGCGCGGGCCGCTGTACGTCAGGCCGCCGGGCCCGGGAGCATCATCCGGGCCCGGCGTTTGCTTGGGAGGATTGCGCACCGTAGAGGGGGGAATGTCTCGTTATGCGGTGTGACTCGGGCCACGCAGATTGGGCGTAACGCTCGCCGGGGAGGCGCGATGACTTAAGAGGTGATAGCCGAGGAGGGAATGCGAGCGGCGTTTTCGGCGCTGTTCAACTCCCCGGCTTCCCCTGCGCCGTCGGCCCATCCCCGCCGACGGTCGTCGGCTCCGATCCACCGTGGACGGGGTCGGAAGCCGTTTCCATCGTTCCGAGAGGTTGTTCGTGTCGGCCAGCACATCCCGTACGCTCCCGCCGGAGATCGCCGAGTCCGAGTCAGTGATGGCGCTCATCGAGCGGGGAAAGGCTGATGGGCAGATCGCCGGCGATGACGTGCGTCGGGCCTTCGAGGCTGACCAGATTCCGCCAACCCAGTGGAAGAACGTTCTGCGCAGCCTCAACCAGATCCTCGACGAGGAGGGTGTGACGCTGATGGTCAGTGCCGCAGAGGCGCCCAAGCGCACCCGCAAGAGCGTCGCAGCGAAGAGTCCGGCGAAGCGCACCGCCACCAAGACCGTCGCGGCCAAGACGGCCACGGCTAAGAAGGCCACCACCGCGGCCACCCCGATGGGTGACGTGTCGTACGGCGAGGCCGAGGGCGGGCCCGAGAAGAAGGCGGTGGCCAAGAAGGCCGCCGCGAAGAAGACGGTCGCGAAGAAGACCGCCGCCAAGAAGACCGTGGCGAAGAAGACCGCCGCCAAGAAGGACGTCGACGAGCTCCTCGACGACGAGCCGATCGAGGAGGCGGCGCCGGCCGGCAAGGGCGAGGCCGCGGCCGAGGTGCCCGAGGGTGCCGAGAACGCCGGGTTCGTGCTGTCCGACGACGACGAGGACGACGCCCCCGCGCAGCAGGTCGCCGCGGCCGGCGCCACCGCCGACCCGGTCAAGGACTACCTCAAGCAGATCGGCAAGGTCCCGCTGCTCAACGCCGAGCAGGAGGTCGAACTCGCCAAGCGCATCGAGGCGGGCCTGTTCGCCGAGGACAAGCTGGCCAACTCCGACAAGCTGGCGCCGAAGCTCAAGCGCGAGCTGGAGATCATCGCCGAGGACGGCCGCCGCGCCAAGAACCACCTGCTGGAGGCCAACCTCCGTCTGGTGGTCTCGCTGGCCAAGCGCTACACCGGCCGCGGCATGCTCTTCCTGGACCTGATCCAGGAGGGCAACCTCGGTCTGATCCGTGCGGTCGAGAAGTTCGACTACACGAAGGGTTACAAGTTCTCCACGTACGCGACGTGGTGGATCCGCCAGGCGATCACCCGCGCCATGGCCGACCAGGCCCGGACGATCCGTATCCCCGTCCACATGGTCGAGGTCATCAACAAGCTGGCCCGTGTGCAGCGCCAGATGCTCCAGGACCTGGGCCGCGAGCCCACCCCGGAGGAGCTGGCCAAGGAACTGGACATGACCCCCGAGAAGGTCATCGAGGTCCAGAAGTACGGCCGTGAGCCGATCTCGCTGCACACCCCGCTGGGCGAGGACGGCGACAGCGAGTTCGGTGACCTGATCGAGGACTCCGAGGCGGTCGTGCCGGCCGACGCGGTTAGCTTCACGCTGCTGCAGGAGCAGCTGCACTCGGTCCTGGACACGCTCAGCGAGCGTGAGGCGGGCGTGGTCTCCATGCGCTTCGGTCTCACCGACGGCCAGCCCAAGACGCTGGACGAGATCGGCAAGGTCTACGGCGTCACGCGTGAGCGGATCCGCCAGATCGAGTCCAAGACGATGTCGAAGCTGCGTCACCCGTCGCGCTCGCAGGTGCTCCGCGACTACCTGGACTGATCCGGAAGCGGTCACTCCGGACGGCCGTACGAGTGCATTGCGGGCCCGGTCCCCCTCGGTGGGGGCCGGGCCCGCGGTGTGTCCGGGTGCGTGATGCGCCCAACTGACTCACCCTGGGTGTGCGAACACTTCCGCACAGTCAGGAGAGCGTGTATGCGTGGCTATGTCCGGGCCGCCCTCGGGGCCCTCGTCCTGGTTCTCGCCGTACCGGTCACCGCGCAGGCGGACGCGGCGGTCGTGGGCGGTCGGCAGGTGAAGGTCTCCGACAACCCGTGGATGGTCGCCATCGCTTCCCGCTCCCGGTTCGGCGCCGACCGGTCGGGGCAGTTCTGCGGCGGTGTGCTGGTCGGCCGCGCGACGGTGGTCACGGCGGCGCACTGCCTGAGCCGCGCGGTACTGGGCGTGGAGTGGCAGCAGGTCAGGGACCTGCGGATCATCGTGGGGCGCGAGGACATGCGGGGCAGGGGCGGGGAGGAGCTGGTGCCGCGGCGGGTCTGGGTGAACCCGACGTACGACAGCTACAGCAACGCCGGTGACATCGCCGTCCTCACGCTCGGAAAGCAGATGCCGAAGGGGCGGGCGCTCCCGATGGCCAAGGCCGGTGACCCCGCGTACAAGGCGGGCACGAAGGCGAACGTGTACGGCTGGGGCGACACCACCGGCAACGGCTCGTACGCGTCCACGCTCCGCTCGGCGCAGGTCCAAATGTTTTCGAACGCGGCCTGTAGCAGAGCGTATCCGGGCAATGCGGACGGTAGGTATCTGTCCGGTTCCATGCTGTGCGCGGGGGTGCCGAGCGGCGGCCGGGACGCCTGCCAGGGCGACAGCGGGGGGCCGCTGGTGGCGCGGGGGCGTCTGGTGGGGCTGGTGTCCTGGGGGACGGGCTGCGGGAAGGTGGGCAAGCCGGGCGTCTATACCCGCATCTCAGCGATGATCAAGCACGTAACCGCCCACGGGGCCGGCTGAGGGCCGTGGAGCGGGCATCCCGGCCACGGTGCCACGCGTGTGGCGGCAGGGCCTCAGGGCGCCGCGAGGGGCGCTTGACGGCGCAGCCGTCGTGGTCGCGTCGGCACTGCGCGCCGACGGCGGTCCCGGTGCGGGAGCTGACGAGTGCGGGCGGCCCCCCGGTGGTGCCGGGGGGCCGCCCGCCGCACGGCCCTAGGCCGCTGCTCGCTCGTCGTCGGATGCGATGTGTCAGCGTTCCTCATCGGAAGCAGACGCGGGAGGGGCGGTCAGCCGCTCCGTCTCGTCCTGTATTTCCGCGGCGATCTTCTTGAGTTCTGGCTCGAACTTGCGGCCATGGTGGGCGCAGAAGAGCAGTTCGCCGCCGGACATCAGGACGACGCGCAGGTATGCCTGGGCGCCGCAGCGGTCGCAGCGGTCAGCGGCCGTCAGCGGGCTCGCGGGGGTCAGAACAGTAGTCACGTCGCCTCTTCTCTAGCTCGACGAGCTGTCGTACCAGGGTCAACATCCAACCAGGCCGAAAACGTTCCCGCTCGTGCCTATTCCCTGAAAATTTTTTTTCCAAGGGGGCCGGGTGTTGCCGGGTGGCGGCGAATGAGCCGTATTGCGTGGTGGTCTGATTCACGTTGGTTGCTGGGCTTTTGTCCTCCCGGCTGGCTTGCCGGTTGTTCAAGAGGACGTGCCCGGAGCCTAAATGGTTCATGCCTCGAAGGGAACGTGATGTGCGCGGCACCGCGCTCTCACTCCAACGAGGGATCGAACACCTGAACGAAAGTCTACTACCATGGACACCGTCACGGGTGGCGTCACATCGGCTCTACCGGGCCTCGGTACGCTCTCACCGGCGACACCGCCACGACCGGGTCCGCGGAATGCGGACCGCCAGTAATTCAGCGAGGAGCGAACCGCGTGACCGCCGAGATGTCCGTGCCGTCCACCGCCGTGCTGACCGGGGCTGACCGGGACGGGTCCAACTACACCGCGCGGCATCTGCTCGTCCTGGAGGGACTGGAGGCCGTCCGCAAGCGTCCGGGCATGTACATCGGCTCGACGGACAGCCGCGGCCTGATGCACTGCCTCTGGGAGATCATCGACAACTCCGTCGACGAGGCACTGGGCGGCTACTGCGATCGTATCGACGTCGTCCTCCACGGCGACGGCTCGGTGGAGGTCCGGGACAACGGCCGCGGCATCCCGGTCGACGTGGAGCCCAAGACCGGCCTGAGCGGCGTCGAGGTCGTGATGACCAAGCTGCACGCCGGCGGCAAGTTCGGCGGCGGCTCGTACGCGGCCTCCGGCGGTCTGCACGGCGTCGGCGCCTCGGTCGTCAACGCGCTCTCCGCCCGGCTGGACGTCGAGGTGGACCGCAACAGCAAGACCCACTCGATCAGCTTCCGCCGCGGCGTGCCCGGCATCTTCACCGAGTCCGGCCCCGACGCCCCCTTCGATCCGGCCAACGGCCTGCTCAAGGGCAAGCGCATCCCCAAGACCCGGACCGGTACGCGAGTGCGCTACTGGGCCGACCGGCAGATCTTCCTCAAGGACGCCAAGCTCTCCCTGGAGACGCTGCACGCGCGAGCGCGCCAGACGGCCTTCCTGGTGCCCGGCCTGACCCTCGTCGTACGGGACGAGCGCGGCGTCGAGAGCGAGGGCCCGACGGAGGAAACCTTCCGGTACGACGGCGGTATCAGCGAGTTCTGCGAGTACCTGGCGCAGGACAAGGCCGTCTGTGACGTGTTGCGGCTGTCCGGGCAGGGAACGTTCAAGGAGACCGTGCCGGTCCTGGACGACCGCGGCCACATGACCCCCACCGAGGTGACCCGGGAGCTGGGCGTCGATGTGGCGCTGCGCTGGGGCACCGGCTACGACGCCACCGTCCGGTCCTTCGTCAACATCATCGCCACCCCCAAGGGCGGCACGCACGTGTCCGGTTTTGAACGGTCCGTGGCCAAGACCGTCAACGAGGTGCTGCGGTCGGCCAAGCTCCTGCGCGTCGCCGAGGACGACGTCGTCAAGGACGACGCCATGGAGGGGCTCACCGCGGTCGTCACCGTACGGCTCGCGGAGCCCCAGTTCGAGGGCCAGACCAAGGAGGTGCTGGGCACCTCGGCCGCCTCCCGGATCGTCGCGCAGGTCGTCGCCAAGGAGCTCAAGGCGTTCCTGACCTCCACGAAGCGGGACGCCAAGCAGCAGGCCCGAGCCGTCCTCGACAAGATCGTCGCGGCGGCCCGTACCCGCATCGCGGCCCGCCAGCACAAGGAGGCACAGCGCCGCAAGACGGCTCTGGAGTCCTCGTCGCTGCCCGCGAAGCTGGCCGACTGCCGCAGTGACGACGTCGAGCGCAGCGAGCTGTTCATCGTCGAGGGCGACTCGGCACTGGGCACCGCCAAGCTGGCGCGCAACTCCGAGTTCCAGGCGCTGCTGCCGATCCGCGGCAAGATTCTCAATGTCCAGAAGTCGTCGGTCTCGGACATGCTCAAGAACGCCGAGTGCGGCGCGATCATCCAGGTCATAGGAGCGGGTTCCGGCCGTACCTTCGACATCGACGCGGCCCGTTACGGCAAGGTCATCTTCCTCGCGGACGCCGATGTCGACGGCGCGCACATCCGGTGCCTGCTGCTGACGCTCTTCCAGCGCTACATGCGTCCGATGGTCGAGCAGGGGCGGGTCTTCTCGGCCGTGCCGCCGCTGCACCGGGTCGAGCTGACCCAGCCCAAGAAGGGCCAGGACAAGTACATCTACACGTATTCGGACAACGAGCTGCGCCAGACCTTGCTGGAACTGCAGCGCAAGAACGTCCGTTACAAGGACAGCATCCAGCGCTACAAGGGTCTGGGCGAGATGGACGCCGACCAGCTCGCGGAGACCACCATGGACCCCCGCCACCGCACCCTGCGCCGGATCAACATCAGCGACCTGGAGGCCGCCGAGAAGGCCTTCGACCTGCTCATGGGCAACGAGGTCGCCCCGCGCCGGGAATTCATCACCAGCTCCGCCGCCACGCTGGACCTCTCGCGCATCGACACGTGACGAGCCGCCGTGGGGGCGCGTGAAGCCCCTGCATGCGCCGGTACGGGCGCCTCTCCACCCACGGGTGGAGAGGCGCCCGCCGCGTTTTCCACCCGGAGCCCACCCGCACGCCGATCCGGTCGGCGGGGTCCGCTCCGTAGCGTCGGGGCGGTTGTTGTTCCCGTACCCCGGAGGCCCAGGTCATGAGCGACTTGCTCAACGTTCTCGTCATCGTCGCGGTCATCACGCTGGTGGTCGTGCGGCAGTTCAAGCCGCAGCGGCTGACGTCGGAGGGCAGGAGCTGGTGGCTGCTGCCCGCCGTCCTCGGCTTCCTGGCGGTCCGCGAACCGGGCCTGATCGACAGCGCGCACCCCACCGGATCGGCCGCCCTCCTGGCCGTCGGCGTGGTCCTCGGCCTGCTCACCGGCGCCGCCTGGGCCTGGACCACGGGGATCTGGACGGACGCGGACGGGCAGGTCTGGTCCGCCGGCCGCGTGGTCACCGCCGTGGCCTGGGCCCTCGGGGCGGGGCTGCGGTTCGGCCTGTACGGGGTCGCGGTGCTGGTGGGGGTCCACCTGGGCACTCAGGCCACGATGCTGTCCGTGGCCGCCACGCTGCTCGCCCGTACAGGCACCCTGATGTGGCGTGCCCAGCAGCTCCGGCCGACGTACCGTGTTGCTGCCGGTGGCTGAGACCGCGGTCCCGCGTCCCGGCCGTACGTGCCGGCGGCCCAGCCCCGGGAGCACCGTGCCGGAAGGATCGTTTGTGCCGCTGAGTTTCTGGACGGGCTGGCCCTCGCGGGAAGCGCTCTCCCGCCAGGCTTCGAGCCGGACCCGGGTGTGGATCGGCAGGGCCATCCGCACCGTGATCATGGCCGGTCTGCTGTGGAGCGCCCTGGCGGACCAGGCGTTCCGCGACACGGGAGCGGTGCTGGGGCTGGCCGCGGTCGCGGTCTGCCTCCTGCTCCTGTGGGGGTTCTTCCGTACGACGCTGGAGCACCGGCTGTGGCCGGCGCTCGGGCTGCTGGCGCTTCTGGAGACCGGCGCGTTCTGGTTCCACATGGAAGGCGCGAGGGTGCCGGCCACCGTGGTGTGGGGCGCGAGCGCCATCGTCTCGATGGGGCGGCTGCCGCTGGCGGTGGCGGTGCCGTGCATGGTCGCCTCCCTGGCGGCGTACGCCTCGCGCAGCCCGGACGGCTGGCTGTCGATCACGGCGACCGTCATCGGGCTCGGACTGGCCGGGTACGTCGTACGGCTGGACTCCGAGGCGCGGGGCAACGCGCAGCGGCTGCTGACCCAGGAGCGAGCCGCCCGTAAGGCCGAGGCGGAGACGGCCGCGCTGGCCGAGCGCGGACGCATCGCCCGTGAAGTCCACGACGTACTCGCGCACAGTCTGAGCGCGCAACTTGTGCACTTGGAGGCGGCGCGGCTGCTGATCCAGCGCAGCGGTGACCTGGAGGCGGACCGGCAGCAGATCCTGGAGCGGGTCGTGGCGGCGCGCGGCATGGCCAGGGAGGGCCTGGACGGCACGCGTCAGGCCCTGTCGGCGCTGCGCGGTGAGATGGCGCCGGGGTGGAGGACTTCCTGCGCCACCTGACCGCCGCTGAGAACGCCCGCCTGGAGGTGACGGGGGAGCGGCGAGAGCTGTCGCCCGAAGCCGGCCTCGCGCTGCGCAGGGTGGCGCAGGAGGCGCTCACGAACGTACGGAAGCACGCTCCGGGCGCGCGGGTGACCGTACGGCTCACCTATGCGGAGGCCGAAGTGGAACTGGAGGTGCGGAATTCCGCCGCGCGCAGGGAACTCCGCGGTGGCGGACCGGGGACCCTCGACGATCTCGGTTCGTCCGGTTCCGGGTACGGTCTGCTGGGGATGCGGGAGCGCGCCGAACTCCTCGGTGGAACGCTGGACTCCGGTCCCGCCGAGGAGGGTTACGTGGTGCGGTTGAGGGTGCCGGTATGACGGCGCGGGTCGTGGTCGCCGACGACCAGACGGTGGTGCGTGAGGGCATCGTGATGCTGCTGGGGCTGCTGCCGGGCATTGAGGTCGTGGGCTCGGCCGGGGACGGTGAGGAGGCGGTACGGCTCACCGCCGAACTGGCCCCGGACGTCGTGCTGATGGACCTTCGGATGCCCCGCTGCGACGGTGTCGAGGCCACCCGGAGGATCCGGACGGAGCACCCGGGCACCGAAGTCGTCGTCCTGACGACCTACGCGGACGACGACCACCTCTTCCCCGCGCTGGAGGCCGGCGCCCGGGGCTACCTGACGAAGGACGCGGACGGTGACGAGATCGTCCGGGCCGTCGAGGATGTGCTGTCGGGTGCGGCCGGGTTGTCGCCGAAGGTGCAGCGGCGGCTGCTGGAGCGGTTCGCGGAGCCCGTACGGACGGCCGTCCCGGCAGCGTCGGCCGAGCCGCCGGACGGACTGACCGCGCGTGAGACGGAGGTGCTGAGGCTGGTCGCCGAGGGACTCTCCAACCCGGAGATCGCCCGGTCGCTGCACGTCTCGAATGCGACCGTGAAGACCCACATCAACAACCTCTTCGCCAAGGCCGGGCTGCGGGACCGGGCCCAGGCGATCCACTACGCCTACCGGCACGGTCTCGCACAACCGCCCGGCTCGTCCATCACCTGATGGGATGAAGCGAGCTTCTGGAGAACGGTGCCTGGCCGTCAGACCCAGACGTAACGGTGTTCGGGGCGGCCGGTCTCCCCGTACCGGAGACTGAGGCGGACCCGTCCGGCCCGTTCGAGAAGCTTGAGGTACCGCTGCGCGGTCTGCCGGCTCAGGCCCGCCTGCCGGGCCACTTCCTGGGCGGACAGCGGCGCGTCCGCCGTGCGCAGGACGGACCGGACCCGGTCGGCGGTGGCCGTCGAATGCCCCTTGGGCAGCTCCGCGGGGCCGGCGTTCACAGAACCCAGCGCCCCGAAGAGCCGGTCGACTTCGGACTGTTCGGCCTGGCCACCGCCCTCGAAGGTGCGGTGCAGGGCCGCGTAACCCTCCAGCTTGGACCGGAGCCCGGCGAACGTGAACGGCTTGACCAGGTACTGCAGCGCCCCGTGACGCATGGCCGCCTGGACGGTAGCGATGTCACGCGCCGCGGTCACCATGATCACGTCGGTCTGCAGACCGCGCTGCCGCAGCCGCGCGACGAGCTGGAGGCCGGTCCCGTCGGGCAGGTAGTGGTCCAGCAGGACGAGATCGACGGAGGCGGTCTCCAGGGCGTCCAGGGCTTCGGTGGCGGAGTGGGCGAGGCGGCTGACGCGGAAACCCGGAACCTTCGCGACATACGCGGCGTTGATCTGGGCGACCCGTATGTCGTCGTCCACGACCAGTACGTCGATCACCGCGCGCCTCTTGAGCCGCCATCGGCGCCGCTGCCCTCGGGTGTGCGGCCATCCGGGGCTCGCGTATCCCTCTCGTCCGCTTCCACCTCGGCGCCACCGTCCGGCGCCTCCTCCGAGAGCGCGTCGGACAGCGCGTCGGGGAGCGTGACGGTGAACTCCGCGCCCCCGCCGGGACTCTCGGCCACCCTGGCGGTCCCCCCGTACCGTTCGGCCAGGCGGCGTACGAGCGGGAGGCCGATACCGCGCTGTCCGTGTGCAGGAGGTTCCTTGGTCGTCCAGCCCTCGGTGAAGATTTCCGTGCGCCGAGCCTCCGGCACTCCGGGACCGTTGTCACGGACCCGGACGACCGCGGTACGGCCCTCGGCGCGCACTTCGACCTCGACGCATGCCCCGGGAGCTCCGGCCGTGGCGTCCAGGGCGTTGTCGATCAGGTTGCCCAGGACAGTGACCAGGCTGTGCGGGTCCACCACGCGGTCCGGCAGGTGGCTGCCGGGCGCGATGCTCAATGAGACGCCGCGTTCGGTGGCGACCGTCGCCTTGCCGACCAGAAGGGACGCCAGCAACGGATCGTGCACCCGCTCGGTGACCTGCTCGGCCGTCGCCCGGTGCACGCCCACCGCCTGGGTCACGAACTCCACGGCCTCCTCGTGCAGCCCCAGTTCGAGGAGGCCCAGCAGTGTGTGGAGGCGGTTGGCGTGCTCGTGGTCCTGGGCGCGCAGCGCGTCGATCAGCCCACGGGTGCCGTCCAGTTCACGGCCCAGCCGCTCCAGCTCGGTGCGGTCGCGCAAGGTCACCACGGCCCCTCCGTCGTCGGTCGGCATCCGGTTGGCCACCAGGACACGCTGTCCGCTGACGGTCAGCAGGTCGGCGCCGCTCACCCGGCCGGAGAGCACTTCCGCGGTACGGCCGGGTGGCAGCGCCTCCGCCAAGGGCCGACCGGTGTCCTCGGAACGCAGGTCCAGCAGGCGCTGCGCCTCGTCGTTCAGCAGCCGGATGCGACCGTGCGCGTCCAGCGCGACGAAGCCCTCCCGGATGCCGTGCAGCATCGCCTCGCGCTCCGTGAGCAGGGCGGAGATGTCGGAGAAGGCCAGGTCATGGGTACGGCGCTGGAGGCGTCGGGCGACCAGGTAGGCGGCCAGCGCGCCGACGGCGAGTGCCCCGCCCGCATAGGCGAGCAGTTGCGGCACGGTACTCAGCAGCCGCTGCTGCACGCTCTCGTACGCGATGCCGACCGAGACGGCGCCGACGATCTTTCCCTCCTCGTCCCGCAGCGGCACCTTCCCGCGCGCGGAGCGGCCCAGGGTGCCCTCGTCGATCTGCATGACCTCGCGGCCCGCCAGAACGCCACTGGGGTCGGTGGAGACATGCCGCCCGATCTCGTCCGGATCGGTGTGCGACCAGCGCACCCCGTGCGTATCCATGACCACGACGTACTCCGCCCCGGTGGCACGGCGGATGCGCTCCGCCTCGTTCTGGACGGGGCCGCGGCGGCCGGGACGGGAGCTTTCCAGCGCGTCGTCGAGACGCGATTCGGCGGCGGTGGTCTGGGCAATGGCCAAGGCCCGGCGCATCGCCTGGTCGTCGAGCTGCGCGCCGAGCGGAGCGAGGAAGAGACCGGTGGCGAGCGCCGTGACACCGGCGGCGATGGCCAACTGCATCAGCAGCACCTGCGCGAAGACGCGGCGTGGCCAGCCGACGCGCAGACGCAGCGCCGACCGCACGGTACGCAGCATCGACGGCACGACACGCAGCCCGCTGCCGGCGGGCCGGTCCGTATGCGGCTGCGCGCTGCCCTCGGCCTGTTCGCTCATACGAACGAACAGTAAGTGGGGTGGGGAGCGGATCGGTAGTCAGGTTGGGGCTGGGCGGCTGCGGGGCCTGTGGACAAGTGAACAAGCGGCGAGGGGGGTTATCCACAGGGCTTTCGCGAGATTCCCGCGCGTGGTTATCTCAAGGAGTCACAGAGAGTTACTGTCACCCTCCAGTGGCGGAGGGGCAGGGGCGGCCGGAAGAGGTTCAACAGATTCAAGAGGTTCGAAGAACTCACAGGATTCAGGGGGCGTCATGAGTGTCTTGAAGGCGAAGATGGCAGGTGCTGTCGGCAGGCGCCGCGGAAGATGCGATAGGTGCGGAGGAAGTGGGGGATGCGGAGGGTGCCAAGGGGGCGAAGGGCGCGGGGGACGCGGTCCAGCGGCTGGATCAGCTGAGAGGGCGTACGGAGAGTACGGCCATGCGGGCGGGCCTGCCGAGCGGAGAGCCGCAGCTGACCGGTGCGAGGGTGCCGTCGGCGCGCTGCTGGACGGTGACCAGCCAGGACCGGCCGTCGCGGTGCGCGACGGTGACGACCCAGGTGGGGGCAGGGGAGTCGTGGCGGGCGGTCGTCGGCGATGCCGGGGCCGTGGCGGTGAGGTCCCTGTCGCTACGGCTTTCCGTCGTCTCGTTCGTGCCATTCCCGCCGCCGACAGGAGGCGGCGCAGACTCACTGCGCACGATGTCGATCGCGTCCGCCCGGTCCTCGCGTATCAGCTCGCGCACGGCGAGGTCGGCGGCCTGTGCCGGGCGCTCCCAAGCCGAGCGGCCACGGCAGTGGTCCAGCAGGATCCGACCGTCCCGGGCCGACGCCACGGCCTCCTTGACCAGCGGAGCGGAAGCCCGCCCGTAGGCGTAGCCGTAGGGGAGGATGAAGAGGGTGGGGGAGAAGCGGTGACCGCCGATGTGGGTGACTTCCCACGCCTCGGCGCCGCTGTCGGCGAGTTCGGAGGCCAGCGGACGCCCGAGGAGGGCGCAACAGCGGTCACGCTTGCCGTTGGTGCAGACGAAGACCAGCGGTTCACCGTCATACGGCTCCCAGAGCCCACCGTGCTCACCCGCACCCAACCGGGCGAAGTCGAGGTGCAGCAGGGTTTCCGGGTCGGTGACGGAGGTGGTCCGGATCCAGGGGCGGCTGGGTGCGGTGTGGGCGAGGAAAGCCCTGCGGGCGGGAGTTCCGTGACAGTCCGCGTGCCGGCCCGGTCGGCGGACGAGGGCCACGCGTACGCCCGTGGTGTCCGCCGCCGCTTCCAAGGCTCGGCCGATGCGGGGATCGAGGTGGCTCTCGGACAGTGCCTCGGTGCCCCAGGGGCCGGTCTGCTCGACGAGCAGCCAGGTCCGGGCGGTGGCGGAGGTGCCCGCGACAGGCTCGGCGGCATCGCGGGAAGCGGTTGCGCACGTGCTCACATAGGTAACCCTAACCTGCCGCGGCGCGACCGGAATCCCGAACCGAAACCGCAGGCATCGGGGACCGACAACGCATGGATTCAGAGGCGAATGTGGAGGGGGACGGGCCGCGTTGGGGAAGAGGATGTGGGCGACTTCGCCGAGGGGGCGCCTGTGGGGACGACCGTGCGGTCGTTCGCGTTGGGCCGCCGTCGATGTTCAGGGCCCGGGCGATTGGGGCTTGGAACTTGATACTTGGGCTCGGAGGACAGGAGAACAGGGGGACTGGTGGGTGCGGGGATCGGCAGTTCAGAGAGTTGGGGGATGGAGGTTCGACTGTGAGGGAGTGGGCGGCGTGACATGAGCGAGGTGACGCGAGCGGTTCGGTGAAAGCGGTGCGACGTGGTGTGAACGGTGAGGTTGGGGTGGCGCGATGAGAGCAGCGCGTGAGGTGAGTGGCGTGGTGCGTGGAGCGGGTGCTGCGTGTTGGGTTGCGTAAGCGGTGCGAGAGGCGGGTGGTGCGAGTAGTGCGTAAAGCGAACGAGGCGGTGCGTAGGGCTGAGTAGTGGGTCGCGCGGGCAGTGCGTGGGGCGTGTGAAGCGTGACGTAAGCGGTGCGAATCGTGTGGTGCGTGACATGGGCGACGTGTGTGTGAGAAGTGGCATTGCGAGCGGTGCAGGGTGCGAGTGGTGCGGAGTACGAGCGATGTGAGGTGCGAGGCGTGGTGTGGGGCGCGTGGCGTGAGGTACGTGGTGTGGGGTGCGTGGAAGGGGGTGTGGTGGGGGTGCGAGTGCTGCATCACGTGAGTGGGGTGGCGCTTGGTGTGTGGTGGGGGTGGTGAGGGGCGGGC
This sequence comes from Streptomyces sp. NPDC026394, assembly GCF_055567735.1. Taxonomy (NCBI): domain Bacteria; kingdom Bacillati; phylum Actinomycetota; class Actinomycetes; order Kitasatosporales; family Streptomycetaceae; genus Streptomyces; species Streptomyces sp. NPDC026394. The sequence continues at coordinate 118,364 of NZ_JBVHPX010000020.1, forward strand.
GGGAGGGGGGAGGGGAGGGGAGGCCCCCCGTGAGGGGTGGGGTGGTGGCCTAGGGCTAGGGGGCGGGGGCGGCATATCTTGGGGTGGGCTTGGGGGGTTGGGGTGCTGTGCTGCCCGGGGGGGGGCGGTTTGGATCACGGTAGGGGCTGGGGTGGGCGTGGGCCGGCGTAGTGACCGCTGGGGCGCAGGCGCATGGGGGGTTCCTCGTACTCCTCCAGGGCGTGGGCGATCCAGCCGGCGGTCCGGGCCACCGCGAAGACGGTTTCGCCGGCTTCGGGGGTCATGTTGGCCGTGACGGTCAGTACGCCCAGGGCGAGGTCGACGTTGGCGTGCAGGGCGGTGTGGCGGGCGGTCGTGGCGGCCACCTCGCGTGCGGCCCGCAGCGCCGGGGCGGCCTGGGGTACGTCCTCCAGGAGGCGGAACAGGGTACGTGCGCGCGGGTCTTCGCCCTGGTAGATGCGGTGGCCGAGGCCAGGTACCCGGCGTCCGGCGCGCAGGTGGTCCGCCACCACGGCCGCCGCGCTGCCCCGTTCCAGCACCTCTTGGAGCATGCGGTGGGTGAGGCTGCTCGCGGCGCCGTGCAGCGGGCCGTCCAGGGCGCCGAAGCCGGCCGAGACGACGGTGTACGGGTGGGCCCGCGCGGAGGCGGCCACGCGCGCGGCCAACGTGGAGGCGGCGAGGTCGTGGTCGATGAGGAGGACGAGTGCCGCTGCCAGGACGCGCAGTGACGCCTCGTCGGGCCGCTGTGCGGTGAGGCGTGACCACAGGCGGCGGACGATCGGGGAGGAGGTGCGGTCCGTTCCACTTTGCAGGCGGGGCAGTGCGTCGACGAGTACGGGAATGAGGGCGCGCGCCGTGCCCAGGACGGCGTCCTTGGACAGGTCGAATCGCAGCGGGTCGGCGGAGGCAGCCGCCACCACTGCGACGCGCAGCCGGTCCATCGAGCTGCTGTGGGCGGGCAGTGCGTCGACGGCCCGCCGGGCGGCCGAGAGGGCTTCCTCCGGGGCGGTGAAGTGAACACCGGGGCGCAGTACGCCGGTCCAGAGCCACTCGGCGACCTCTTCGTAGCCGTAGCGGTCGGCCAGTTCCGTCGTGTCCACGCCGCGGAAGTAGCAGCGGTCCGCGTCGATGAGGGTGATGCCGGTACGGAGTGCCAAGTCGCCGCTGCCGGCGGACGGCTCGCGGCGCCCGCCGCGGCGGGCGAGGGCGTCCACTTCCCCGATGTCGAAGGTGCTCCCCCGGCCGCCGGGTGCGCGTCGGCTGGTCAGCTGGCCGCGGCTGACGTAGGCGTAGATCGTCTCCGGCTTCACGCCGAGCCGGTCGGCCGCTTCCCTGGTGGTCAGCCGCCGCTCGCCATCGATATCTCCGGTGCTGCCGACACCGCCATCGGGACCGTCTACGTCCCCTCCGCTGCCGAAACCACCGCCGGCTGCGCAGATACCTTTACTGGCTCCATCGGCTCCATCGGCTCCATCAGGTCCATCGGGTCCGCTGGCGCCGACAGCGTCGCTGTCGGCGCCAGCGACGCTGTCGCCGTTGCCACGCCCGGTGCCGGTGTCGTCGCCGAAGCCTCCGTTGTCACCGCCGACCCCGCCGACCCCGCCATCACGTGCACCGAGTTCGCGCCCGTCGCCGTCGCCGTCGCCGTCGAGGTCGCCGTCGCCGTCGGCACTGCCCCCGCTGGTCTGGCGGCCGCCATCGCCTGCACCCAGTTCGCGCCCGCCGTCGTCGGCATCGCCCCCGCCGACCTTGCCACCACCGCCGACACCGAGTTCGCCCCCGTCGCCCCCGCCGCCATGGACCCCGCCGAGATCGTCTCCGTCGATCCCGCCACCGCAGGCACCGAGATCGACCCCGCCGGTCTTGCCACTACCGCCGACATCGAGATCGCCCTCATTGGTCCGGCCGCCACCCCCGTCACCCACAACGTCCCGCCCCTCATCCGTTCCCTGGTCCGCCATGTCCTCCACCATAGCGATTGATCATGGGCCTGTGTTGATTCAATCAATATTGACAGCCATCCAGTCCAGAATGGACAGTCAAGTCAATGGGGAACGCCCAGGAGAGACAGGGAGGACCGTCATGCCGATTGCCGAGGCCGATGCGACGTTCGACGCGCCCCGCGGGCTTGCGGGAGTGATCGTCACCGAGACCGAGCTGGGGGACGTACGGGGCGGGGAAGGCTTTTACCACTACCGCCAGTACTCCGCCGTGGAGCTCGCGCAGAGCCGCACCTTCGAGGACGTCTGGCACCTGATGCTCCGCGGGTACCTGCCGGACGCGGAGCAGCGCGCCGCCTTCGAGGCGGAGACCGTGGCGCTGCGTCACCTGCCCGACGCCGTACGGGACGCACTGCCCGGCATCGCCCGTGCCAGCGCCCGCAGCGGCCCGCTTGCCGGACTGCGTACCGCGCTCTCCCTGCTCGGTGCGGCAGCGGACTTCCAGCCTCTCTACGACATCGACGCCCGGCAGCGTGGTGCTGACGCGCTCGCCGCATGCGCCGCGGTGCCCACCGTGCTCACCGCGCTGCACCGTATCGGCCGCGGCCTGGAACCGGTCGAGCCGCGGGACGACCTCCCGTACGCCGCCAACTACCTGTACATGCTCACCGGCGAGGAGCCCGACCCCGCGCGTACCGGTGCCATCGAGCGGTATCTGATCTCCACCGTCGACCACGGGTTCAACGCGTCGACGTTCACCGCCCGGGTCATCGCCTCCACGGGTGCGGATCTCGCGGCCTGCCTGGCGGGCGCGGTCGGCGCGCTCTCCGGGCCGCTGCACGGCGGCGCACCCAGCCGGGCGCTGGACTCTCTCGATGCCATCGGCAGTCCTGACCGTATCGACGCCTGGATCCGCGAACGGGTCCGCTCGGGGGAGCGGATCATGGGATTCGGGCACCCGGTCTACCGCACCGAGGACCCGCGTTCGCGGATGCTGCGCGAGGTCGCCCGGGGGTTCGGCGGGCCGCTCGTGGACTTCGCGGTGCAGGTGGAGGAGCGGGTCGAGGCGCTGCTCGCCGAGCTCAAGCCCGGCCGGGATCTGCACACCAACGTCGAGTTCTACGCGGGTGTGGTGATGGAGCTGTGCGGTCTGCCGCGTGAGATGTTCACTCCCACCTTCTGTGCGGCCCGGGTGGTCGGGTGGAGCGCCAATATCCTGGAGCAGGCGGACGACTCGAAGATCATCCGCCCGGCGGCCCGCTATGTCGGTCCGCCCCCGCCGCAGCCGGTGCCCGCCGCGCTGAACTGACGGCGTGCCGGACCGACGGCGCGCCGCCGCACCGATGTACGACGATGGAGGCGCCCCCTTGGCCCCGCAGGCCCCGCGACAGATCCCGGTCATCGTGCTCGCCGGATTCCTCGGTTCCGGCAAGACCACCCTGCTCAACCATCTGCTGGGCCGCAGCGGCGGCAGCCGCGTCGGAGCGGTCGTCAACGACTTCGGCAGCATCGAGATCGACGCCATGACGGTGGCCGGGCAGGTCGACTCGATGGTTTCGCTGGGCAACGGCTGTCTGTGCTGCGCCGTCGACACCAGTGAGCTGGACGAGTACCTGGAACGCCTGGCCCGGCCGTCGGCCCGTATCGACGTCATCGTCATCGAGGCGAGCGGTCTGGCCGAGCCGCAGGAACTCATCCGCATGGTCCTGGCCAGCGAGAACGACCGGATCGTCTACGGCGGGCTGGCCGAGGTCGTCGACGCGGCGGAGTTCGACGCCACCCGGGCCCGGCACCCGGAGATCGACCGGCATGTGGCCATCGCCGACCTGGTGGTCCTGAACAAGGCCGACCGGATCGGAGAGGCGGAGCAACGCTCGCTGCTGGCGACCCTCGCCGAGCTGAGTCCGGGGACACCGGTCGTGCCCGCCACGTACGGACGGATCGACCCGGAGCTGTTCTTCGACCGCAAGCCGCGGGACGCGGACGACGAGGCGGTCCGTCAGCTTTCCTTCGAGGACCTGTTCCGAGAGGAAGCGGAGGCGGAGGCGGAGGCCGAAGCGGGCGGGGAAGGGGCCTTCGAGGAGGATGCGTGCGGTGAGCACGGGCCGGAGTGCCGCGGCCACGGGCACCGGCAGCACCTGCACGCCGCGTACGAGAGTGTCGCGTTCGAGTCGGACCAGCCGATGAACCCGCGCCGGCTCATGGCCTTCCTGGACAGCAGGCCCGCAGGTCTCTACCGGATCAAGGGGTTCGTCCACTTCGACGTACCGGAGAACCGCCAGAAGTTCGCCGTGCACGCGGTCGGTGACTTTCTGCGCTTCTATCCGTCGCCGTGGCAGCCGGACGAGGAGCGTCGCACCCAGCTCGTCCTGATCGGCAGCGGGATCGACACGGCGGCGGTGCGCAAGGAGCTGACCGACTGCCGGGAGACGGGTCCGGGACGCGCCGATGTGAACAGCATGTGGGGCGTGCTCCGGTACGTACCGTCCAACGGTGAGCCCGGTCAGCCCGACGACTTCGCCGGTCCGCAGGAGTGGCAGCGACAGGAGTCGGAGCGGCTGGACCCGGAGCAGCAGGAGCCGGGTCAGCCGGGGGAGCCCGGCGACCGGTAGCCGGCCGCCCGGGCCCCTTCCGGACACCGAGCCCCGTAAACGGCCCCGACGGCCCCGACGGACACGAGGGCCCGACGGATACAGCAACGCCCCCGGCCCGGCCGCAGCCGCCCCGGGGGCGTCGTCATCCGTCGTCACCGTTCTCGACGCGGAACCGCGCCCGTCGCTACACCGGTCCGGCCAGCGCGCTGACCGGCTTCGTCAGCGGTACGCCCGAGCCGTCCCGGCGCGGGTCCGGCTCCGGCAGGTCGACCGGGACGCCCTTGGCGTTGGCCGCCCGCACCGGCGCGGCGCCGGCCCAGGCCAGGGAGAGGCAGTCCTCGCCCTTCAGGAACCGCTGGCAGCGCACACCGCCGGTCGCCCGGCCCTTGCGCGGGTACTGGTCGAAGGGGGTGAGCTTGGCCGTGGACACCGAGTCGTCGAGCGTGCCGTGCGAGCCGGAGACGGTGAAGACCATGGCGTCGGCGGCCGGGTCGACGGCCGAGAAGAAGATGACCTTCGCGTCCGGGCCCAGCTTGACGCCTGCCATGCCGCCCGCGGGCCGCCCCTGCGGCCGTACCTGCCCCGCCGGATAGCGCAGCAGCTGTGCCTCGTCGGTGATGAAGACCAGGTCCTCCTCGCCCGTGCGCAGCTCGGCGGCGCCCACGACGCGGTCGCCCTCCTTGAGGGTGATGACCTCCAACTCCTCCTTGTGGGACGGATAGTCCGGCACCACGCGCTTGACGATGCCCTGCTGGGTGCCGAGGGCCAGGCCCGGCGAGGACTCGTCCAGCGTCATCAGGCAGATCAGTTCCTCACCGTCCTGGAGGCTGAGGAATTCCGCGACCGGCGCGCCTCCGGACAGGGTCGGTGCCGCGATCGTGTCGGGGAGCTGCGGCAGGTCGACCACCTGGAGCCGCAGCAGCCGGCCGGTGGACGTCACCGCGCCCACCTCGCCGCGCGTGGTGGCCGGCACCGCGGAGACGATGACGTCGTGCTTGACGCGCTTGGCCTCCGCGTCGAAATTGACCTCGCCGTTGGCCGTACGGGCCAGCAGGCCCGTGGAGGACAGCAGTACCCGGCACGGGTCGTCGGCGACCTCCAGCGGCATCGCGGCCACCGGGGCGCCCGCCGACTCCAGCAGGACGGTGCGCCGCTCCGTGCCGTACTTCTTGGCCACCGCGGCCAGCTCGCCGGAGACCAGCTTGCGCAGCTCGGCGTCCGATTCGAGGATCTTGGTCAGCTCCTCGATCTCCGCCTTGAGCTTGTCGCGCTCCGACTCCAGCTCGATCCGGTCGAACTTGGTCAGGCGGCGCAGCGGGGTGTCGAGGATGTACTGCGTCTGGATGTCGCTCAGCGCGAAGCGGTCCATCAGCCGCTCCTTGGCCTGTGCGCTGTTCTCGCTGGAGCGGATGAGGCGGATCACCTCGTCGATGTCGATCAGGGCCGTGAGCAGGCCCTCGACCAGATGGAGGCGGTCGCGCTTCTTGGTGCGGCGGAATTCGCTGCGCCGGCGCACCACGTCGAAGCGGTGGTCGACGTAGACCTCCAGCAGCTCCTTGAGGCCCAGCGTCAGCGGCTGGCCGTCCACCAGCGCGACGTTGTTGATGCCGAAGGACTCCTCCATGGCCGTGAGCTTGTAGAGCTGCTCCAGGACGGCCTCCGGGTTGAAGCCGTTCTTGATCTCGATGACCAGGCGCAGGCCGTGCTCGCGGTCGGTGAGGTCCTTGACGTCCGCGATGCCCTGGAGCTTCTTCGCGCCCACCAGGTCCTTGATCTTGGAGATGACCTTCTCGGGGCCGACCGCGAACGGCAGTTCGGTGACGACCAGACCCTTGCGGCGGGCGGTGACGTTCTCCACCGCTACCGTGGCGCGGATCTTGAAGGTGCCGCGTCCCGACTCGTACGCGTCGCGGATGCCGCCCAGGCCCACGATCCGGCCGCCGGTCGGCAGGTCGGGGCCCGGCACGTACTTCATCAGCGTGTCGAGGTCGGCGTTCGGGTGCTTGATGAGGTGGCGGGCGGCGGCGATGACCTCGCCGAGGTTGTGCGGCGGCATGTTCGTCGCCATGCCGACCGCGATGCCGGACGCGCCGTTGACGAGGAGGTTCGGGTAGGCGGCCGGCAGGGCGACCGGCTCCTGCTCCTGGCCGTCGTAGTTCGGTGCGAAGTCGACCGTGTCCTCGTCGATGGACTCCGTCATCAGGGAGGTCGCCGAGGCCATCTTGCACTCGGTGTACCGCATGGCGGCGGGCGGGTCGTCGTTGCCGAGCGAGCCGAAGTTGCCGTGGCCGTCCACCAGCGGCAGCCGCATGGAGAAGGGCTGCGCCATCCGCACCAGGGCGTCGTAGATGGAGGCGTCGCCGTGCGGGTGGAGCTTACCCATCACCTCGCCGACGACGCGGGCGCACTTGACGTAGCTGCGCTCGGGGCGCAGCCCCATCTCGTTCATCTGGTAGAGAATGCGGCGGTGTACGGGCTTGAGGCCGTCGCGGGCGTCCGGGAGGGCGCGGGAGTAGATGACCGAGTACGCGTACTCAAGGAAGGAGCCCTGCATCTCGTCGACGACGTCGATGTCGAGGATCCTCTCCTCGAAGTCGTCCGGCGGCGGGGTCTTCGTGCTACGGCGGGCCATCGCGGCTGCGGCTCCTTCGCTTGCGTCCTGCTGCTTGCCGATGCGGGATCAACGTTCGGGTCTTTCGCGGACCATTGTGGCCCGCCCCACTGACAACGCCGACCGCGACCCTCCCCAGGGCCCCGGACGAGGTCACCGCGAAGTCCGCTCGTACGAGGCAGCCCGGCCGGGAACTTCGCCATAGCTCGGCACGCTTGCATACAGTGACAGAACTTTCTCGCAAGCGGATCGAAGGGACGTACATGCCCATGGGTCACACGGCCACAGAACAAGCCGGCTCCGGCGGCCTGACAGCGACCGAGCACCGGCTGGCCAACGGCCTGCGTGTGGTGCTCTCCGAAGACCACCTGACCCCGGTCGCCGCGGTCTGCCTCTGGTACGACGTCGGCTCGCGCCACGAGGTCAAGGGGCGTACGGGCCTGGCCCACCTCTTCGAGCACCTCATGTTCCAGGGCTCCGCCCAGGTCTCGGGCAACGGTCACTTCGAACTGGTCCAGGGCGCCGGCGGCTCCCTCAACGGCACCACCAGCTTCGAGCGCACCAACTACTTCGAGACCATGCCCGCCCACCAGCTGGAGCTCGCGCTGTGGCTGGAGGCCGACCGCATGGGCTCCCTGCTGACGGCGCTCGACGAGGAGTCCCTGGAGAACCAGCGCGACGTCGTCAAGAACGAGCGCCGGCAGCGCTACGACAACGTCCCCTACGGCACGGCCTTCGAGAAGCTGACGGCCATGGCCTATCCGGAGGGACACCCGTACCACCACACGCCCATCGGTTCGATGGCCGACCTGGACGCCGCCTCCCTGGAGGACGCGCGGGCCTTCTTCCGTACGTACTACGCGCCCAACAACGCGGTGCTGTCGATCGTCGGCGACATCGACCCCGAGCAGACCCTCGCCTGGGTGGAGAAGTACTTCGGCTCCATCCCCGGCCACGAGGGCAAGCAGCCGCCGCGTGACGGCTCCCTCCCGGAGGTCATCGGCAAGGAGCTGCGCGAGGTCGTCGAGGAGGACGTGCCCTCCCGTGCCCTGATGGCCGCCTACCGCCTGCCGCACGACGGCACCCGTGAGGCCGACGCGGCCGACCTGGCGCTGACGGTGCTCGGCGGCGGCGAGTCCTCGCGGCTGTACAACCGCCTGGTGCGCCGTGACCGTACGGCCGTGGCGGCGGGCTTCGGCCTGCTCCGGCTGGCCGGCGCCCCCTCGCTGGGCTGGCTGGACGTGAAGACCTCCGGCGGCGTCGAGGTGCCGGAGATCGAGAGGGCCGTGGACGAGGAGCTGGCCCGCTTCGCGGACGAGGGGCCGAGCCCCGAGGAGATGGAGCGCGCGCAGGCCCAGCTGGAGCGTGAGTGGCTGGACCGCCTCGCCACGGCCGCCGGGCGCGCCGACGAACTGTGCCGGTTCGCGGTCCTGTTCGGCGACCCGCAGCTCGCCCTGACCGCCGTGCGGCGCGTCCTGGAGATCACCCCGCAGGAGGTGCAGGAGGTCGCCAAGGCCCGGCTGCGCCCCGACAACCGCGCGGTGCTCGTGTACGAGCCGACCGAGCCGACCGCCGCCGAGGACAACGACGAGGAGGCGGCCCAGTGAGTGACGCCGTCAGCAGCACGATGACCTTCCACCCGCAGCCGGCCGGCGGCGACCCCAAGCCGTGGGCCTTCCCGGCCCCCGAGCGCGGACAGCTCCCCAACGGCCTCACGGTCCTGCGCAGCCACCGCCCCGGCCAGCAGGTCGTCGCCGTCGAGGTCGACATCGTCGCGCCCCTGGAGGCCGAGCCGGCGGGCCTGGACGGCGTCGCCACGATCATGGCGCGCGCCCTGTCCGAGGGCACCGACAAACACGACGCCGAGGAGTTCGCCGCCGAGCTGGAGCGCTGCGGCGCCACTCTGGACGCGCACGCCGACCACCCCGGCGTCCGGGTGTCCCTGGAGGTCCCGGCCTCCCGGCTGGACAAGGCCCTCGGCCTGCTCGCCGACGCCCTGCGCGCCCCCGCCTTCCCGGACGGCGAGGTCGAGCGCCTGGTGCACAACCGCCTCGACGAGATCCCGCACGAGCTGGCCAACCCGGCCCGGCGCGCCGCGATGGCCCTGTCCAAGGAGCTGTTCCCGGCCGACTCCCGGATGTCGCGGCCGCGCCAGGGCACCGAGGAGACCGTCACCCGGATCGACGCGGCGGCCGTGCGCGCCTTCTACGAGGCACATGTACGCCCCGCCACGGCCACCGCCGTCGTCGTCGGCGACTTCACCGGCGTCGACCTGGACGCGGCCCTCACGGAGACCCTCGGCGCCTGGACGGGGTCGCCCGCCGAACCGGTGAAGGCCAGCCCGATCACCGCCGACGACACCGGCCGTGTCGTGATCGTCGACCGCCCCGGCGCCGTCCAGACCCAGCTGCTGATCGGCCGGATCGGCGCCGACCGGCACGACCGCGTCTGGCCCGCGCAGGTGCTCGGCACGTACTGCCTGGGCGGCACCCTCACCTCCCGCCTGGACCGGGTGCTGCGCGAGGAGAAGGGCTACACCTACGGGGTGCGTTCCTTCGGGCAGGTGCTGCGCTCCTCGGCCGACGGCGACGGCGCCGCGATGCTCGCCATCAGCGGCTCGGTGGACACCGCCTCCACCGGTCCGGCGCTGGACGACCTCTGGAAGGTGCTGCGCACCCTCGCGGCGGAGGGCCTGACGGACGCCGAGCGCGACGTGGCCGTACAGAACCTCGTCGGGGTCGCGCCGCTGAAGTACGAGACCGCGGCGGCCGTCGCAGGCACCCTCGCGGACCAGGTCGAGCAGCAGCTTCCGGACGACTACCAGGCCCGGCTGTACGAGCGGCTGGCGCGGACCGGCACGGTCGAGGCGACCGCCGCGGCCGTCAACGCCTTCCCGGTCGACCGGCTGGTGACGGTCCTGGTGGGTGACGCCGCCGAGATCGAGGAGCCCGTCAAGGCGCTCGGCATCGGAGAGGTGACGGTCGTCAAGGGCTGAGGAGCGTCACCGGCACGTCACGCCGCACGTCACTTCGGCACGTCACGCCGACGCGTCACACCGGCACGTCTTCGGCGCGGGGCGGACAGCCTCCGTCCGGTGGTGGCCGACGGCTGCCGGTGAGGGCCGGCGGTGGCTGGCGGCCCGTGACCCGGGCGTGTGACGAACGGTCACATAGGGGATCCAGTGGTGCGCAGGCGCCACTGGATCTTCTTTATGTCCCAATTGTTGGGGGTAGTTGCAGGGTGCCCGTGTGGCGTACGGCACAAAATCGGGGTTCTGTTTGCCGATTGAAAGTTGCCGCGTTTAGCGTCGATCCGGCTGTCCGCAGGATCGCCGCCGCAACCGCGGCACGGACAGTCATCGCCGAGTCCCCGTACGGCGCGAGCCAGGGGAGCCGGGGACCCATGTCCCCTGGGGTGAATCGGACGCCTTCCCGGAGGTGCCCGTAGGAGACCTTCCTGCTCCGAACCCGTCAGCTAACCCGGTAGGCGAGAGGGAAGGAAAGGACACAGCCAGCCCATGGCGTTCACCCGTGCCACCGGGAAGCACCGTGGTCCGAGCCGCAGCGCGCGGACGACCCGTAACCTCGCCGGCATAGCCACGCTCGCCGCGTCCGGCGTCATCGCCTCCGTCGCCTCCCCGGCCCTGGCGGCCGGCAACCCGGACGACGCGAGCAACCACGACACCGGCCTCCACCACGCCGTCGTCCTCGGTGACGAGCTCGCCGAGCAGATCGAGGCGCAGGCCGACGCGCAGCAGGAGGCCGCCGAGGCCGCCGCCGCGCAGGCCAAGGCCGAGGCCGAGGCGCGCAAGCAGGCCGAGGAGGCCAAGCGCCAGGCCGAGGCCGAGGCCAAGAAGGAGCGCGAGGCCAAGGAGCGCGCCGCCCGCGAGGCCGAGCGCAAGCGCCTGCTCATGTACGTCGCGCCCGTCGACGGTTCCTACGTCTCCACCAGCTACAAGGCGTCCAGCGGCCTGTGGTCCTCCGGCAGCCACACCGGCATCGACTTCCACGCCTCCTCCGGCACCACCGTCCACGCCGTCGGCTCGGGCACCGTTGTCGAGGCCGGCTGGGGCGGCGCGTACGGGAACAACGTCGTCATCAAGATGAACGACGGCACCTACACCCAGTACGGCCATCTGTCGTCGATCAACGTCTCGGTCGGCCAGACCGTCACCCCGGGCCAGCAGATCGCCCTGTCGGGCAACACCGGCAACACCACCGGCGCGCACCTGCACTTCGAGGCCCGCACCTCGGCGGAGTACGGCTCGGACATGGACCCGGTCGCCTACCTGCGCTCGCACGGCGTGAACGTCTGACGGACATCCGTCCCGCTCGTCACTCCCGTCGCACCCGTCCCCCGTACGATGCCCCGGCCCTCGTGGCCGGGGCATCTGCGTTTCCGCCTGCGCGGCACCTGGCCAAAAAATATCCATGAATGTGCCATGGCCGTCGGATATCCGGTTCCTGTCGCATAGAGTCACTCGAAAGTCGCCGCCCGGCGGCAATTCCGGAAGTTCCCAGCGGATTACGGTGGAGGCGCAGGCGATGCGAGGTCCCCTTTCCGCGCACGTGGTGTGCACGGCGATCCGCGGCGACATCGTATCCGGCGTTCTCCCGCCGGGCAGCCGCCTGATCGAGGAAATGCTGGCCGGTCGTTACGGGGTCTCCCGCGTTCCCGTGCGAGAGGCGTTGCGTACGTTGCAGTCGGAGGGCTTCGTCGTCATCCGGCACCACGCGGGTGCCTGCGTGGCCGAGCCGACCGAACGGGAAGCGGCCGACGCCCTGGACATCCGGGCGCTGCTGGAGCCGCTCGGCGCCGCCCGCGCCGCCACCCGCCGCACCGCGGCCCATCTCAAGGTGCTGCGCGGCGTCGTGCGGCTGGGCCGTGAGCGGACCCGGCACGGTCACCGCGCCGAGCTGCGCCAACTCGACGGCTGGTTCCACGAGACGCTCGCCCAGGCATCCGGCAGCACGGGCCTGGCGGCGCTGCTCACCCAGGTACGACGCAAGATCGACTGGATGTACGTGGTCGACCTCCCGGCCCGCGACGAGCGCTCCTGGGAGGAGCACGGGGCGGTGCTGGACGCGGTGAGCCGCGGGGACGCCGAGCGGGCCCGCGCCCTGATGGCGGCGCACATCGAGCGCTCGCGCCCGGCGTACCGGCTGCGTCCGGTGGTCCCCGGGCCGACGGTGAGGAGTTCGAAACAGCCCGTAAACACGGCGCGCGAACGGAATTAACGTGCGGGCCGTATACAAGCGGTAGGGGATTTCGCCGGAGGAATGGCGCGGGTTTCGATGCGGCGCTGCGGGCTGCGAAAAGCGCGGGAAAGCGGGAATCCCGTCAGGTGCGGGTTGATTGCCGCGAGGGGTGCGCAGGGGGAGCGGAAGAACCCCAGAGGGATCGGGATGGCGACGCGGAGGGGGATTGCTCGGCGTATCCCTTAGTGATGGCATGCCCTGGAGCGATGGCGCGCGAATTTTCCCGGTCGCCGCCTGCCGGTCGCGGCGTACGGCACCGCACGAAAAACGGCCCCGCCCCGGCGCCGGTGACCCGGCTACCGCGGCGGAGCCGCGAACACAGTGACCCGCGAAGCGGTTCAGACGGTCTCCGGGAGCTCCTCAAGGCCCTCGGCGACCAGCTTCGCGAGGCGGTCGAGCGCGGCGTCGGCGCCCTCGGCGTCGGAGGCCAGCACGATCTCCTCGCCACCCTGGGCGCCCAGGCCCAGCACGGCCAGCATGGAGGCCGCGTTGACCGGGTTGCCGTCGGCCTTCGCGATCGTCACGGGAACCCCGGCGGCGGTGGCCGCACGGACGAAGATCGAGGCGGGGCGGGCGTGCAGACCCTCGGCCCAACCGACATTGACGCGGCGCTCAGCCATGGTGTTGCCCTTCAAGTCGTAACGGTTGTCTAGACCAGTGTCTCATGTCGCCGGGAGTGCTCCGGCAGCCCGCGGCGGCGCCGTAGGCGGCGCTTTTCGCAGGCCGGAGGCACGCTACCGGCGGGTCGTCGGCGTACGCCCGTACCGTCCGCCATCCGGGACCACGCCGTCCGGGACCTCCGGGCCCACCGTCTGGACCTGCCCACCGTCCGGACCTGCCCACCGTCCGGACCCGCCCACCGTCCGGACCCGCCGACCGGGCCCACCGCCCGGACCCGCCCGGCCCCCTCCGTCCGGGACCGACCGCCCCGGCCCAGCCTGCCCCGGCCCGCACGGGCCCGCACACCGAGCCGGTTGTCGGTGGCGGGTCGTACGCTGTCCCCCATGCAGAGCCCGTCGGACAGCGTCTACCCGGCCCACTGGGAAGCCGATGTCGTGCTGCGCGACGGCGGCACCGCGCGCATCCGTCCCATCGCCCCCGACGACGCGCAGCGCCTGGTCTCGTTCTACGAACAGGTCTCGGACGAGTCGAAGTACTACCGCTTCTTCGCGCCCTACCCGCGCCTGTCCGACCGCGACGTGCACCGCTTCACCCATCACGACTACGTCGACCGGGTGGGCCTGGCCGCCACCGTGGGCGGCGAGTTCATCGCCACGGTCCGCTACGACCGCATCGACGACCGTGGCCGCCCCGCCAAGGAACCGGGCGCCGACCAGGCCGAGGTCGCCTTCCTGGTGCAGGACGCCCACCAGGGCCGCGGGGTGGCCTCCGCCCTCCTGGAGCACATCGCCGCGGTCGCCCGGGAGCGCGGCATCCGTCGGTTCGCGGCCGAGGTGCTGCCCGCCAACACCAAAATGATCAAGGTCTTCACGGACGCCGGGTACACCCAGCAGCGCACCTTCGAAGACGGCGTGGTGCGCCTGGAGTTCGACCTGGAGCCCACCGAGCAGTCCATGGCCGTCATGCGCGGCCGCGAGCAGCGCGCCGAGGCCCGTTCCGTGCAGCGCCTGCTGGCGCCCGGCTCGGTCGCCGTCATCGGCACCGGCCGCGCCCCCGGCGGCGTCGGCCGCTCCGTCCTGCGCAATCTCCTCGACTCCGGCTATCCGGGCCGGGTGTACGCGGTCAACCACGCCTTCCCCGAGGGCGGCGCCCTCCTCGACCCCGAAGGGGTGCCGGGTCACCGCTCGGTGCCCGAGATCCCCGAGCCCGTGGATCTCGCGGTGCTCGCCGTCCCCGCCGCCCAGGTCCCCGACGTGGTCCGCGACTGCGGCGAGCACGGCGTACGCGGCCTGGTGATCCTCTCCTCCGGGTACGCCGAGTCCGGCCCCGAGGGGCGCGAGCGGCAGCGCGCCCTGCTGCGCCAGGCCCGCTCGTACGGCATGCGGCTGATCGGGCCGAACGCCTTCGGCCTGGTCAACACCGCGCCGGACGTCCGGCTGAACGCCTCGCTCGCCCCCCAGATGCCCGGCGCCGGGCGCATCGGCCTGTTCACACAGTCCGGTGCGATCGGCATCGCCCTGCTCAGCGGCCTGCACCGGCGCGGCCCCGGCGACGGCTCGATCGCCGGTATCTCCACCTTCCTGTCGGCCGGCAACCGCGCCGACCTCTCCGGCAACGACCTGCTCCAGTACTGGTACGACGACCCCGCCACCGACGTCGCGATCCTCTACCTGGAGTCCATCGGCGACCCGCGCAAATTCATGCGGCTCGCCCGCCGTACGGCCGCCGTCAAGCCCGTCGTCGTCGCCAAGGGCGCCCGCCACACCGGCACCGCGCCGCTCGGCCACACCGTCCCCACGGTCCGCATCCCCGACAGCACGGTCTCCGCCCTGATGCGCCAGGCCGGCGTGATCCGGGTCGACACGGTCACCGAGCTGATCGACGCCGGGCTGCTGCTCGCCTCCCAGCCGCTGCCGGACGGCCCGCGCGTCGCCATTCTGGGCAACAGCGAGTCCCTGGCCCTGCTGACGTACGACGCCTGCCTCACCGAAGGACTGCGCCCGCTGCGTCCGCACGTCCTCGCCGCCGCGGCCACCCCCGAGGACTTCCGTACGGCGCTGTCCGCCGCCCTGGCCAACGGGCTCTGCGACGCCGTCGTCGTCACGGCCATTCCCTGGGTGGGGGAGGAGGGCGTGGCCTCCCCGGGCGAGGGCGCGGACCTCGCCGCGGCGCTGCGCGAAGCGGCCTCGTCCGCCGCGCCCGCCAAGCCGGTCACCGTCGTACACCTGGCCATGGACGCCCTCGCCGACGCGCTGGCGGCCCCGCCGCCGTCCGGCGATGCCCTGACGCCGTCCCGGAACGTCCCGCAGCCCTCCCACGACGCCTCGCCGTCTCCCGGCGGCGCCTCGACCCGCCCGCACGCCCCCGCGCCCCCCGAGGACGCCACCGAAGCCCCACAGGCCCCCGCGACGGCCCCCTCCGGCACCCCGGACGGCAGCGCGTCCCCCAGCCCTCCGACTGCTCCCCTCATCCCCGCCTTCCCCGCCGCCGAGCGCGCCGTCCGGTCGCTCGCCCAGGCGGTGCGCTACGCGAAATGGCGCCGGGACGCCGCCGACCCGGGCCGGGTGCCCGAGTACGAGGACATCGAGGAGGCCGCCGCCGGCGCCGACATCGACCGGCTGCTCGACGAACTGTCCCGGCACGCCGACATCACCCGCTCCGTCCCCCTGCCGGCCGAGGACGCCCACGCCCTGCTGGCCCGGTACGGCATCCCCGTGCGCCCGGCCCATCCGGCCCCCGACCCGGACACCGCCGTACGGGCCGCCGCCCGCCTGGGCTACCCGGTCGCCCTGAAGACCACCGCACCGCACCTGCGGCACCGCCCCGACCTCGGCGGCGTCCGCCTCGACCTGACCGGCGAGGCGGAGCTGCGCCGCGCCTACGCCGAGCTGACCGACTTCCTCGGCAAGCCCGAGGAGCTGCGCCCGGTCGTCCAGCCGATGGTGCCGCGCGGCGTCGACACGGTCGTCCGCGCCGCCATCGACCCGGCCGCCGGCGCCGTCCTGTCCTTCGGCCTGGCCGGCGCCCCTTCCCAACTGCTCGGCGACACGGCGCACCGCCTCATCCCCGCGACCGACCGCGACGTCGCCGAACAGATACGGTCCATCCGCACGGCTCCGCTGCTGTTCGGCTGGCGCGGCAGCCAGCCCGTGGACACCGCCGCCCTGGAGGACCTGCTGCTGCGGGTCTCCCGGCTGGTCGACGACCACCCCGAGGTCGTCGGCGTCGACCTGGAGCCGGTCGTCGTCGCCGCGCACGGCCTGGCCGTGCTGGACGCCACGGTCCGCCTGGCCCGCCCGCCGGCCACCACCGACCTGGGCCCGCGCCGGATGCCCGCCTACTGAGCGCCGGTACGGAAACCCCTGCCGGGGGTCCCGGGCCCGGACGCGGCCTCTCGGACCCGCCCCGGCCGGTACGCCCCGTAAGATGGCCGCATGGCTAAGACCGGTACGACGACCCAAGGGCTGCGCGCGGCGATCGAGCGCAGCGGCTATTACCCGGCCCTGGTGGCCGAGGCGGTGCAGGCCGCGGTCGGCGGCGAGCCGGTGGTGTCGTACTTGGTCCACCAGGAGACGACCTTCGACGCCAACGAGGTCCGCCGCCATGTGACGGTCCTGGTTCTGACGGGCACCCGCTTCATCGTCAGCCACACCGACGAGCAGTCCGCCGACGACACCTCCCCGTCGCCGTACGCGACGACCTCGACCGAGTCCGTGAAGCTGGGCCGGATCTCCTCCGTCGTCCTCAGCCGGGTGGTCGCCAACCCCGAGTCGTACACTCCGGGCCGGCTGCCCCGCGAGGTCGTCCTGACCATCGGCTGGGGTGCGGTCGCCCGCCTGGACCTGGAGCCTGCCACCTGCGGCGACCCCAACTGCGAAGCCGATCACGGCTACACGGGCTCGTCGACGGCCGACGACCTGTCGCTGCGGGTCAGCGAGGCCGGCGACGGCCCGGACACCGTGCGGCAGACCCTCGCCTTCGCGCAGGCCCTGTCCGAAGCCACCGCGGCCACCACCCGCTGATGGCGTACGCCGCCCCCGCCTGGCCGGAACCGGAACCCCTCGACCTGGCCGGCGCGCCGGTGCCCCGCTACGGCACCGGCTCGCTCGCCGACCTGCTGCCCACCGTCACCGCGGGCCAGGGCCTGACCCTGCCCGGTACGGGGCAGGCGGGCGCGCCGGGCATGCGGCTGGATCCCGCCGACCGCGTCTGTGTCTTCCTCGTCGACGGCCTCGGCTGGGAGCTGCTGCGCGCCCACCCGGACGAGGCGCCGTTCCTGACGTCCCTGCTGGACAGCTCGTTCAACCGCACCGGCCGTCCGATCACCGCCGGCTTCCCGGCCACCACCGCCGCCTCGCTGGCCTCCGTCGGCACCGGGCTGCCGCCGGGCGAGCACGGCCTGGCCGGCTACACCTGCCTCAACCCGGACACCGGCGAGCTGATGAACCAGCTCCGCTGGTACCCGTGGACCGACCCGTACGCCTGGCAGCCGTACCCGACCGTCTTCCGGCAGGCGCACGCCGCCGGCATCCACACCTGCCAGGTCTCCGCGCCGACCTTCGAACGCACCCCGCTCACCGAGATCGCGCTCAGCGGCGGCACGTTCCACGGCCGGCTCTCCGGCGAGGAGCGCATGGACCTGGCGGCCGAGCAGCTCGCCGCCGGTGACCGCTCGCTGGTTTACACGTACTACGCCGAGGTGGACGGCGCCGGGCACCGCTACGGCGTCGACTCCGACGCCTGGCGCGGCCAGCTGATGTACGTCGACCGCCTCGCCCAGCGCCTCGCCGAGCAACTGCCGCCGCGCAGCGCCCTGTACGTCACCGCCGACCACGGCATGATCGACATTCCGTTCGGCCCGGACCACCGCATCGATTTCGACGAGGACTGGGAACTGCGCGCCGGCGTGCGGCTGCTGGGTGGCGAGGGGCGTGCGCGGCATCTGTACGCGCACCCCGGCGCGGCCGGTGACGTGCTCGCGGTATGGCGCGAGGTGGTCGGGGAACATATGTGGGTGGCGGGCCGTGACGAGGCCGTCGCCGCCGGGTGGTTCGGCCCCCGGGTCGACGACCGGGTCCGGGCCCGCATTGGTGACGTCGTCGTCGCCGCGCACGCCGACATGGTGATCGTGGCGAGCGAGACGGAGCCGCGCGAGTCCGCGATGGTCGGGATGCACGGCTCGATGACGCCGGCCGAACAGCTCGTACCGCTCCTCGAAGTCCGCACCTGAGCCCCGTACCCGGGTCGTGCGCCTGAGCACGGCCCCGCACGCCCTTCCCCGCACGCCCTGTCCTGCCCGCCCCGCCGCCCGGTGAGCCCGCCCCCACGTGCGCTCCCGACCGTCCCCACTCGCCACGAGCCCGAAAGGCCCGCGTTCTCCCATGCCCGAGCTGGTGTTCTTCTCCGGAACGATGGACTGCGGAAAGAGCACCCTCGCTCTGCAGATCGAGCACAACCGCTCGGCCCGCGGCCTGCAAGGAATGATCTACACACGCGACGACCGGGCGGGCCGCGGCAAGCTCTCCTCCCGCCTCGGGCTGGTCACCGAGGCCGTCGAGGCGACGGACGAGATGGACTTCTACGCCCACATCGTCGCCGCCCTGAGCTCCGGCGGCCGGGTGGACTACGTCATCGCCGACGAGGCGCAGTTCCTCGCCCCGGACCAGATCGACCAGCTCGCGCGCGTCGTCGACGACCTGGAACTGGACGTCTTCGCCTTCGGCATCAGCACCGACTTCCGCAGCAAGCTCTTCCCCGGCTCGCAGCGCCTGGTCGAACTGGCCGACCGCGTAGAGGTCCTCCAGGTCGAGGCCCTGTGCTGGTGCGGCGCCCGCGCCACGCACAACGCCCGCACCCTCGACGGCCAGATGGTCGTCGAGGGTGCGCAGGTCGTCATCGGCGACGTCCACAGCGCCCCGGCCGAGGTCGGCTACGAGGTGCTGTGCCGCCGCCATCACCGGCGCCGCCAGACCTCGGCCTCCGCCCACGCGGCGGCGCTGTCTCCGGACGTCCTGCCGGTGTACAGCGTCGAGTAGCCCCGGCCACGGAAGCGAAGGGCGCGCGGCGCCGGTACGGCGCCGCGCTCAGCACCGCGCGCCCGGTCGCGCGCCCTCCGGCCGCCCGCTCAGCCCGGCTGCTGGAGCACCGCGAACACGGCCCCCTCGGGATCGGCGACCGTCGCCACGCGCCCGTACGCGGTGTCCTGGGCCGCCCGCACCTCCTGGCCGCCCAGTTCCGCCACCCGCCGGACCGCCGCATCGGTGTCCGAGACGGCGAAGTACGTCACCCAGTGCGGCCCCAACTCCCGCGGCAGCGCGTCGCCGACGCCGTGCACGCCCGCCACCGGCCGCCCCTTCAGATGCAGCGTCAGGTAGTCGGGAACCGCTTCCTCCGGCCGGGTCTCGTACCCGAACACCGCTTCGTAGAAGGCGGTCACCCCCGTCTCCCGGGTCACCAGCTCGTTCCACACCGGCGCCCCGGGCACGCCGACCAGCGCCGCGCCCACCATCTCCTTGCCCTGCCACAGCCCGAAGACCGAACCCTGCGGGTCCGAGGCGATCGCCATCCGGCCCGCCTCGTCGTCCGCGTCCAGCGGCCCGACGGCGACCGTGCCGCCGCAGCCGCGGATCTGCTCGGCCGCCGCGTCCGCGTCGTCACTCGCCAGATAGGTCGTCCAGGCGACCCGCAGCTGGCGGTCGGGCGCCAGTTCCCCGATACCGGCCACCTCCCGCCCGTGGAGATACGCCCGGACGTACGGACCGAAGTGCTGCGGTCCCGGTTTGAACTCCCAGCCGAACAGCGCACTGTAGAACTGCTCCGTCGTGGCCAGGTCGTGCACCATGAGACTCACCCAGCAAGGCGCGCCGGGCGTCCGCCGAGTCGTTGCCTCGGTCGTCATCGTCACTCTCTCCTCGGACCATCGGGGTGGTGGCCGTGCGGGGACCGGGCGCGAGTGCGCCGTCCCGTGCAGATGCTCGCACCCCCTCATCCGCTGCGCGCCCCGGCCGCGCCGTCTTCGGCGCGTTCCCATGGGAGAATGCCCGATTTGATGTTTCGCACCCGTTTCGGCGACGTTGCCGTTCGGGGACGCACGAGGTGAGCCGCCGGAGAAGCCCCCGTAAGCCCCGGAGAGGCCCCGTAAACCCCCGGAGAACCTCCGTAGACCCCGGGGAAGATCCGCAGGAGCCCGGCACCTTCAGCGCCGGGCCCCTCCTGCGCGAGGATGAGCCCCATGAATGCCCTCATCACCGCCGCCGGACTGGCGGACGCTCTGGCCTCGGGGACCCCGCCGGTCCTCCTCGATGTCCGCTACCGGCTCGGCGGCCCGCCCGGCCGCCCCGAGTACGAGGCGGGGCACGTGCCCGGCGCCGTCTACGTGGACATGGACGGCGAACTCGCCGGTCCCGCGGGACCGGCCGGCCGCCATCCCCTCCCGGACCTCGACGCCTTCGCCGGGACGATGCGCCGGGCCGGGGTCTCGGCGGACCGGCCGGTCGTGGTGTACGACGGCGGGCAAGGCTGGTCAGCGGCCCGTACCTGGTGGCTGCTGCGCTACACCGGCCACCCCTCGGTGCGGGTCCTGGACGGCGGCCTGGCCGCCTGGACCGCGTCCGGGGGCGCCCTGAGCACCGAGGTGCCGTCCCCGGCGCCCGGCGACTTCACCGCGACGCCCGGCGCGCTGCCGCTGCTGACGGCGGACGAGGCCGCGGCGCTGGCCCGGCGGGGCGTCCTGCTGGACGCGCGGGCCGGGGAGCGCTACCGCGGCGAGGTGGAGCCCATCGACCGGGTCGCCGGGCACATCCCGGGCGCGCTGTCCGCGCCGACGACGGAGAACCTCGCCGCCGACGGCACGTTCCTGCCGCCCGCCGAGCTGGCCGCGCGCTTCACGGCCCTCGGGGCCACCGCCGACGCCGAGGTCGGTGTCTACTGCGGTTCGGGTGTCTCCGCGGCTCAGGAGGTGCTGGCCCTCGCGATCGCGGGGGTGCCGGCGGCGCTGTACGTGGGCTCCTGGAGCGAGTGGTCGGGCGACCCGGCGCGGCCGGTGGCCACCGGCGCGGAGGCGGGCTGACACCCGGGGCGGACTGACACCGCCTGGCCGAAAACGTTCCGTACGCCCGTTCGTGACGACGGGCGGGTGTACGGGCCGGCGGCCGAGGGGGTAACGGGCGCGGCCGAGCGTACGGGGTGACGGGCGGGCGTACGGGGTGGCCGACGACGGCGTCCTCGTCGCCGGGCCGCCGACCGTACGTCTCCCGCTACTCCGGTTTCTTGCGCCGCGTCCCGAAGACGATCTCGTCCCAGCTCGGTACGGCGGCGCGCCGCCCGGGCCGTACGCCGTCGGCCTCGGCCTGGCGGTCGGTCGTGCCCGTGAGGCGGTCCCGGTGACCGGCCACCGCCCGTGGCATGAGCACGTCGGCGTAGGCCGAGCCCGCGCCCGCGCTCGCCGCCGGAGCGGCCGGTTCCTCCAGCTCCTCGTCCTCGGCGGACTCCTCCTGAACGGGTGTCTTCACCGGCTCGGGGACGACCATGTCGCCACGGAAGCTCGGCACCGCTTCCAGGAGGCTGGTGAGGGAGTCGCGCTCCCGCTCGCCGGAAGCGCTCTCGGCCCGCGCCGGCTCGTCGTCCTCGCCGCCCGCACGGTCCCGGTCCCGGTCCTGGGACGTCTGGCGGTCCAGGGCGCGGTCCAGCGGCCGGTCGCGCGGCAGCCGCGCGATCCGCGGTACGAACGGGAAGCTGGGCTCCGGGGTGTTGTCGGTCTCGCCGATCAGCGCCCGCGCCTCGTCGTCGACGGCCTGGACCAGCCGCCGCGGCGGGTCGTAGGTCCAGCTCGCCGAGTGCGGCTCGGCCGCGACGCGGTAGACCAGCAGGACTTCCCAGGTGCCGTCGTCGCGCCGCCAGGAGTCCCACTGCACGGAGTCCTTGTCGGCGCCGCGCAGCAGCAGCCGCTCCGCGACGGCCTCGCCGAGCTGCGGGCCGGTGTTCTCCCCGGGGCGGCGTACGGGCGTCTTGCGGGCCCGCTCGGCCATGAAGGCGCGCTCGGCGAGCACCGGGCCCTCGAAGCGGCGCACCCGGTCGACCGGGATGCCGGCGAGCTGGGCGACCTCTTCGGCGGAGGCACCTGCTCTTATACGCGCCTGGATGTCCCGCGGGCGCAGGTGGCTCTCGACCTCGATCTCGATCTGGCCGAGCCGCGCGCGGTCGTTGCGGACCGCGGCGCGCAGCCGCTCGTCGATCGGAAGCGTGTACTCGGTGCTGTCCGCAGCTTTGAGCACCAGCCGTGTGCCGTCGTTGGAGACGGCCACGACACGCAGTTCGGGCATGGGGACCTCCCGGGTGGTGCCTGCCGACGTCACGTGCGTCGCTGCTTCCGCTAGTCGAGTGTGGCCTGCCCGGGTGCAGCCTGCCACAACATTGCCGAGTTACCCGGCGTGTCGAGGCTTGGCCCAGAAACGCCGTTATGACACGGTTACCAGTTCGCAACGCTCAGTGACCATGTCCTGTTCCTGCTCCCAGTCACCCGTGTCCGGTGGCGGCACCCGGGGGTGAGTGCCACCTTCCGGCCCCCTCCCGTGTATCCGGGCAGCCGGACGGGATTCCGGGGCCAGGGCTCGCCACAGTACTCCATTCGGGCCACGGAGGTGGACCGCCGCGCCGCCCAAGTTCTCGTACGCCAAGGGAGTTGGTCGCCTTGTCGATCTCTCTACACGGTGTGACGGGTGGCGAGGTTCACAGAATCCGCAGAATCGGAACTACCGGCTTCGCCCATAGGTCACTTGTCCGTGCAAGATGGATCGAAGGGGCGATCAAAGGCTGGAGATGGACAACAAAAGCGATACCGACACGAAAAACAAGGAGAAACGGCTCGACCTGAGCGTTCCTCAGGTCGCGGGCAGTGCCCTGGCGGCCGCCGTCGCCGCCTTTCTCGCCGGGAAGCTCGGCGTGTACGGGACCATCATCGGCGCGGGTGTGGTGAGTGTCGTGGCCACGACCGGTGGCTCGGTCTTCCAGCACCTCTTCCGGCGGACCGGCGAGCAGCTCAAGGAAGTCGCCACGGTCGGCACCCGGCCGAAGCCGCGCCGGTCCTCGGTCTCCCGCAGAACACCGGGCGCCGGGCCGGGCACCGGCATGGTGCTGCCCACCTTCGACCGGCAGGGCGCGGAGGACGAGATCACGTCCGTCGCGGCCAAGGACGAGGGCCGGGCCGGCGACACCGACCGTACGCAACTGCTGCCGCAGGCCGGGGACCCGGACACCGACCGTACGCGGCTGCTGCCGCAGGCCGATCCGGCGCGGGCCTCCGGGGCGGACGCCGGAGCCGCCGACAAGACGCAGCTGGTGCCGCGCCTCGACGACCGGACCATGGCGCTGGGGCAGGCCAGGCCCGGTCACCCGCCGGCCGGCGCCACCGCGGTGCCGCAGCGGGCCGACGAGGTCAGCACCGCCACGTACGGCACCCGCCTGCGCGGCTGGAAGCGGCCGGCGCTGGCCGCGCTGGCGGTCTTCGTACTGTCGATGGGGGCCGTCACCTGCGTCGAGCTGCTCACCGGGAAGGACGCGGCGGGCGGCCCGGGCACCTCGGTGGGCAACGTCTTCGGGGGCAACGGGCACAAGTCCGAGCCGAAGGCCCCGCCCGCCACGGACCGACCGTCACCCGGCACCTCCCACGGTGACGGCTCGACGGGCGGCACGCCGTCGCCCGGTCCCAGCGGCTCCACCGGCACCGGCGACGGCGACACCGGCAGCACGGGCAAGCCGTCCACGCCGACGCCGAGCCCGGACGCGAGCCGGAGCGGCAAGCCGACGCCGCCGCCGAGCCCGCAGCCGTCGAAGTCCGGCGGCAGCACCGGGGGCGACACCGGCAAGGGCGGTGACGACTCCCCGGGCGATTCCGGCGACCGGAACAAGCAGGAGCCCGGCGGACAGCAGGCTCCCGACCCGAAATCCTCGTGAACGCGGGACGGAAATCCGCGCCCGGGCGGGACGTAATGCCGTCCCGCCCGGGGACCGAATCCCCTTAACCGGAGCGGAATTTCCGTCCGTCGCGAGGACCGAATGCCTTTCGGCGGGAGAACGGACGGGGCCGTCCCGCGCGGGCGGTGACCGAACCGGCCCGGACCCGGCAGTGCGCCGGGTCCGGGCCGTTCCGCTGCCGGGCCCGCGGGCCCTTCGGGGCGTTCATCCCTGCGGGACGTTGGGCCGAATGAGCGTTTCAGCCGTCCGGGCGGTCCGGCCGGCCCTGCCCGGCCTCACTCGCCCAGCACGCGCCGCAGGTAGGCGTTGGTGAACAGGCGCTGCGGGTCCAGCCGGTCGCGCAGGGCGGTGAACGCGCCGAATTGCGGGTAGACGCCGGAGAGGTACGCGGCGTCGCGGCTGTGCAGCTTCCCCCAGTGCGGCCGGCCGCCGTGCGCCGTCATGATCCGTTCGGCCGCCGTGAAGTACGCCCGGTACGGCGTCCCCCGGTACATGTGTACGGCGAGGTAGGCGGTGTCCCGCCCGGAGGCGGTGGACAGCGGGATGTCGTCGGCCGGCGCGGTCCGCACCTCCACCGGGAAGCTCACCCGGAAGTCCGAGCGCTCCACCAGCGCCCGCAGCTCGCGCAGCGCCTCGACGGCGGCCGCCCGCGGCAGCGCGTACTCCATCTCCACGAAGTGCACCCGGCGCGGGCTGGTGAAGACCTTGTACGGGATGTCGGTGTACGTACGGGCCGACAGCGCGCGGCTGGAGAGCCGGGAGATCCCCGGGACGGTGGCGGGCACCGCCCGGCCGACGGCGCACGCGGCGCGGAAGAGCCCGTTGGAGAGCAGTTCGTCGTCGACCCAGCCGCTGACCCGGCCGAGCGGGGCGGCGGGGCCCTGGCTGCGGTTGTTGCGCTTGGTGCTGCAGTTGCCGGTGTGCGGGAACCAGTAGAACTCGAAGTGCTCGTTCTCGGCGACGAGCTGGTCGAACTCGGCCGTCACCCGGTCGAACGCCATCGGCTCCTCGCGGGCCGACAGCCAGAACTGCGGCTCCACGGCGAAGGTGACGGCGCTGATCACGCCCAGCGCGCCCAGGCCCACCCGGGCCGCCGCGAAGACCTCCGGGTTCTCGGTGGCGGAGCACGTGAGCACCGAGCCGTCGGCGGTGACCAGTTCGAGCGCGGTGATCTGGGCGGCTATGGAGGCCGAGTCGCGGCCGGTGCCGTGGGTGCCGGTGCTCGCCGCGCCGGAGACCGTCTGCTCCATGATGTCGCCCATGTTGGCCAGCGACAGGCCGTGCGCGGCGAGGGCGCGGTTGAGCTGCTGGAGCGTGGTGCCGGCCGCCACGGTCACGGTGCCGGCGGCGCGGTCCACCGCCCGTATGCCGGTCAGGCGCTCGGGACGGACGAGCACCCCGTCGGTGGCGGCGACCGCGGTGAAGGAGTGGCCGGTGCCGGCCGCCTTGACCGTGAGCCCGTCGGCGGCCGCCGCGCGGACCGCCGCGGCCAGTTCGCCGGTGGAGGCCGGCGAGACGCTCCGGGCCGGCTCCACGGCGACGGTGCCCGCCCAGTTACGCCAGGCGGGCCGGGGCCTGGCCCCCCGTATCGCCCGGACCGTGCGGGCCGCTCCCGTCCGTACCGCTGTCATGTTCCTGCCGGTCGTCCGCTGTGCCTCGGCCATCTGCGCCCGTCCCCTCCCGCTGCGGCGCCGGCCGCAGCCGGCGGTATCCGAGGAACGCCACCGCCGCCGCGAGCGCCCCCGCCACGGTCGGCACCAGGTAGCCGCGCCCGGCTCCGGCCGCGTCCACCACCCATCCGGCGGCCGACGAGCCGAACGCCACCCCGACCGCGAGCCCGGTGCTGGTCCAGGTCATGCCCTCGGTCAGATTCGCGCGCGGTACGTGCTGCTCGACGAGGGCCATGGTGGTCACCATCGTCGGCGCGATGGACAGGCCCGCGAAGAAGAGCGCCACGGCCAGCAACGGCAGGTTCCCGACCAGTTGGAGCGGGATCATACTCACGGCCATCGCACACACGCCCACCAGCCACCGGCGGGCGGCCGGACCCTTGAAATGGATCATCCCGAAGACCACGCCGGCGGCGCACGACCCGAGCGCGTAGGACGCCAGCACCAGGCTGGCGGCGCCCTGGTGGCCCTGCTCCTCGGCGAACGCCAGCGTCACCACGTCGGTCGCACCGAAGATCGCGCCGGTCGCCACGAACGTCACCACCAGCACCTGAAGGCCGCGCGAGCGCAACGCCGAGCCCTTGGCGAGGTGTTCGCGCGGATGCGGCGGCGGCTCGGTCGCCCGCTGCGCCGTCAGCCAGAAGACCCCCGCCACCAGGAAGACCGTCGCCAGCAGCGGGCCCGCCTCGGGGAACCACGAGGTGCACAGGCCGATGGAGAGGATCGGTCCGACGATGAAGCACGCCTCGTCGACGATCGACTCCCAGGAGTAGGCGGTGTGCAGCAGGCGCGGCGAGCTGTGGTGGACGGCCGCCCAGCGGGCCCGCACCATCGAGCCGACGCTCGGCACGCAGCCCGCGCAGGCCGTGAAGACGAACAGCGTCCAGTCCGGCCAGTCTTGCTGCGCGCTCACCAGCAGGCCCGCGATCGCCGCCGCCGAGATCAGGGTCACCGGACGCAGCACCTGGCGCTGGCCGTGCCGGTCCACCAGCCGGGAGACCTGCGGGCTGAGCACCGCCGAGGCCAGCGCGACGGTTGCCGCCAGGGCGCCCGCCAGGCCGTACCTGCCGGTCAGCAGGGAGACCATGGTGACGATGCCGATGCTGGTCATCGACAGCGTCATACGGCCCAGGAAACCGGCGGCCGTGAACGACTTGGTGCCGGGCGTGTCGAAGAGCGCGCGGTACGGGCTTGGCATGGGGGAGCTCCGCCGGTCAAGAGCCGATGCCCGGGAGGTCCGGGAGTCGGTAAGGCATGTCTGAGGCCGAGACAGCTTACGCGCGCTGCCCTGGTGGCCGCCTCCGGTTTTCCGCCTGTCAGTGGCTGGTGGCAGGATCGAAGACATGCCCGAACAGTGCGATCCGCCCCTTCCGACCGCCGGGGGGATCCCCGGTCCCTACGACGCCCTGCTGCTGCTGTCCTTCGGCGGCCCCGAAGGCCCGGACGACGTCGTCCCCTTCCTGGAGAACGTCACCCGTGGCCGCGGCATCCCCCGCGAGCGGCTGAAGGAGGTCGGGCAGCACTACTTCCTGTTCGGCGGCGTCAGCCCGATCAACGCGCATAACCGTGAGCTGCTGGACGCGCTGCGCAAGGACTTCGCCGAACACGGCCTGGACCTGCCGGTCTACTGGGGCAATCGCAACTGGGCCCCCTACCTGACCGACACCCTGCGCGAGATGGTCCGCGACGGTCACCGCCGTATCGCCGTCCTGGCCACGAGCGCCTACGCCTCGTACTCCGGCTGCCGGCAGTACCGCGAGAACCTCGCCGACGCGCTGGCCACCCTCCGGGCCGACGGCCTGGAGGTACCGCGGGTGGACAAGCTCCGGCACTACTTCAACCACCCCGGCTTCGTCCGCCCGATGGTCGACGGCGTGCTCGCCTCCCTCGCCGAGCTGCCCGCCGGCGTACGCGACGGCGCCCACATCGCGTTCACCACCCACTCCATCCCGACCGCGGCGGCCGACACCTCCGGCCGCCCGGAGGACCACACCGGCAACGGCGAGGGCGGCGCGTACGTCGCCCAGCACCTGGACGTGGCCCGGGTGATCGCCGACGCGGTCCGCGAGGAGACCGGCGTCGACCACCCGTGGCGGCTGGTCTACCAGTCCCGCAGCGGTGCCCCGCACATCCCCTGGCTGGAGCCGGACATCTGCGACCACCTCGAAGAGGCGCACGGCGCGGGCGTTCCCGCGGTCGTCATGGCGCCGATCGGCTTCGTCTCGGACCACATGGAGGTCAAGTACGACCTCGACACCGAAGCCACCGCCAAGGCCGCCGAACTGGGCCTGCCGGTCGCCCGCTCCGCCACCGTCGGCGCCGACCCGCGCTTCGCCGCGGCCGTCCGCGACCTGCTCCTGGAGCGCGCCGCCGCCGAGCAGGGCCGCGCACCGGCCCGCTGCGCCCTCGGCGAGCTGGGGCCGAGCCACGACCTGTGCCCGGTCGGCTGCTGCCCGGCCCGCGCCCCGCGCCCGGCCGCCGCGGGCGCTGACTGGACGGGCCCGGTGGCGGAGGCCCGGGGGTAGCCCCCGGAGCCCGCGGGCCCAGCGGCAGGTCCCGGAGCCGAGGGCCCAGCGGCAGACCCGGAGCCGTACCGGGACGACAGACGGCGGCGCCGCGCCGCCCCGCGGGGCGGTCCCGAGCGGCCGCCCGTACGAGCAAGGAGCACCGTGTCCGATCCGCTGCAGGACGAACTTCTCGGCCTCGCCCTGGAGGCCGCCCGGCGCGCCGGTGAGCTGCTGCGCGACGGCCGCCCCGCCGACCTCGGCGTCGCCGCCACGAAGACCAGCCCCATCGACGTCGTCACCGAGATGGACATCGCCAGCGAGAAGCTGATCACCGGCTTCCTCGCCGAGCACCGTCCCGACGACGGCTTCCTGGGCGAGGAGGGCGCCAGCGTCGCGGGCAG
The DNA here is from genome assembly GCF_055567735.1 of Streptomyces sp. NPDC026394. Taxonomy (NCBI): domain Bacteria; kingdom Bacillati; phylum Actinomycetota; class Actinomycetes; order Kitasatosporales; family Streptomycetaceae; genus Streptomyces; species Streptomyces sp. NPDC026394. The sequence goes on from NZ_JBVHPX010000020.1 coordinate 146,937, forward strand.
CAGCGGGGTGCGCTGGGTCATCGACCCGGTCGACGGCACGGTCAACTACCTGTACGGACTGCCCTCCTGGGCCGTGTCCATCGCCGCCGAGCGGGACGGCGAGGCCGTCGTCGGCGTCGTCGCGGCGCCGGTGCGCGGCGAGACGTACCACGCCGTCCTGGGCGGCGGCGCGTTCCGCAACGGGGAGCCGGTGCGCTGCCGTCCCGCACCGCCGCTGTCCCAGGCCCTGATCGGTACGGGCTTCGCCTACATCGGCGAGCGCCGGGCCGCCCAGGCCGAGGTGCTGCGCACCCTGCTGCCGCAGGTCCGCGACATCCGGCGCGGCGGCTCGGCCGCGATCGACCTGTGCGACGTGGCCTGCGGCCGGCTCGACGGTTACTACGAGCGCGGACTGAACCCGTGGGACATGGCGGCCGGCGCCCTGATCGCCCGCGAGGCCGGCGCACGGACCGGCGGCCGCCCCGGCGAGCCTGCCTCGAACGACCTGGTCGTGGCCGCCTCGCCGGATGTGTTCGGGACCCTCCAGCCCCTGCTGGAGGAGCTGGGCGCCTGGCACGACTGAGCCTCTGTGCCGACACCCGGCCGGACGCCCGCCGCCCGACGGGAACGCGACAGCGCCCCGGACCCTGTGCGGGTCCGGGGCGCTGCCGTCGTACGCGGCCGGGAGAGGTCAGGCGCTGGCTGCGGTGACCTGCACGCCGTGCTCGGAAGCAAGGCGCTGCAGATCCTCCAGCTCGGCCTGTTCCACCTCGACGAGGAAGTCGTCGCCCGACTCGCGGGCCCGGTCCAGGTCGGCTTCGGTGTTCCGTATGCGCTGCAGAATTCCTGCGGTGAACGCGTCCATGGTGCGCCCCCTCGTCGTGGGTCGGTGGCACGGGGGTGTGCCGACGGGCGGGGCGATCACGGCGTGGCCCCTGCGAATGGATCAGAGAGCGGCATGGCGCCGTACAGGGCGTGATCGCGGGTGTGCAGACGTCCTCCCCATGGGCAACCTCACGGAAACCTCAAGCGGCACGGGAATTCGAAAACGGCCCGGACGGCACCGTTCCGGGGCCCGTCGCGGCCCGGCCCGGCCCCTGTGGCCCACCCACCCGGCCCTTGCGGACCACCCGTCCGAGGCCCCCGGCCCGCCCGCCCGGCACCGCGCGGAACGGGGCGCAGGCCGCCATCCACCCCTCTTACTGCCGGTTTACAGCCGTTCGGGGCAGGATGGAGGGGCTCCGAGTTTGCCGTGCCCCGGAACATCCAGGGCCGTGAGGAAGGATTTGCGACGTGCGTGTTCTCGTCGTCGAGGACGAGCAGCTGCTCGCCGATGCGGTGGCCACCGGGCTGCGCCGGGAGGCCATGGCCGTCGACGTGGTGTACGACGGCGCGGCCGCCCTGGAACGCATCGAGATCAACGACTACGACGTGGTCGTGCTGGACCGGGACCTCCCGCTGGTGCACGGCGACGACGTCTGCCGCAAGATCGTCGAGCTGGGGATGCCCACCCGTGTCCTGATGCTGACCGCCTCCGGCGACGTCAGCGACCGTGTCGAGGGCCTGGAGATCGGCGCCGACGACTACCTGCCCAAACCCTTCGCCTTCACCGAGCTGACCGCCCGGGTACGGGCTCTGGGACGCCGTACGACGGTCGCCCTGCCGCCCGTCCTGGAGCGGGCCGGCATCAAGCTGGACCCGAACCGCCGCGAGGTCTTCCGCGACGGCAAGGAGGTCCAGCTCGCGCCGAAGGAGTTCGCGGTGCTGGAGGTCCTGATGCGCAGCGAGGGCACGGTCGTCTCGGCCGAGCAGTTGCTGGAGAAGGCGTGGGACGAGAACACCGACCCCTTCACCAACGTCGTGCGGGTCACGGTCATGACCCTGCGCCGCAAGCTGGGCGAGCCCGCGGTGATCGTCACGGTGCCGGGTTCCGGCTACCGGATCTGACGCCGATGCCCGCTTCGTCCAAGGCGCCCACCCCGCCGCCCGTCACCCCGCCCATGCCCACCTGGGATCCCAAACCGGTCAACGCCCGGCCCTTCCCCTGGCTGCGCCCCACCATCCGGATACGGCTCACGCTGCTGTACGGCGGCATGTTCCTGATGGCCGGCATCGTGCTGCTCACGATCATCTACATGCTGGCCGCCAACGCGCTCCAGGAAGGCAGCGAGCTGCCCGTCAAGATCCTCCGGGGCAACTTCGCCGCCACCAGCAACGTCTGCGACCTGCCCAGCCAGTCCTCCGGGGAGATCTTCACCCAGGCGATCCAGAGCTGCCTCCAGCACCAGCGGGCGCAGGCACTGAACACCCTGCTCAACCGTTCGCTGCTGGCGCTGCTGGGCCTGACCGTCGTCGCGTTCGCCTTCGGGTACGCGATGGCGGGCCGGGTCCTGTCGCCGCTGGGCCGGATCACCCGTACCGCGCAGCGGGTGGCGGGCTCGGACCTGCACCGCCGGATCGAGCTGGGCGGTCCGGACGACGAGCTCAAGGAGCTGGCGGACACCTTCGACGAGATGCTGGACCGGCTGGACCGGGCCTTCGAGTCGCAGCGCCGTTTCGTCGCCAACGCCTCGCACGAGCTGCGCACGCCGCTGGCGATCAACCGGACGCTGCTGGAGGTCCAGCTCGCCGACCCGGACGCCTCGCCGGAGCTGGCGCAGCTGGGCAAGACGCTGCTGGCGACCAACGAGCGCAGTGAGCAGCTCGTCGAGGGTCTGCTGCTGCTGGCCCGCAGCGAGAACAAGATCGTGGACAAGAAGCCGGTGGATCTGGCCGAGGTGGCCTCGCAGGCCGTCGACCAGGCCCGTGCCGAGGCGCAGGCCAAGGGTGTGGAGATCCGCGGCGTGCGCCGGCAGGCGTTCGTCCAGGGCAACGGCGTCCTGCTGGAGCGCATCGCGCTCAACCTCGTGCAGAACGCGGTGCGCTACAACGTCCCCCGGGACGGATGGGTCGAGGTGATCACCGAGCCGCAGCCGGGCTGTGCGGTGCTGGTGGTCTCCAACACCGGCCCGGCCGTCCCGGCCTACGAGGTGGAGAACCTCTTCGAGCCGTTCCGGCGCCTGCGGACGGAACGCACCGGCAGCGACAAGGGCGTCGGCCTCGGCCTGTCCATCGTGCGGTCCGTGGTGCGCGCGCACGACGGCAGCATCACGGCGACGCCCCGCGAGGGCGGCGGACTGGAGATGCGGGTCGTCCTGCCGCTGTGAGGGCCGCAGGCGGGCGGGGAGCCGCGTGCGGGGCCGGGACCCGTGCCACGGCTCCCCACCCGCCAGGCTGTCCTTTTTGACCCGGGACCCCACCTCTTGGCACTCTTGGTCGCCCTCCGCACGCCGGCCACCCCGGCTTGACGTGACGGCGGGCGGCCATGGATCCTTCGCCGAGTTCGCTTTGCGCTGAATTCCTACGCTCCGCCCGACGGTCCGTCCGTGTGTGATCCCTCACAGGCGCGAGATTCGAGCCACCCACTCTCCGTGATCGGAACGGTCGGCGGAAGGCCGGGAAAATCCGGGTTTCCAGGGGCCTTGATCACGGGAAGTACACGTGATGGCGTGCGCGAGGTGCGACATTCGGACCGTGTACGGTCCTGATCGCCATCCAAACCGATCACCTCTTCAGGGGTGCGGTTGGGTGTCGATTGAGTAACAGACCTTGATGTGAGGCAAAATCTCCGCCTCAGGTCGGGCACAAGTCCGGCCTCTCACGCGTTACGTGCGCTGGAGACACCGCAGACACCCAGAGGGGGAGAGCGACATGGCTACGGATTACGACACCCCACGCAAGACAGATGACGACCTCAACGAGGACAGCATCGAAGAACTGAAGTCGCGGCGGAACGACAAGTCCGCCTCGGCCGTCGACGTCGACGAGTTCGAGCAGGCCGAGGGCCTGGAACTGCCCGGCGCCGACCTTTCCAACGAAGAACTCGCCGTCCGGGTGCTGCCCAAGCAGCAGGACGAGTTCACGTGCATGAGCTGCTTCCTGGTCCACCACCGCAGCCAGCTGGCCGCCGAGGACAAGAACGGCCAGCCGATCTGCCGCGACTGCGCGGCCTGAGGATCGGTCGACGCCGTGGCAGGCGTGAACCCGTTCCGTAAGGGACGCAAGGGCGAGAAAGGCCCGGCGGCCGGCGCACGATCACGCGACGAAAACGCGCCCGTGCCCGCCGACCCGACCGCCCTGCCCGCGGAGCGGAGGACCGGTGCAGTGGAGGAGCGAGGCCGTGCGGCCTCGCTCGCGGCGGCCGTGGGCCGCGGCACCAGGAAAGGCCGCGACGGCGCACGCAAGGGCCTGACGACGGTCGCCGAGCGCATCATCGACAACGCCCCGCGGATCCCGGTCCGTGATCTGGCGACGTTGCGCCGGCAGTTCCCCGGCCTGACCCCCGAGGAACTGGCCGACAAGCTGGTCTCCGGTGCCACACGGGGCACCGCCACCGTCGGCGCGGGGGTGGGCGCGGCGGCGATGCTGCCGGTACCGCCCGCCATGCCGGCCGAGCTGGCCGCCGAGATCGTCGGCGTGGCCTCCGTGGAGATCAAACTCATCGCCGAGCTCCACGAGGTCTACGGCCTGCGTCCCCCGGGCACCCTCAGACAGCGCGCCACCGCCTATCTGACGTCCTGGACCGAGGAACGCGGTATCGACGTCACCAAGCCCACCACGGTCAACGCGGCGCTGGGCGGCCAGATGAAGCGCGAACTGCGCCAGCAGATCATGAAGCGCACGCTGCGCAACCTGCCGAACCTGACACCGTTCATGGTCGGCGCCGCGGTCGGCGCGGTGATGAACCGGCGGGACACCAAGAAGCTCGCGGACAAGATCCGCAAGGACCTGCGCGCCAGACAGGTGCCGTGGGACGCCCTGCCGCACGCCGAGACGATGCCGGACACCACGACGCCGGCCCTGCCGCCGGAGGACGATCGCTGAGGCCCCGCCGGGAGTGTCGTACGGCCATCGTGAAGGGCCGCTGAGACCCGCCGGAGCGTCGTTCGGTCGCCGCGGAGGACTGCCGCAACCGGCTGCGAAACCACTGAAGCCCCACCGAGGCACTCCGGCCTTCATCGGGACGCGGCACCGCGCCCCCGGGAAGGCCCCTGAGCCGCCCGACGGCGCCCTGCCCGGCCCCGCAGCCCCCACGGGGTCGGTTCAGGCCCGTACGGCCGCCAGCGCGGCCACCAGGCGCTCCGGCTCACGGGTCGAGAGGTATGCGTACGGAGTCGGGTCCGCCGGGTCCGTGATCTCCACCCGCACAGCGGTGCGGATGTAGCTGCGCAGCAGCATGAAGGCGCGCGTGTCCGCCTTGTGCGTACGCCACGCCAGCGCCTCCTCCGGGTCCAGCGCCCGGGCCTCGCCCAGCGCCGCCACCGGGATCCGGGCGTCGCCCGCGATCAGCGAGTCGCCCACGACGCGGATCCGTACCGAGCCGTACGAGCTGACCGCCACCGCGGACAGCGCCGCGCCGCCGATCAGCCCGCCGAGCATCGGCAGCGTGCCCAGCGGCAGCAGCATCAGGGCGCAGGCCACGCCGATCAGGCCGGCGATCACCCACCAGGAGCGGGGCGCGGTGAGGCGTTCTTCGTACGACTGCATGGCTCCAGCTTGGCACGGCGGCGCGGGCCGGTTACGCGCGCGGGTAGGGTCTGCACTCGTGAGTGGAACCGACAAGGCCCCGACGCGGCTGACGCCACCGGCCGACGCCGTCGCCCCGGTGCGGCACCCCGACGCCCCCGCGCCCCGAGAACTCCTCGGCGCGCACTACGACCACTGCTTCGGCTGCGGCGCGGCACAGGCCCACGGCCTGCAGCTCCAGGCCCGTGCCGAGGACGGCGTACGGGTGACCGCCGAGTTCACGGTCAAGGAGGCCCACCAGGGCGCGCCCGGCCTCGCGCACGGCGGGGTGCTGGCCACCGCCCTGGACGAGACGTTGGGCTCGCTGAACTGGCTGCTCCGGGTGATCGCCGTGACCGGCCGCCTGGAGACCGACTTCCTGCGGCCCGTGCCGGTCGGCACGGTGCTGCACCTGGACGCGGAGATAACCGCCGTCCACGGCCGGAAGATCTACTCGACGGCGGTGGGCCGCATCGGCGGCCCCGAAGGCCCGATCGCGGTGCGCGCCGACGCCGTCTTCGTCGAGGTCAAGGTCGACCACTTCATCGACAACGGAAGGCCGGCCGAGATCCAGGCCGCGATGGCCGATCCGGACCAGGTCAGACGAGCTCGTGCTTTTGAGGTGAACCCGTGAGTCAGGTACGCAATCCGGTGGATGTGCTGATCCGGCGTCTGGACCCGGAGGTGCCGATTCCCGCTTACGGGCATCCCGGTGACGCGGGTGCCGACCTGGTGACCACCGAGGCGGCGGAACTCGCGCCGGGGGAGCGGACGGTGCTCCCCACCGGAGTGTCCGTCGCCCTGCCCGACGGGTACGCGGCGTTCGTGCACCCCCGCTCGGGCCTGGCCGCCCGGTGCGGAGTGGCGCTGGTGAATGCCCCCGGGACGGTGGATGCCGGGTACCGTGGGGAAATCAAGGTGATCGTGGTCAATCTGGACCCGCGCGAGAGCGTGCGGTTCGAGAGGTTCGACCGGATCGCCCAACTGGTCGTCCAGCAGGTCGAGAAGGTGCGCTTCCACGAGGTGGCGGAACTTCCCGGCTCGGCGCGGGCCGAGGGGGGATTCGGTTCCACCGGCGGTCATGCGGCGGTGGACGGCTCCACGGGTGGGAATGGATACGCATCGGTCGGTGCCGACCGGGAAGGACAGTGACGTGTTCGGTCGTCGCAAGAAGAACGAGGCTCCCGCAGAGTCGGTCCCCGCAGCGGAAGCCGCCGACGAGACGGCCTCGGACGAGACCTTTGCGGACGAGGGTGCCGGGTCCGGCGAGGAGGAGCGGCGGGTGAACCTGCCCCCGGCTCCCCGTCCCGACGGCCCCTGGGACCTCTCCGAGGTCACGGACGCCGCCGAGGGCCGGGTGGACCTGGGCGGCATGTTCGTGCCCGGCGTCGAGGGCATGGAGCTGCGGGTGGAGGTCGCGGGCGACGCGATCGTCGCGGCGACCGTGGTCCTCCAGGACAGCGCCGTGCAGCTCCAGGCGTTCGCCGCGCCCAAGAAGGAGGGCATCTGGGGCGAGGTCCGCGAGGAGATCGGCGCCGGGATCACCCAGCAGGGCGGCGTCGTCGACGAGGTCGAGGGCCCGCTGGGCTGGGAACTGCGCGCGCAGGTCCCCGTACAGCTCCCGGACGGCACCAACGGCGTCCAGGTCGTGCGCTTCGTCGGCGTCGACGGCCCGCGCTGGTTCCTGCGCGGCGTCATCTCCGGCCAGGGCGCGGTCCAGCCCGAGGCGGCCGGCATCCTGGAGCACATCTTCAAGGACACCGTGGTCGTCCGCGGCGAGGCCCCCATGGCCCCCCGCGACCCGATCGTCCTCAAGCTCCCCGACGACGCCCAGATGGTCCCCGACGGCGTCCAGCAGGAGCCCGCGGAAACCTCCCGCTTCGGCGGCGGCGTCGAACGCCTCGAACGCGGCCCGGAAATCACCGAAATCCGCTGACGCGCGGCGCCGGCTGACGCTTCCGCACTTCGCTCCCGTGACCGCACCGGTCACGGGAGCGAAGTGCGTTGCAGGACCGTGGCAACTCCGCACGCGGCAGACTGCACGGCTGTGCCAGGCTTCCCCTGTTCCAGGGCGGTTCGTGCCCGCCCTCCACACCTTGAACCGGAGGAAGCGCTTCCGTGCGCGTTCTTATATCCCCGTCCTATGGGAGTTCAGCGACACGTCGCCACTGGGCCGACACCGTCGACCAGCCCGTGACCTTCACCGACGACAAGTACGTCCACGTGCTGAGTGCCGAGCAGCGCGCCCGGCTGCAGACCGTCCACCCGGACGGCATGGCCCGCTTATGGGGCGCGGTGCCCACGCATGACACGAAGATGCGTGACGTCGTGCCCGGCGACGTCGTGTTCTTCACCGGGCAGGGCCGGGTGCGGGCGGTGGCCGAGGTCGGGGTGATCTTCCGCAACGCCGAACTGGCCGATCTTCTATGGCCTCCGGAGCCGGGCGGTCCCAGCTGGCACACCGTCTACACCCTGCTGGACCTGATCGAGGCGGACATCCCGTACTCCGAACTGAACGCCGTTCTCGGCTACCGGCCTCACCACAACTACCCGGGACAGATGGTCCTGCGCGGTGACAAGACATCCCACGCGGATAAGCGTCAAGCCGCCGCTGCTTGGACCTCCGCTGGGGCTTGTGGGAAAGCGATCGTTTCGTTGTAGGTGTGACCGGTCTGGAGGCAGTGGAACAGCATG
>NZ_JBVHPX010000021.1:0-10101 GCF_055567735.1 Streptomyces sp. NPDC026394
CGTGTGCCGGTGGACGGGGTATCAACATATCTGGCGTTGACTTTTGGCACGCTGTTGAGTTCTCAAGGAACGGACGCTTCCTTTGTGCCTGTTTCGCCAGGCTCTCCGGGCGCTTCCCTTCGGTGTTCCACCACTCTATCAGGCCGTTTCGGGCTTCCGGACCACCGTGTTTTCCGCAGACATGCAGAAACGAGGTCGAAAATCTCGATCAGTTCTGAAGGAGTGCCGCCCGTTGTCCGTGCCGCGAAGTGATCGCGTTCTGTCGGACCGGGGCAGGTGTCAGACAGTACAGGGCCGCGTCGGACGGGGCAAATCGATTCCCCGGGGACGCTGCTCCGGGGCTGGTGTCGCGCGTGCGGAACCCTCACTTCTTATGACTTACGCTCTGATCGGTGCGCCGTCCAGGACAGGTAGTGACGGCGGCCTGAAAGATCTCCACCCCTGGGAGGACTCCCATGACCACCGTGACGTCCCCGCTCGCTGGACGCGCCATCGGACTCGCGGCCGTGCCCGACCCGGTGTTCTCCGGCGCGATGGTGGGTCCCGGTACCGCCATCGACCCGGTGCGTGAGCCGTCCGAGGCCGTCTCGCCCGTTGACGGTGTCGTCGTCTCGCTGCACCCGCACGCGTTCGTCGTCGTCGACAGCGAGGGCCACGGCGTGCTGACGCACCTCGGTATCGACACCGTGCAGCTCAACGGCGAGGGCTTCGACCTGCTCGTCAACAAGGGCGACACCGTCACCCGCGGCCAGGCCGTCGTGCGCTGGAACCCGGCCGCCGTCGAAGAGGCCGGCAAGTCGCCGGTCTGCCCGGTCGTCGCGCTGGAGGCGACCGCCGACTCCCTCGGTGAGGTCGTCGAGGACGGCGACATCAAGGCCGGCGAGCAGCTCTTCAGCTGGCAGTAGCCCCTGCTGCCGTTCCGACGGCACGTACGACAACCACCGCGGCGGCAGTGACCGCCGCATCAACCGGAGACGGGTGAGATGGAGACAACGCTGCGAGGCGTCGGCGTGAGCCACGGTGTGGCGATCGGCGAGGTGCGGCACATGGGCACGGCGGTCCTCGAACCGCCGGCCAAGCAGATTCCCGCCGAGGAAGCGGAGCGCGAACAGGGGCGTGCCCGCAAGGCCGTGGAAGCTGTGGCCGCCGACCTGATCGCGCGGGGCAACCTGGCGGGCGGCGAGGCCCAGGCCGTGCTGGAAGCCCAGGCCATGATGGCCCAGGACCCGGAGCTGATGGCCGACGTCGAGCGGCGCATCGCCGTGGGCAGTACCGCCGAGCGCGGTGTCTACGACGCCTTCGCCGCCTACCGGGCCCTGCTGGCGGGTGCCGGCGAGTACCTGGCCGGGCGGGTCGCGGACCTCGACGACGTGCGGAACCGTATCGTCGCGCGGCTGCTCGGCGTGCCGATGCCGGGTGTGCCGGACAGCGACGAGCCGTACGTACTCATCGCGCGGGACCTGGCGCCCGCCGACACGGCGCTGCTGGACCCGACGCTGGTGCTCGGCTTCGTGACCGAGGAGGGCGGGCCGACCAGCCACAGCGCGATCCTCGCGCGGGCGCTGGGGGTGCCGGCCGTGGTCGCGCTGCCGGGCGCGGGCGAACTGGTCGAGGGCACCGTCGTCGCCGTCGACGGCAGCACGGGCGAGATCTTCGTGGACCCGAGCGCCGAGAAGCGCGCGGAGCTGGAGCAGGCCGCCGCGGCCCGCAAGGCCGCGCTGGCGGCTTCCACCGGCCCGGGTGCCACGTCGGACGGGCACAAGGTGCCGCTGCTGGCGAACGTCGGCGGTCCTTCGGACGTGCCGGCGGCCGTGGAGGCGGGTGCCGAGGGTGTCGGGCTGTTCCGTACCGAGTTCCTCTTCCTGGACGACAGCAAGCAGGCGCCGTCGCAGGAGAAGCAGGCCGAGGCGTACCGCAAGGTGCTGGCAGCCTTCCCCGAGGGCCGGGTCGTGGTGCGGGTGCTGGACGCGGGCGCGGACAAGCCGCTGGACTTCCTGACGCCGGGTGACGAGCCGAATCCGGCGCTGGGCGTGCGGGGTCTGCGGACGCTGCTGGACCACCCCGAGGTGCTCCGTACGCAGCTGGCCGCGCTGGCCCAGGCTGCCGAAGGGCTGCCGGTCTACCTTGAGGTCATGGCGCCGATGGTGGCCGACCGGACCGACGCCAAGGCGTTCGCGGACGCGTGCCGCGAGGCCGGGCTGCAGGCCAAGTTCGGCGCGATGGTGGAGATTCCGTCCGCCGCGCTGCGCGCCCGGTCGATCCTGCAGGAGGTCGAGTTCCTCTCGCTGGGCACCAACGACCTGGCGCAGTACACCTTCGCCGCCGACCGTCAGGTCGGTGCGGTCTCGCGTCTGCAGGACCCGTGGCAGCCGGCGCTGCTCGACCTGGTGGCGCTGTCGGCCGAGTCGGCGAAGGCCGAGGGCAAGAGCTGTGGTGTCTGTGGTGAGGCGGCCTCCGATCCACTGTTGGCCTGTGTGCTGACGGGTCTGGGCGTGACGAGCCTGTCCATGGGCGCGGCGTCGATTCCCTACGTGCGCGCGACGCTGGCGAAGCACACGCTGGCCCAGTGCGAGCGTGCCGCTTCCGCCGCGCGGGCCGCGGACACCGCCGAGGACGCGCGCGCCGCGGCGCAGGCGGTGCTCTCCGGGGAATGATCCCCGAGGCTTGGTCCCCGGCGGACCCGGCGCGGCAGTGACCGGCCCGGCCTCCGGACCTCGCCGAGCAGGCAGCACGACGTTGGTACGGACGGCCGTCCCGCCCTTGTGGCGGGGCGGCCGTCCGGCGTTCACGGCAGAGCTGACGTCCTACGTTCGCGGTGGGGCGGCCGTCCTGCGGTGCGGCGAGGTGGCCGCCGTGTCAGTGGTGGCTGTGGTCGTGTCCCTCCGTTGGCGGTGGGTCGGGGAGGGTGAGGCCCGCGTCGTAGTCGACGCCGGGCTCGGGCGGGACGGGTTCGCCGGTGGCGGCGTCCGTGCAGTAGGCCGTGAAGACCTCGGCGGCGCTGAGCGGGTGCAGCCAGGCGTCGCGCAGGACCCAGCCGCGGACCGTGTCGCGCCCGGCGGTCTCGGCCGTACGGGAGACGATGCCGCCAGGGCTGCGCAGGGCGACGCCGGCGGCGAGGACCGTGCAGAAGACCAGCGTCGCGGCTTCGGACAGCTCCAGCCGGCCGTCCTCGCGGGAGTCGGCGTGCAGCACGGCGAGGAGCGGGGTGCCGGTCGCGGGGACGCTGCACACCAGGTGGTGGGTGCCGTCGCCGAGGGTGTCCAGCAGGCCGGTGACCGCGCGGGAGGCGCGCGCGAAGGCGGCCCGCGCCAGGTCCTCGCCGCAGTCCGCACAGGCTCCCGTGCGGGCGAGGAGCGCGGTGGCGCGGTCCCAGGTCGCCTGGCGTTCCGCTTCGTCGATGAGGACGGGCAGCAGCCGGGCCAGGGATTCGCCGGTGTACGGCAGGGTGGCGCCGGTACAGGCCAGTTCGGCCGTGTAGCGGGAGCGGCTGTCGGGGCGGTCGGGGTCCAGATCCAGGTCCGTGCAGAAGGTCTCGTACGCGACGGGGTCGAAGAGGGCGACGGTGGTGTGGATGCCCTGGGCGGTCAGTGAGCGCAGCAGGGTCTCCATCTGCTGGAGGTAGGCGGTGTGGTCGTCGAACGGGAAGGTGCGGTAGCGGCGCATGGCCGCGAAGTCCTGTGCGTCCGCCAGGACGGCGGCGGTGCTCGGGATCTCGCGGCGCAGCATGCGGCGTGCGGCGGCGGGCCCGCCCGGAGCGGTGCGTCCGGTGCGTGCGGTGTGTTCGTTGTCCGCGGTGCGGTCTGTGGTGCGTCGGGACGGTGTGGTCATGGCTCCCCCTCGGTCGGTGTGTGCTGCTCGCTCGGCGAGCCTCACTTGTGACTGAGAGTAATCGGAGGGTCTGACAACGGCCGTCCGCGACGGCCCGCCCGCTACCGTCCGCGCTCGGTCGCGGCGCCCTCGGCCGCGGCGCGCTCGGCTGCGATCCGTTCGTAGAACCGCAGGAGTTCGAGGTTGTCGACCGAGCCGGGGTTGACGGCCTTCTCCAGCGGGGTGCCCTGGAGGAGGCGTTTGACGGGGACCTCGATCCGCTTGCCGGTCAGGGTGTGCGGTACGCCGGGGGCCTCGATGATCTCGTCCGGGACGTGCCGCGGGGAGCACTGCGCGCGGATGGTCCGCTTGACGCGGTCGCGCAGGGCGTCGTCGAGCGTGGCGCCGGGCGCGAGGTGGACGAAGAGCGGCATCCAGTAGCCGCCGTCGGGCAGTTCGAGGCCGATGACGAGGGATTCGCGGATCTCGGGGAGGCGTTCGACGGCCTCGTAGATGTCCGCCGAGCCCATCCGTACGCCCTGGCGGTTGAGGGTGGAGTCGGAGCGGCCGTGGATCACGACGGTGCCGCGTGCGGTGCGGGTGATCCAGTCACCGTGCCGCCAGACGCCGGGGTAGGTGTCGAAGTAGCTCTCGTGGTACCGGGTGCCCTCGGGGTCGTTCCAGAAATGGATCGGCATGGACGGCATGGGGTTGGTGACGACCAGCTCGCCGACCTCGTCGGTCAGCGGCTCGCCGTGCGGGTCCCAGGCCTGGAGGTCGGTGCCGAGGCAGGGGGCCTGGAGTTCGCCGATGTGGACGGGGAGGGTGGGCGCCGCGCCCGCGAAGCAGCTGCAGACGTCCGTGCCGCCGCTGACGGAGGCGATCCACAGGTCGGCGGCGACCTCGTCGTGCAGCCAGCGGAAGCCGTCGGGCGGCAGCGGGGAGCCGGTGGTCGCGACGCACTTGACGGTGGTCAGGTCGAAGTCGCGGCCGGGCTGCACGCCGGCCTTGCGGCAGGCCATCACGTACGCGGCGGAGGTGCCGAACAGGGTGGTGCCGGTGCGTTCGGCGATCCGCCACTGGGCGGCGGTGTCCGGGTGTCCCGGGCTGCCGTCGTAGAGCACGATCGTGGCGCCCGCGAGGAGGCCGGCGACGAGGAAGTTCCACATCATCCAGCCGGTGGAGGTGTACCAGAAGAAGCGGTCGTCGGGTCCGAGGTCGCAGTGCAGGCCGGTCTGCTTGAGGTGTTCGAGGAGGATGCCGCCCTGGGACTGGACGATGGCCTTCGGCAGGCCGGTCGTCCCGGAGGAGTACAGGACCCACAGGGGGTGGTCGAAGGGGACCTGTTCGAAGACCGGTTCGGTGACGGCGGAGGTGAGGTCGGACCACTCCAGGGCGCCTTCGGGCGCGGGGGTCCCCAGGAGGGGGATGTGGACGACGGCGCGGAGGGTCGGCAGTTCGCGGCGGAGTTCGGCGACGGTGTCGCGGCGGTCGTGTTCCTTGCCGCCGTAGCGGTAGCCGTCGACCGTGAACAGCACGACGGGCTCGACCTGCTGGAAGCGGTCCAGGACGCTGCGGGCGCCGAAGTCGGGGGCGCAGGAGGTCCAGACGGCGCCGACGGCGGCGGTGGCGAGGAGGGCGACGACGGCCTGCGGGACGTTGGGGACGTAGCCGCTGACCCGGTCGCCGGGGTGTACGCCGAGGCGGCGCAGCTCGGCGGCCAGGGCGCCGACCTGGGCGCGCAGCTCGGCCCAGGTGACGGGGGCCGGGTCGTGGGTCTCGTCCACGTGCAGCAGGGCGGGCGTGTCGGCGCGGGCCGGGTCCTCGGCGGCGCGCAGCGCGTGCTCCGCGTAGTTGAGGGTGGCGCCGGGGAACCAGCGGGCGCCGGGCATCGCGGGGTCGGCGAGGACGGTCTCGTACGGCGTGGCGAAGCGGACGTCGAACCAGGCGGCGACGGCCTGCCAGAAACGGGACAGTTCGGTCACGGACCAGTGGTGCAGCGCGGCGTAGTCCGCCACCGGGTCGCCGGCGGTGCGGGCGGGAGCGCCGTGGTGGGCGGCCGCCCAGTCGTGGAACCGGGTGAGCTGGGCGCCGGCGATGCGGTCCGGGCCGGGCTGCCACAGGGGTTCCGGTTGCGGGTCGGACTGCGGTGCGGTGGTCATGATCGGCTCCCGGCTGTACGCGGCGTTGCGTGGACGCGGTGTGGGCGTGCGGTACGCGGTGTGCGTGGTCCCCGTCCGGTCCGGGGGATCGCCCCGGCGCAGCGCGGGGGCGCGTGCGTGTGACACGGCTGGGCAGGACGATGCCACGTGATCGACTTCTGCGCCAGGGTCGGCCGCACATTGGGGCCGCGGGCGCGCGTCGGGAGCGATCGCGCGTCCGTGTACGGCGGCGGCCCCGTACCTGTCGTCAGGAGCGGGCTCCGGCGTGGCCCGGTGGCCGGAACCGGCGGCGTGCGCGCCACCGGTGTGCCGCGTGTGAGGTCCTGGTTCTTCCCAGGTGAACGGGGTCTGAACAACGCCCCCGTCGCGGGCCGTCGATGGCAGGCTGAGCAGCATGGACGGGCGTGATCAAGAGCGGTCGGCGCGGTGGCCGCGGTGGGACGGGACGGCCGGTGCGGTCCGGGCCGTCAGGGCACTGGGATCGGTACGGGGGCTGCGGACGTGGCGGTCGGCGTGGCGGCGGCGCCGTGCCGACGCGCTGGGGCTGCCGCGGGGCGGCCGGGAGCGGGCGCGGGTGCCGGGGACGGCGGTGCGCGCGGAGCCGCAGCCGGGGGGCGGTGTGGTGCATTTCGCGCGCTCGTCACTGCGGGTGCGGGTGGCGTCGGGCGGTGCGGTGTTCTGCGGCTGGGACGACGCGGCGCCGGAGCCGTCGTACGCGCTGGCCGGGGCGTGCCCGGAGCCGGACGCGCGGGCGGTGCTGGAGCCCGGTACGGAGGGCGGCTGGCGGGTCGTGTCGGAGCGGGTGACGGTGACGGTGTCGCGGCACGGCACGGTGGAGGTGCGGACGCCGGGCGGGGTGGTGCTGCGGCGGGAGCTGCCGCCGCGCTGGTGGGACCGGGTGCCCGGGGACGGGAGCGGAGGGCCCGGTGGGGAAGGGCCGGGGGCCGGGGTCTCCGGGGACGGCGGCGGAGGGTCCGGCGAGCGGGCCGGGGACTCCCGTTGGGTGCAGCGCTCCGAGGTGGCCGCGGACGCCCGGTTCTTCGGGCTGGGCGGCCGGTCGGCGGGGCCGCGGCTGCGGGCGGGCACGTACCGGCTGTGGAACACCGACCCGGGCGGTGCGTTCGTGCCGGGCGACGATCCGCTGTCCGTGACGATGCCGGTGCAGCTCGTGGTGGCGGACGCCGGTACGCACCTGGTCTTCCACGACAACTCGTGGGACGGCACGGTGACGCTGCGCGAAGGGGTGGAGGGTGCGGGCTCCGGGCACGACCGGCCGGGCTGCGCGGAACTGCGGATGGACGGCGGCCCGTTGCGGTACTGGGTCCTGGCCGGTACGCCCGCCCGCGTCCTGCTCGGCTGGACGGCGCTGACCGGGGCGCCCGCGCTGCCGCCCCGCTGGGCGCTGGGTCCGCAGCACGCCCGGTGGGGTTTCGGCAGCCAGGCGGAGGTACGGCGGGTCGTCTCCGGCTACCGGGAGCGCGGGCTGCCGCTGTCCGCCGTGCATCTGGACATCGACCACTACGACGGCCATCGCGTCTTCACCGTGGACCGTACGGCCTTCCCCGACCTGCCCGGACTGGCACGGGAGTTGCGCGAGGAGGGCGTGCGGCTGGTGTCGATCGTCGATCCGGGGGTGAAGGCCGAGCCGGGCAACGCGGTGTACGAGGGCGGGGCCGCGGCCGACGCGTACGTACGGGACGCGCGGGGCCGGGCGGTGCGCGGAGTGGTGTGGCCGGGCGAGGCGGTGTTCCCGGACTTCACGGACGCGCGGGTGCGCAAATGGTGGGGCGGGCTGTACGCGGAGCGGCTGGCCCAGGGGTTCTCCGGGGTGTGGCACGACATGAACGAGCCGGTGTCGTTCGCGGCGTTCGGCGATCCTTCACTGCCGCGGTCGGCGCGGCACGCGCTGGAGGGCCGGGGCGGTGACCACCGGGAGGCGCACAACGTGTACGGGCTGGCGATGGCACGCGCCGGGTACGAAGGGCTGCTGGAACTGCGGCCCGAGGAGCGCCCCTTCCTGTTCTCCCGTTCCGGATGGGCGGGGATGCAGCGCTACGGGGGGACGTGGTCGGGGGACGTGGCGACCGGGTGGCCTGGGCTGCGGGCCTCGTTGTCGCTGGTGCTGGGGATGGGGCTGTGCGGGGTGCCGTACAGCGGGCCGGATGTCGGCGGGTTCTCGGGGGTGCCGTCGCCGGAGCTGTATCTGCGGTGGTTCCAGACGGCCGCGTACCTGCCGCTGTTCCGTACGCACTCGGCGATGACCGCGGGACGGCGGGAGCCGTGGGAGTACGGGCCCGAAGTGCTGGAGCACGCGCGGGCCGCGCTGCTGGAGCGGATGCGGTTGCGGCCGTACTTCGTGACGCTCGCGCAGTTGGCGCGCCTCTCCGGAGCGCCGTACGTACGCCCCGTCTGGTGGAACACCCCCCGCGACCGGAAGCTGCGCGACTGCGAGGACGCCTTCCTGCTGGGTGACGCGTTGCTGGTGGCGCCCGTGCTGGGGCCCGGGGTGACGCGGCGGGCGGTGCGGCTGCCGCGCGGGCGCTGGTACGACACGGCGGACGGGCGGGCGTACGACGGGCCCGGACAGGTGCTGGTGGACGCGCCGCTGTCCCGGATTCCGGTGCTGGCGCGAGCCGGTGCGGTGGTGCCGGTGGCGGGCGCGGACGGTACGACGGAACTGGAGGTGTGGACCCCGAAGGAGGGCCGCGGTGGTGGCGGCCTGGTCGTGCCGGACGCCGGTGACGGCTGGCAGCGGCCGGCGGTCGAGCGGTTCGTGACGCGGCTGGAGGGTGGGGAGGTGGTCGTCGGGCGTCAGGGCGGCGGCGAGGTCGGGTATCGGGTGCGGGTGCGCGGAGTGACGGGCGGGCACGGGTAGACGGCCGGTGGCGGATGCGTGGATCGGTCCGTTCGTACCGTGGAAGTGACAGCGGCGGCAGCAGCGCCGGTGGGGCACGACCGTGCAGAGAGGATCCGGGAAGTGGCGGACGGGGACGGGCAGGGCATCTGGGACATCGCGGATCTGGTGACGCCGATGGCGGTCCGGACCGTGGCGACGCTGCGGGTGGCCGACCACCTGGCGGACGGAGCGCGGAGCGCACGGGAGCTGGCCGCGATCACGAAGGTCGACGCCGGGGTGCTGGACCGGGTTCTGCGGCACCTGGTGACGATGAAGGTGTTCAGCCGTGACGACGAGGGCCGCTACGGGTTGTTGCCGCGCGGCGAGGAGCTGCGCGACGGCCACCCGTCCGGCGCGCGGCGGATGCTGGACGTGGAGAGCGCCATCGGCCGGGCCGACCTGGCGTTCGTGGCGCTCCCCCACTCCGTACGGACGGGCGAGGCGGCGTTCCCTCGGCAGTTCGGGCGTTCCTTCTGGGACGACCTGAAGACGGACCCGGATCGGACCGCCGACTACGACGCGCAGATGGGCGTCGACGTCGCACGGTGGGCCGAGACCGTCGTACCCGCCTTCGACTGGGGCTCGCTGGGGCGGATCGTGGACGTCGGCGGCGGCAACGGCACGTTCCTGGCAGCGTTGCTCGCCGCGCACCCCGGGCTGCGGGGCACCGTGTTCGACCAGCCGGAGACCGTACGGGCGGCACGCGAGACGTTGGCGGCGGCCGGGCTGGCCGGTCGCGCGGACGCGGTGGCGGGCGACTTCTTCGAGGCGCTGCCCGCCGGGGCGGGCGGCTACCTCCTCTCCGCGGTCCTGCACGACTGGGACGACGACGCGGCGCGGGCGATCCTGCGCCGGTGCGCCGAGGCGGCGGGGACACGAGGGCGGGTCCTGGTGGTGGAACGGTTCGGCGCGGACGGCGAGTCGGTGCACACGGGCATGGACCTGCGGATGCTCGTGTACTTCGGGGCGCGTGAGCGTGGGGTGGCGGAGCTGACGGCGCTGGCGGAAAGCGCCGGGCTGCGGGTGGCCGGGGTGCATCCGGCGGGCGATCTGGCGGTGGTGGAAATGACGGCCGCCGGGGAGTGACCGCGGAAGAGTGACCGCGCACGGCGGTGTCCCGGGCGTCCCGGTTACCGGCTCCCGGCTCCCGGCTCCCGGCTCCCGGCTCCCGGCTCCCGGCTCCCGGCTCCCGGCTCCCGGCTCCCGGCTCCCGGCTCCCGGCTCCCGGCTCCCGGC
>NZ_JBVHPX010000021.1:10197-145043 GCF_055567735.1 Streptomyces sp. NPDC026394
CGGCTCAGGACACCCCGGGATACCGCAGACGGAAAGCTGGTGCGGCCTTCTCTTTCTGCTCTATTGCCGCCTATTTTCCCGGTGCGTCACTCTTGCCGGAGAACCCTTCCGCAAAAACGGATGAGGGACGGCATGAGCGATCCGGCGACGCAGTGGGTGTTGGCCTTCGACGCCTCGTGCGAGCAGCGCAGGAAAGCCTCCGAAGCGGTCGAGCGCGCCTGCGAAGGGAAAGTCGAACTGTTGTCGCTCATGCATCAGGACGAGCGCCGGTCGCGCGCGGAGAGTTTCGGCGAACGCGCCCCCTGGAAACCGGGTGGAGCCGGACCGGGTACGTGCCTGGGCCGGTCCGGGAATGGCCGTGGCACTCGTCCGGAGGCTGGGGCCGCGTGCGACCATCCGTACGGTCGGCACCCTCGACGACCTGCGCCGGCCGCCCCGTACGGCTGACCGCCCAGCCTCTGCCCCACCGCCAGGCCGTCTGGGCCGCCCTGCCACCCGCGGCCCGCAGCCGGCTCTGGGTGGAACAACTCGCGCGCTACCGCCGGGCGCACCCCGGCCCTTCCCCGGAACAGAGCGACGTACTCGAAGAAGTGCACCACATCGCCGCACAGGAGAGCACTTTCGCTTTCGACCGGGTGGCCGATCCCGGCCCGGCCGAGCGGGCCCTCCGGGAGTCCGCCGACCGGCATTTCGGGCGCGCTGAGGCGAATCCGCTGTTCGCGGCAATCGGCCCCGCCGAGACTTCCGGGCGGCGCGGCGCAAAGGCTCTGAACTGCAATTGCAGCGTCGAGTCCAACTACTGTTCCAGCAGTGCCTGTCACGACAACCAGTGCATGAAAGGCCGGTGCGACTGCCGCGTCTACCAGCGCTCCTGCGGTTGTCTCTGGCGCTATCCCTGCGACGGCTTCCGCGCTTGCAGTTCCTGCTGAGCCTCTGTTCCGGCAGGCGGCGCCGGGTGTCTTCCGTGGGGCGCGGTGCCGGTGGTAGACGGGTGCCATGCCGAGACTCGCTGCCGCGCTGCGCGGCCTCACCGTGGCCGCCACGGCCTTCGCTCTTACCTCTGCGGCCGTGTCACCAGGAGCGGCCACCCAGCCGCGGCCTTCGGGCGGCACCGCGCTCGCACCAGGTACGACCGTGTCCGCCCCCGCGCCCAGGGAATTCGTCGCTCTGCGCGACGTGGACCCGACGATCCGCCAGGAGATGCGGTACTTCACGCCGCACAACTTCATGGGCGTACCGGTGACCGGCTACCGGCAGCCCCTGTGCATCCTGACCCGGGACGCGGCGCGGGCGCTGCACCGGGCCCAGCGCTCCTTCGTGCGGCAGGGCTACACGCTCAAGGTGTACGACTGCTACCGGCCGCAGCGCGCCGTGAACCACTTCGTGGACTGGGCGAAGGACCTGGGCGACCAGCGGATGAAGGGCGAGTTCTATCCGCGGGTCGACAAGTCGGCCCTCTTCCGTGACGGCTACATCGCCGAGAAGTCGGGGCACAGCCGGGGCAGCACCGTCGACCTGACGCTGGTCCGGCTGCCCGGCCCGCCCACCCGGCCGTACATCCCCGGCGAGCCGCTGACGCGGTGCTACGCGCCCCAGAAGGAACGCTTCCCCGACAACTCGCTCGACATGGGCACCGGATTCGACTGCTTCGACACCCTGGCGCACACCCTCGACCCCCGGGTGCAAGGCCGGCAGCGGGCGAACCGGCTGCTGCTGAAGCAAGGGCTGGAGCGCGCAGGGTTCCGCAACTACGACAAGGAGTGGTGGCACTACACCTTCACGCCGGAGACGTTCCCCGACACGTATTTCGACTTCCCTGTCTCGCGGCGGTCACTGAGCGGCCGGCACTGAGCAGCCGGCACTGAGCAGCGGATCACCAGCCTCCGGTCAGCCGTAGCGGCCGGTCGGGGACGGCGCCCCCGGTGTTGACCCACAGGTTGAGGTCACCGGTCGTGGCGTCCCTGGCGACGAGGTCGGCGATGCCGTCGCCGGTGAAATCGCCGGCGGCGGTCTCCGTGCAGGGCCAGTCGCTCTTCAGGACCGTGGGCGGGCCGAAGGTACCGTCTCCCTTCCCGGGCCGGAGCCGCAGTGCGTTCGTGGCGTCCCTCGCCACGAGGTCCGCCTTACCGTCGCCCGTGAAATCGCCGGCCACCGCCTGCGCGGCGTCCCCCCAGCCACGGACGGCCGTCACCCGTACCGCGAACGTGCCGTCTCCTCGGCCGGGCCACAGCAGGAGATTCCCTTCGCCGTCACGGGCGACGAGGTCCAGGATCCCGTCGCCGGTGAAGTCGGCCGCGGCGGTCCGGGTGAAGACCCAGCCCCGGGTGACCCGCGCCGGAGGCGCGAACGTGCCGTCGCCGTTCCCCGCCCAGAGCTTGAGGGCGTTCTCGGGGTCCTTCCCGTCCTTACCGATGAGGTCCGCCTTCCCGTCACCCGTGAAGTCGCCGGCCACCGCCTGCGTGATGTCCCCCCAGTCGCGGAAGGCCCGTACCGGCCGCGCGAACGTGCCGTCGCCTCGTCCCGGCCGGTCGGTGTCCTGGTTACCGGGCCACAGCATCAGATCCCCGTCGGCATTACGGGCGACGAGGTCCACGATGCCGTCGCCGGTGAAGTCGGCCGCGGCGGTCCGGGAGAAGTGCGGAGCGGGGTGGGTGGGCGGTGCGGCGGTGACGGTGCCGGCGAGGACGAGGCTGCCGTTGTCGTTGAAGTGCAGCCGGTCGTCACCGCGGTCGTAGTACCCGGCGAAGAGCCGGGCGCCGTCCTGCGGGTCCCGCGTCGCCCGGTCGAAGTCGACGTAGGAGTCCAGGTCCCGGCTGGTCCGGATGTAGCGGTTGACCTCCTGCCAGGTCTGTTCCTTGGCGGGGGTGTACGAGGGGTATCCCGCGAAGGGCGGGATGGTGGCTGCGGTGAAGGTGAGGCCGGCGGTGTGGGCACGGCCGGCGAGGTGCCGGATCGCCTCGATGAGGGAGGTGCTGTCGGCGCCGTCCAGCGCGATGTCGTTGATGCCCTCGTAGAGGATCACGGACCGGGCGCCGGGCTGTTCGACGACGTCGCGGGTGAAGCGGTTCAGGGCGCTCGGGCCGTAGGCGGCGCGTGTCCCGGTGGAGTCGGTGAGCAGCCGGTTGCCCGAGATTCCGGCGTTGACGACTCCCGTGTGCCGTCCCGACGCCTGGAGGGCGCGGCCGTAGTGGTCGGGCCAGCGGCGGTGGGTGTCGGGGGTGGTGTGCCCGCCGTCGGTCTGTGAGTCGCCGAGGGCGATGACGGTGCCGTCGCCGCCGGACACCGTGACGTCCACCCCGTTGAGGTAGGCCCAGTGCGCGAAGCGGGCCGGGAAGCGGCTGCCCGCCGGCTCCCCCGCCCGGTCGGCGCCGTCGCCCGGTGCCGAGGTGTAGGAGGTGGTCAGCGTGTAGTCGTGGTACGGAGCTTCGGCCACGGGCTCGGGCAGATAGACGCTGACCAGCAGGTTCTCGTCGGCCTTGACGGGGAAGGCCGCCTGGTCGCTGCGTACCGTCTCCCCTGGTCCGATGACGGTGCGCCGGCTGCCGCCGAAGGTCAGGGTGACCGGCGTGCCGGTGGCACCGGCTCCCGCTGACCGACGGGCGATGGTGGCGTGTCCGATGAGCACGGGTGCCGTGGCGAAGGTGTTGGCGAGCTGGATGCGCGCGGTGTCGCCGCCGGTGCTGGTGTGGACGACCATCCGCAGCGTCTGCCGACCGGTCACCCCGGACTTGGCGGCGGGGGCCGCCGTGCCCAGCGCGGTTCCCCAGGTACGGGTCCAGCCCGGGTCCGCTCCGGTGCCCTGTCCTGCCCGGGGCGCGGCGTGCGACGCCGCCGGGTCCCGGGCGTCGGCGGACCGTGCCCATGTGACATGGCTCAGCGCGGCGACCGTCGCGCAGGAGGTGAGCGCCACCGTGGCCGTTCGCGTGGCTCCGCGGAACAGCCGCGCCGTCCTCGTCATGGGGTTTCTTCCCAACCGTCGTGTCGTGTAAGGGATGCGTGGCGGCCGGGTGGTGGGCCGGCCGGCCCACCACCCGGCCGCCGCCGGTCAATAGCTGCCGGTCAATAGCTGCCGGTGACCGGGACGCGGGCGGCGAAGGTGCCGTTGCCGCGGCCGGCCCAGCGCAGGACGGTGCCGGTGTCGTCGTCACGGGCGACGAGGTCGACCTTCCCGTTGCCGGTGAAGTCACCGGCAACGGTCTGGGTGTACTTCCAGCCGCCCGTCAGGAGGACCTTCTCGGCGAAGGTGCCCCCCTTCCTGCCGGGGAACAGCCAGAGGTTCTTGCTGTCGTCACAGGCGACGAGGTCCGTGATGCCGTCGCCGTTGAAATCGCCCGCGGTGGTCTGGGTGTAAGCCCAGTTCATGGTGACCGGCACCGGCCCCGCGAACGTGCCGTCACCGCGGCCCGCCCACAGTTTCAGGTCGTTTCCGACCTTGCCTATGAGGTCCGCCTTCCCGTCACCCGTGAAGTCGCCGGCCACCACCTCGGTGACGAACCAGCCGCCGGTGACATCCACCGGACGCGCGAAGACGCCTTTCTTGGTGCCGGCCCACATGCGCAGGAACGTCCCCGCCGGCTGGTCCGGCCTCGCCTCCTTGCGCTCCTGACGGGCGACGAGGTCGGTGACGCCGTCACCCGTGAAGTCGGCCGCGGCGGTCCGGGTGAAGTTCCAGTCACCCGTCAGCTTCTTCGGCAGGTCGAAAGCACCGCCCTTGCGGCTCTTCCACACCGACAGGTTCCGCGCGGCGTCCACGGTGAACAGGTCGGCGGTGCCGTCGCCGTCGTAGTCGCCGGCCACCAGCTCCTGGCGGGGCAGGTCGGCGACCGCCGCGATCCAGTCCGCAAGACCGTCGACGCGGGCCTCGACGGCGTTCCGGCGGGTCTCCTCGGAACCGAAGCAACCGCCCTGCCAAGAACGGCTGTTGACGGCGACCAGCTCGGCAGCGCCATCGGTCACCCGGAGGGCCGGCCCACCGGTGTCACCCTTGCAGACGGCGGCGTTCGCATCCGCGCCGGTGACACCGGCCGAAGTGGCGGTGACGCTGTCCACCGTGAAAGGTGCGGCGTGCAGGCGGTCGGGGACCCACTCGGTCCGGGTGCGCCCGTATCCGGCGACCGTCAGTGTCTCGCCCTGGGCGGGGCCGGACGTGGCGACCCGCACCGGGGCGATGCCGCCGACCGGCTTGTCGAGCTTGGCCATCACCAGATCGCGGCCCTGGTACGGCACCAGATCGACGACCTTCGCCACACTGCCGCCCGAACCGGACAGGGCGGTGCGGCCGACGGTGGCCGTGGTGGGCCACTTCGGCGCGCCCGCGCCGACGCCGGTGCCGGCCGCGGGGTCGTCCGCGAAGCAACTGGCGGCGGTGACCAGCCACTGCCGGTCCACGAGAGCGGCGGAACAACTGCGCCGGCCGTCGCCGATGTCCAGCTTGGCGGCGAAGGAGTAGGCGCCGTCCAGGACCGGTTCGCCTGCGACAGCGTGGGCCGGCAGGGCGGCTGTCAGGGTGACGGTCGCGGCGGCGACGGCGACCAATCCGGTCGACCAAGATGTGCGGGGGCGTCCGCTGGGCACGGTGTCGCTCTCCTGTTCCTCACGGTGCGGGCCGGGGAACGGAGGTTCCCCGGCGCTCCGGCCACCGGCTCGCACCGGCACCGCACCGCCGGGCATCCCCGTGCGTGTGCGGCGCCGTCGCATGCTCTGCGCGCGTCCGGCGATCCTCGGCCGTCGGAATGTAGCAACGGAAGAGGTGCAAGCCCGACGGTAAGCGCCCAGGGTTTCCGGTAAGCGGAACAGAGGGACATTCGGTGATCAGTGGGCATGAAGCCGGTGCCCTCTGAGGAACCCGTGGTGGTGAGCCGGCAAACGGAACCGACGCCGAGCCGGCGTCGCACCCCGCGGGCGGGCGGCCTCACCGGCAAGGCGGGGAGATCTTGGCAAGTCGGCCGGGGCGCGGAACCACCCCCGTGGATCCCGCACCCCGGCCCCGCCTTGGTGGACGCCGTGCGGGGGTGTCCGGTTCAGCCGGTTCAGCGGAGAACGACATGATCCCTTCGCCCGGCGGGAGCGGACGGGCGGCGGCGGGGTTCCGTCGGCCGCCCGTCGCGTGGCAAACTCCTGACGGCTCGTCAGTTTATCAACCGGGCCCATCCGTTGTCGGTGACGGGAGGATGCGTGGCACGTGTACGCAAGCCGGTGGTGCCGGGGTGGTTCACCGACGTCGGCCACGGGCAGGACCCGGCGGGCTTCCGGCTGCTGGGAACGCGCTGCGATGCCTGCGGTGCCGTGTTCTTCCCGCGCGAGGACTTCTTCTGCCGTGCGCCCCGCTGCGACGGGACCGAGTTCACCGAAGTGCCGTTGTCCCGGCGTGGCACGGTCTGGTCGTACACGGACGGCCGCTACCGGCCGCCGCCACCCTACGTCTCGGACCCCGAGGTGCCGTGGCAGCCGCGCACCCTGATCGCGGTGGAGCTGGCGGCGGAGCGGATGGTGGTGCTGGGGCAGGCCGTGCCGGGGGTGTCCGTGGCCGCCCTGCGGGTCGGCATGGAGGCCGAGCTGGTGCCCGGGGTGCTGGGCGAGGACGCGGAGACCGTGTGGACGACGTGGTGGTGGCGGCCTGTGGAGGCCCACGAGGCGGACGGTACGGGCGAGTCCGGCCGGGCGGGCGAAACCGACGGAGCCGGCGGGGCAGACGGAGCCGGCGGGACGGGCCGAGCTGACGGAGCGGTCGGGGCGGGAGGCGGCCATGCCCGGTGACATCGCCGTCCTCGGGGCGGGCATGCACGCCTGGGGCAAGTGGGGCCGCAGTTTCGTCGAGTACGGAACGGTGGCGGCGCGGGCGGCCCTGGCCGACGCGGGCCTGGAATGGGCCGATGTGCAGTCGGTGGTCGGTGCGGACACCGTGCGCGGCGGCTATCCGGGGTACGTGGCGGGCGCGACGTTCGCGCGGGCGCTGGGCTGGCAGGGCGCGCGGGTGTCGAGCGTCTACGCGGCCTGTGCCTCCGGGGCGCAGGCCGTCGCCGCCGCGCGGGCGCAGATTCTCGCGGGCCTGGCGGACGTGGTGCTGGTGGTGGGCGCGGACGCGGCCCCGAAAGGCTTCTTCGCCCCGGCGGGCGGCGACCGGCCCGACGATCCTGACTGGCTGCGCTTCCGGCTGCTGGGCGCGACCAACCCCGCCTACTTCGGGCTGTACGCCCGGCGCCGGATGGCCCTGTACGGGGACACGGCCGACGACTTCGCGCAGGTGAAGGTGAAGAACGCGGCGGCGGGCGCGCTCAATCCGTACGCGCGGTACCGCAAGCCGGTGACGGCGGCGGAGGTCGCCGCGTCGCCGGTGGTCGCCGACCCGCTGCGGCTGCTGGACATCTGCGCCACGTCGGACGGCGCCGCGGCGCTGGTCCTGTGCGGGCTGGACTACGCACGGCGGCGGGGCGTGCCGGACCCCGTCCGCATCCGGGCCGTCTCCACGGCGACGCCTCACCATCCCCGTACGGAGCTGGACCTGCCGGACATCGCGACCGACTCGGCGGCGCCCGTCCGGGACGTCCCGGAACCGGAACGGCCGGCCGCTTTCCGGCCGTCCCTCGCCGAGGCCGCCTACGAGGAGGCGGGGCTCGGGCCGGACGACCTGTCGCTGGCGGAGGTGTACGACCTGTCCACCGCGCTGGAGCTCCAGTGGTACGAGGATCTCGGCCTGTGTGCCGAGGGCGGGGGCGCGAAGCTGCTGCGGGACGGGGCGACGGCGCTCGGCGGGCGGCTGCCGGTGAATCCCGGTGGCGGTCTGGCGTCGTTCGGGGAGGCGGTGCCCGCGCAGGCTATCGCGCAGGTCTGCGAGCTGACCTGGCAGTTGCGCGGGTGGGCCGGGGCGCGGCAGGTACCGGGCGCACGGGCCGGGATCGCGGTGAACCAGGGATTGTTCGGGCACGGTTCGGCGGTGGTCGTGGTGCGGTGACGCTTCGGGGAGGGGAGCCGGGGAAGCACGGGCCGCCCGGGGTCCGTGCGACCGTGTGGGACCCGCCAGGCCCGCGACACCTGCGAGCTCCGTGCGGTCCGCGAGGCCCACGAGATCCGCGAGGCTCGCGCGGGCACCCGTTCGAGTGCGCCGGAAGGATGCGTGAACAGTGCGTGAATCACGCACCGTTCGCGTTCCCGATGGGCATTCTGCTGCCGTGCCTGCCTGGACGGACCAGCTCCGATTCGCCTTCCAGCCCGTCGTGAACCTGTCGACCGGTTCGGTCGCCGCCCTGGAGATACTCGCCCGGCCCGAACGCGGCGACGTGCTGACGGCGGCGCGGCGCTCCGCCGGCCTGGACGCCGAGCTGGCCGGGCTCGCCGTACGGTCCGCCGCGCGGCAGGAGACCCTGCTGCCGCTGCACGTCAACGTGTTCGCGGCGACCCTCGCCGAGCTGCCGGGGCTGACCGCGCTGCGCAAGGCCGTGCACGACGTGGGCCGCCGGCCGTGGGAGATCACCATCGATGTCGGCGGGCCGTTCACGCACGTACCGCGGCGGGCGCTGCTGGAGGGGGTGGCGGGGCTGCGGCAGGACGGGTACCGCGTCGGCGCCGACGGGGTCGGCGACGGTGACCTGCCGCTGCGGCTGCTCGGCGATCTCGCCCCCGACCTGGTGAAGCTGGACGCGTCGCTCTGCGCGGAGCTGGACGGTGACCGGGGCGGGCGGGCCGCCGTGGCCGCGATGCGGCAACTGTGCGAGGTGCTGGGCAGCGTGCTGGCGGTGGAGGGGGTGGAGACGGAGCGGCAGTACGCGGCGGTGCGCGCGGCGGGCGCGCAGCTCGCTCAGGGGTTCCTGTTCGCGCCGCCCGCGCGGCGTCCGGCGGCCGATGTGTATGTGCCGGAGCTGCGCGACGGGTACGGGCCGGTGGCCAGCGGGTACGCCGGGGGCGCCGCGTCCGGGGCGGCCCCGCCGCCGGCCGGGCCGCCGGTGACGCAGTTCCTGCAGCCCGCCGCGCTGCTGCCGATGTCCGCCTCGGCGGGCGCGGTGCGCAGTCATCTGACGGGTTTCCCGGGGGTCTCGGGCGTACTGCTGGTGGACCCCGACGGCGTACCCGTACGGGCCATCGACCGGGACCGCTTCCTGCTGTCGCTGTCCGGCCGCTACGGGCACGCGCTGTACGCCGACCGCCCGGCGCTGCGGCTGGCCGACCGGCCGCGGACGGTCGGCGCCGACGCCACCGCCTGGGAGGTGCTGGACGTGGCGGCGGACGGCGACCGCGACCGGGCCGGGGACGACGTGGCGGTGGTGGACGAGCAGGGCCGCTGCATGGGCGTGGTGCATCTGGCCGACATCCTGCGGGCGCTCGCGGAGAGCCGGGTGGAGGAGGCGGCGCGGCTCAATCCGCTGACCCGGCTGCCCGGTTCGGACGCGGTGAACGCGGAGGTGGACCGGCGGATCGCGGACGGCCGGGCGTTCGCGCTGAGCTGGCTGGACGTGGACCGGTTCAAGCAGGTCAACGACGGGGCCGGGTTCGCGGCGGGGGACGCGCTGATCCGGGCCGTGGGGCAGGCGCTGGCCCGTACGGCGGCAAAGCTGCCCTCGGCCCGGGTGGGGCACATCGGCGGGGACGACTTCCTGGTGCTGGCCGCGCCGGACGACCTGGAACCGTTCGCGGCGGCCGTGGTGGACGTACCGTGGTCGGCGGGCGGGCTGCCGGTGACGCTGTCGCTGGCGACGGTGGTGTGCGCGCCCGGCAGTGTGACCGGTCATGCGCAGGCCGCGGCGGCGCTGGCGCCGCTGAAGAAGGCCGCGAAGTCCCTGAGCGGAGTCGGCAGTTGGGTGCTGGGGTGGCCCGGTGCGCAGGGGCACGAGGTGCGCCGGGGCCGCCGGCGCGGGGACGGGACGCCGCCCCACCCGGTCCCTTGACGCCCCGTCACCTGCGGTGAACACTTCCGGGTGTCCGTCGGCACCGCCACAGCCGGGTGACCCGGCCGCGTGGCAGCGACAGGCGCTGCCCGACTCCCCAGGGGCGGTCCCGGCGCACCGGCACGCTCGACGCGGACGCCGCGCGGGGCGCGGCGGCCCAGCGCCCGCCACCCTCCCCGTGGCCCGGGAAGTACGCACCCTGCACGGAGGACCGGGGCCACGGCCCCGGGCCAGGGACAAGGAGCCGCCATGTATGCCAACGGGGACATTTTCGTCGGTGAGGTCATCGGCACCGCCTTACTGATCCTCTTCGGTGCCGGCGTGTGCGCCGCCGTCACCCTGCACCGCTCCAAGGCGAAGGGCGCGGGCTGGGTCGCCATCGCGTTCGGCTGGGGTCTCGGCGTGCTCGCCGGGGCCTACACCGCCGCTCCGCTGTCCGGCGGGCACCTGAATCCGGCGGTGACGCTGGGGTCGGCGGTCGCGGACGGTACGCCGTGGTCGAAGGTGCCGTTGTACGTCGCCGCCCAACTGGTGGGGGCGCTGCTCGGCGCCGTACTGGCCTGGGCGCTGTACTCCGCGCAGTTCGCGGCCAACCGGGAGGCGGACAAGGCGCAGCCGACGCTGGGGATCTTCTCCACCGCCCCCGAGGTCCGCAATCCGGCCGCCAACCTCGTCACCGAGATCATCGCGACCGTGGCGCTGGTGCTGCCGCTGCTGTTCTTCGGCAAGAACGAGGGCATCGGCATCGGGCAGGTGCCCGGTGCGGACGCCGGTGTCTACGGGTCCGGGATCAACGTCCTGCTCGTCGCCCTGCTGGTGGTGGGCATCGGCCTGTCCCTCGGCGGACCCACCGGCTACGCCATCAACCCGGCCCGTGACCTGGGGCCGCGGATCGCCCACGCACTGCTTCCCATCCCCAACAAGGGCACCTCGGACTGGTCCTACGCCTGGATTCCGGTGGCCGGCCCGCTGATCGGGGCGGTGCTCTCCGGCCTGGTGTTCACCGCGGTCTTCTGAACCGTCCGCGCACGGCGCCCGGCCCGACCCGCTACGAGGAATCAGGAGACGTCATGACGGACGGCATCACGGACAGGTACGTCGCCGCGATCGACCAGGGCACCACGTCCAGCCGCTGCATCATCTTCAACCAGGACGGCGCGACCGTCGCCGTGGACCAGCGCGAGCACCGGCAGATCTTCCCCAAGCCGGGCTGGGTGGAGCACGACGCCGAGGAGATCTGGGCCAAGGTGCAGGCAGTGGTGGCGGGCGCGCTCGCCAAGGCGGGGCTGCGCGCCGACCAGCTCGCCGCGCTGGGCATCACCAACCAGCGCGAGACCACGGTGCTGTGGGACCGCTCCACGGGCAAGCCGGTGCACAACGCGGTCGTGTGGCAGGACACCCGTACGGCGGGGCTCTGCCACGAGCTGGGCGGCTCGGACGGCCAGGACCGCTTCCGCGAGGCCACCGGGCTGCCGCTGGCCAGTTACTTCTCCGGGCCCAAGGTGACCTGGCTGCTGGACAACGTGCCGGGGCTGCGGGCGCGGGCCGAGGCCGGGGAGATCGCCTTCGGGACGGTCGACTCGTGGCTGATCTGGAAGCTGACGGGCGGCACGGACGGCGGGGTGCACGTCACGGACGTCACCAACGCCGGGCGCACGATGCTGATGAACCTGCACACGCTCCAGTGGGACACCTCGGTGCTGTCCGCGATGCGGGTGCCGGAGGCGGTGCTGCCGGAGATCCGGTCCTCGGCGGAGGTGTACGGGACGGCGGTGGGCCAGTTGCGGGGCGTGCCGGTGGCGGCGGCGCTGGGCGACCAGCAGGCGGCGGTGTTCGGGCAGACCTGCTACCGGGTCGGCGAGGCCAAGAACACGTACGGCACGGGCTCGTTCCTGCTGCTGAACACCGGGCAGCGGCCGGTGCCCTCCAAGAGCGGGCTGCTGACGACGCCGGGGTACCAGCTCGGCGGTGAGGCGCCGGTCTACTGCCTGGAGGGCTCGATCGCGGTCACCGGTGCGCTGGTGCAGTGGTTCCGGGACCAGTTGGGGATCATCGACTCGGCCGCCGAGATCGAGGACCTGGCGGCGCGGGTGCCGGACAACGGCGGGGCGTACATCGTCCCGGCGTTCTCCGGGCTGTTCGCGCCGTACTGGCGGTCGGACGCGCGCGGTGTGATCACGGGACTGACGGGTTACGTCACCAAGGCGCACCTGGCGCGTGCGGTGCTGGAGGCCACCAGTTGGCAGACGCGCGAGGTGGTGGACGCCATGTACCAGGACTCCGGCGTGCAGATCACCGCGCTGAAGGTGGACGGCGGCATGACCGCCAACAACCTGCTGATGCAGCACCAGGCGGACGTGCTGGGCGTACCGGTGATCCGGCCGGTGGTCGCGGAGACGACCTGCCTGGGCGCGGCGTACGCGGCCGGGCTGGCGACGGGGGTGTGGCAGGACCTGGACGAGCTGGCGGCGCACTGGAAGCGGGACACCGAGTGGACGCCGCGGATGGACGGGCCGACGCGGGAGCGTGAGTACGGCAACTGGCGCCGGGCGGTGGAGCGGAGCTTCGGGTGGCACGAGGCGGGTGCGGAGGGCGTGTAGCGGTCCTGCTCCCGCCGGACCGGTTCGCCGTTCCACCGGAAGAGGCGCGGCGAAGGAGCCCCGGAGGCGGTGCGCGACCTGCCTCGTCGGCCCGGAGCGGGCCGACGAGGCAGGCGCGCGGTGTCCGGGGGACATCACCAGGGGGTGTGATGAGCGCGGATTCCATCACCGCGGTATGTGCTGTCGTCATTGCTGTGGCGTCGCTGATCGTGACCGCCTACCAGACGCATGCGATGCGCCGGCACAACCGTCACTCGGTACGCCCGGTGCTCCAACTGCGCCACAGTTGGTACGAAGGGCGGACAGCGGGCATCCGGCTAGTCAATTCCGGGCTCGGCCCGGCCGTCGTCGACAGCACGCTGACCGTCGACGGCACGGTGATCGGAGCCTGGGACAAGCCCAACGCGGACCGGGTCCGCGAGCACCTGTCGGTGCGCCCGCACGCGGTGACGTTCGACCACGGGCAGGTCATCGCCACCGACTTCGACCAGTACCTGTTGAGTGTCGCCGGCTTCGACCGGAACGAGCACGCCGAAGTCGAGGACTTGATCACCCGGCGGCTCACGCTCACGATTCGGTACGAATCCCTGTACGGCGGTGAGAACTACACCACCGTTCTCCGCTCCCCCCGTTGAGCGTGAGCCCCTGGAGAATCCGGCTCTCAGCAGGCACTGGCGCCGCGCAGCCACGGAGGAGCACGGCCCGTGCCCCGGACGATGGGGCACGGCCCGTGCCCCGGACGATGGGGCACGGCCCGTGCTCGCGGGGGGGGGACGGCTCCGCTACGGGAGGGCCGGCTCGCGCCGCCGGGCGCTGACGTGCATCGCGTGTTCCACGACCGCGATCAGTACGTCCTTGGCGGAGTCCTTCTCGCGGGCGTCGCAGAGCATCACCGGTACCTCGGGATCCAGGTCCAGTGCGTCGCGAACCGTTTCCGCGGGGTAGCGTTCCGCGCCGTCGAAGCAGTTGACGGCCACCATGAACGGGATGCCGCGGCGCTCGAAGTAGTCGATGGCGGCGAAGGAGTCCTCCAGGCGCCGGGTGTCGGCCAGCACGACCGAGCCGAGCGCGCCGCGGGCCAGCTCGTCCCACAGGAACCAGAAGCGGTCCTGGCCGGGTGTGCCGAAGAGGTAGAGCACCAGGTCCTCGCGGAGCGTGATGCGCCCGAAGTCCATGGCGACGGTGGTGGTCCTCTTGCCCTCCACCCCGGCGAGGTCGTCGACCGGCCGGCCCGCCTCGGTCAGCCGTTCCTCGGTGCGCAGCGGCTTGATCTCGCTGACCGCGCCCACCAGGGTCGTCTTGCCCACCCCGAAGCCGCCCGCCACCAGGATCTTGAGGGTGACGGGGTCGGGGGCGTCCGGCTTGCGGCGTCGTTCAGAGCGCCCGAAGACCATGGCCGTCTTCTCCCGGTTCGCCGCTGGTGCTGTTCTCTCGCATTCCTCGGTCCTCGCAGTTCGTGGGGGTGCGGCCCGGCGGGGCGGTGCGCCGGCGGGGTGTCACCGCCGTACGGCCCCGCGCGCCGGTCACAGCGCCCGGAGCCCGTCGATCACCTCGCGCAGGATCTGCTCGTCGGGCAGTTCCGCCGGGGGCACGGGACGGCTCACATGGACCAGCTCCGCGTCCAGCAGGTCACCGATCAGGACCCGTACGACGCCGAGCGGCAGGTCCAGTTCGGCGGCCAGTTCCGCGACGGACAGCGGCGCGTCGCGGCACAGGCCGACGATGTCCACGTGCTCCGGCGACAGGGTCTGGTCGTCGAGCGGTTCGCCGTGCCGGTCCTCGGCGATCACCAGGGCGATCAGGTCGAGTCGCGGTTCGGCCTCGGTGCTGGTCCGGCCGCGGGTCATCGCGTAGGGGCGCACCACGGGGCCCGCCTCGTCGTCGTACCAACTGGCGTCCCCCTGGCCGGGCCTGGTCGGGCCGTCTGTGGTCATGGCGTCACCGTGCCGTCATCCTCCGGTCAGCCGCCGGCGGGCTGCCCGGCCCTGGGCGCGGTGCCCAGGTGGGCGCCCACCCGCTTGACGAGCAGCGTCATCTCGTACGCGACCAGTCCCACGTCGGAGTCGGCGTCGGCCAAGACGGCGAGGCAGCTACCGTCACCCGCGGCGCTGACGAAGAGAAACGCTTCGTCCAGCTCGACCAGGGTCTGCCGGACCCGGCCCGCCTCGAAGTGCCGGCCGACGCCCTTGGCGAGGCTGTGGAAGCCGGAGGCGACCGCCGCGAGGTGCTCGCTGTCCTCCCGTGTGAGGTCGGCGGACGCGCCGGTGGCCAGTCCGTCGCTGGAGAGGATGAGTGCCTTGCGGATGCTGCCCACCCGGTCGACGAGCTCGTCGAGGAGCCAGCTCAGCTCGCCCGACCCCTGCGGGCCCTTCGACTCGGCACTGGCCGCTGCTGCCTTCGGTGCGGTCATCGACCGTCCCCTCCCGATGTGGTTCCTGGTGCTGTGTCCGGGCTGCGGTCCCGCCCGTCGTCCTCGCCGTTGTCCCGGCGGCCGCGCTGCCAGCCGCGCTGGAGCGAGGCCATCCGGGCGCGGACCTCTTCGGCGTCGCGGTCGTCCGCGGCGCCAACGGGTGCGCCGTCCGGCTCGTCCTGTGCGGCGGGCTCCGCCTTGAGCTGAGGGGCGAGGCTGGCCTGCCGTACGCGGCGGGGCAGCCCTCCTGCCGTCGTGGCGGGCCGGCCGGACGGGGCAGGGCCCGTGTCCGTCGTCGTACCGGTGTCCATGTCCGCATCCGTGTCGCCGTCGGTTTCCGCGTCGGAGCGTACGTCGGCGCGGGCCGCTCCGTCGACCGGCCTGCCGTGGTCGGAGACCAGGACGGGCGGCCGGTGGCGGCGCGGCAGCGGCGCGGGGCCGTCGCCGGCCGGTGCCTGGTCGCGGGTCTGCCGGTGCTGCTCGGTGCCGCCGGCGGGCCGTACGGGGGCGACGGACGGGGTGCTGCCGTCGCGGCGGGTCCGTGCGCGGTGCAGGGTGCCCGGCTCCCGCTCGGTGCCGCGCGCGGCCTCCCGCGGGGCGCGGTGTGCGGCCCGGCCGCGGAAGAGGCTTCCCTCGTCGTCCGTTTCCGCCCGTTGGGCGAGTTCCGCGCGGGTCAGCGGGGGCTCCAGTTCGACCGGCCCGTCGATGACGTCCGGGGTGCGGTCCCGCTGCTCGGGCAGCGGTACGGGCACCTGGGCCAGGGCGGCCAGCTTGCCGCCGGGAGCTGCCTGCTCCCCCGTCCGCGGCCCCTCGATCCGCCGGCTGCCGGTGTCGTCGTCGCGGCCGGTGTCCTCGGTGAGGAGCGCGGCGGGCAGGAAGACGACGGCGGTGGTGCCGCCGTACGGGGACGGCTGGAGCGAGACCCGGACGCCCTGGCGCTGGGCGAGGCGGCTGACCACGAACAGGCCGAGCCGGTCGGTGTCGGACAGCTCGAACTCGGGGGTCTCGGCGAGCCGCAGGTTGGCGTCGAGGAGGACGTCGGGGGCCATGCCCAGGCCCCGGTCGTGGATCTCCAGGGTGAAGCCGTTGGAGACCCGCTCACCGACCACCTGCACCGCGGTGTGCGGGGGCGAGAAGACGGTGGCGTTCTCCAGGAGTTCGGCGATCAGGTGGGTGAGGTCGGAGACCGCGGGGCCCTGGACGGCCAGCCGCGGCAGCCGGCGCACCTCGATGCGTTCGTAGTCCTCGACCTCGGCGACCGCGGCGCGCACCACGTCCATCAACTGGATGGGCTTGCGCCACTGCCGGGAGGGGGCCGCGCCGGAGAGGATCACCAGGCCCTCGGCGTGCCGGCGCATGCGGGTGGTGAGGTGGTCCAGACGGAAGAGGTCGGCGAGTTCGTCGGCGTTCTCGGTGCGCCGTTCCATCGCGTCCAGGAGGGTCAGCTGGCGGTGCAGCAGGACCTGGCTGCGGCGGGCGAGGTTGACGAAGACCTCGGAGACTCCGCGGCGCATGTCGGCCTGTTTGACGGCGGCTTCGACGGCGGCCCGCTGGAGGGTGTTCAGCGCCTGCCCGACCTGCTCGGTCTCGCTCTGGCCGAAGTCCAGGCGGGGCGCCTCGGTCTCCACGTCGACCTGCTCGCCCGCGGCCAGCCGCCGCATGACGCTGGGCAGCCGGACGCCGGAGACCTCGTGGGCGTCCTTGCGCAGCCGGATCAGGTCCCTGACGTGCTTGCTGCCGATGCGGACGGAGACGATGACCGAGACCAGCAGGGCGACGAAGCCGAGGACGCCCGCGACGCCGGCCTTGAGGAGGACGGCCACGGCGACCGGCTCGACGCGTTCCTTGTAGCGGTCGCCGGCTTCCCGGCCCATCCGCTGGAGGTCGCCGAGGATCTTCCCGGCGGCGGCGTTCCAGCGTTCGGCGTTGACGGCGCGGGGGGCCGCCGCGGGGCCGCCCTCGATGATGCGGTCCTCGAAGGCGGTCAGTTCGCGGGCGGGTGCGGAGCGCCAGTAGTCGGTGAAGACGGCGCGGTCGTCGCCCGGCAGTACGGGCAGGCTGGTCGCGTACAGGACGCGGCGCTCGGCGACGCGGTCGGCGAAGTCGCGCAGGTCGCGCTTGGTCATGGTGCCGGAGACGATCGCCGCGGACATCAGCGCGTCCTCGCGGGAGACGGCCTCGCGGGCGCGGGTGACGTTGACCAGGGCGCGGCCCTGCTTGTCCATCTCGACGTTCTCCAGCGCGTGCAGCGCCGCGAGGAACTCGTAGTTGGGGTCGACGAGGTCGTTGTACGCCTCGAAGGCCGCGTCGCGGGAGATGGTGTTGTCCTCGACCTGGGTGCGCAGCGAGGTCAGCCGGCCGAGGCTCTTGAGGATGTCCTCCATGCGTTCGCCGGCGACGCCGTTGAGGTCGTCGCGCACGGCGGGGTCGGCGGCGTTGTCGCGCAGCTTGTTGACGATCTTGTCGGTCTCGCGGGTGCGGTCACGCAGCTCGGCCAGGGAATCGGCGCCGCGCCGGTCGGCCAGGAAGAGCAGGCTCTGCCGCCGTTCCTGCTGGAGCGCCTGGACGGCGTCCTCGGCGGGATAGCCGAGTTTGGCGACGACGTTGCCGACGCCGAGCAGCTGGTTGGCCTCGCGACCGGTGATGTACGTGGCGAACGCCCACATGGCCGTGAGGGACACCAGTGGCACCAGCAGCAGCGCTGCGATCTTCCGAGTGATCGTCTTCCCTCGAAAGCGCATGGCCTCCCCTACGTCGACCCCGGCGCACGGGGGTGGTGTTCCGTCAACAAACGGCGCGAGCCTACTACTGACGAGGGACCTGACCGAAGTCACGCGCGCGCATCGGACCCGCAGGTCAGGGGCGGATCATCCGCAGTTGTCGGATGATTGCCGGACAACCCGCCCACCCATGTGGCCTCGAACACCCCTTCCGCGCCCGCCTGTGTGCCGGAGCGGCTGGCCGAAAATCACATCCGCCGGGAACCCGTCGGCCGTCCCGTTCGTGACCATGGTGGGCGGTGGTGTGTCCGGGCAGGGACATGCGACGGGGTGAAGCCGGGCAGGGACCCGGGTGGCGGGGCAGGCGGGTCCACGCGGGTACGGGGAGAGTGATGCCGGAGATGGTTCACGACGACGGTGGCATCGGCCTGAGCGGCGGCAGGCGCGCCTTGTGGCAGGAGGAGCCGGCGGCCAGGCCGCGGATGGCCGATCCGGTGCGGACGGCCGCGGTGCGCGCCGTCATCATCGCGGCGCTGACCCTCGTCCAGGCCATGGTGGCGTTCTTCTGCACGATGGCGGGTGCCTGGTTCGCGTTTCCCGCGGTGCTCAGTACGGTCGCGAGCACGGTGGTCGCGACCTGGGCGGTGCTGGACGTCTGGGTGACGCGGCAGGTCTGGGTGCAGCGCAACGGGGTGCGCTCGCAGCCGAGCAGTACGGCCAGGCGCCTGCGCCGGGAGCGGCGGCAGGCGCGGCGGGAGGCCCGCAAGGCGCGGCGGCGTCCGCCACGAGTCGGCGGCGCAGCCGCATGACCGGCCGGGGGCGGCCGATGGCGAGGACCGCGGTGATCCGTCCGTCGCGTTCGTGGACGGCCAGGAAGCTGCGTCGCCGGGGTCGCCCTCGACGGCGCGTACGGCGTCCTGCGGCCCGCGTCGGCCGGCCAGTTGGATGCGTGTTCCGTACCGGCCCGACCAGAAGCAGGGCAGTGCGGTGTGCCGTGCGACGGCGGTGCCGGCGAGCAGGTTGCGCACGGCCGTGCCGGGCTGCTCGGTGGCGCTGGTCCGGTGTTCGGTGCGCACCCCCGCGCAGCGGGCCACGTCACCCGCGACGACGACCTGCGGCACGGACGTCACACCGCCCGCGTCGCACACCACCCCGTCGCCCAGGCGCAGTCCGGAGCCGGTCAGCGGCCTGCGACGGGGCGCACCCCGACCCCGACGATCACGAGGTCCGCGTCCAGCAGCCGCCCGCCGGCGAGCTCCACCGCCCGCACCCGGCCCGCCCCGTCGTCGCTCAGCCCTTTGAAGCCCGTGCCGCACAGCAGCCGCACCCCGTGATCCGCGTACAGTTCCGCGCAGATCCTCGCCAGGTCCGGGCCGAGCTGAGGCGCCAGCGGCAGCGGCGCGGCCTCCACGACCGTCACCGGAAGCCCGAGTGCGGCACAGGAGGAGGCGGCCGCGGCGCCGATGAAGCCGCCGCCGATGACGACCACACGCGGTGTTCCGTCGTGGAGGGCGGTCCGTGGCGCGCGGGCGTCGTCGTAAGTGCGCAGGACGTGCACTCCGGTCAGGGCACTTCTGACGGATCTCCGCGGCATCGCGGCTCCCCCGGCTACCGCTGGGAGGTACGCCCAGGCACGCGCCCTCGGCGCACGGCGCACAGGGACGGGTGGCTCCGGTGGTGATGACGACGCCGTCGGTGCGCAGGGGGCGGGCCGTGCGGCCGTCGTCGAGGGTCACCGTGCGTCCTACAGTGTCCAGCGCGGGGCCCGATGCCGAGGTGCCGTTCGGCGGCCAGCCTGTCCGCCTCTTCCCGGTCGGGCAACCTGGGGCCCGCCAACTCCATGGACAACGGCGCGCGTTGGTTGAGGAACGCCTTGGACAGCGGCGGCCGGCCGTACGGGCGGTGGTGTTCGGCGCCGACGGTCACCGGCCGCCCGTCGAACCCTTCGGCGCGCAGGGCCCGCGCCGCGTACAGTCCTGCCAGTGAGGCGCCGACGACGGTGACGGTCCTCATGCGTAGGCGTCTTCCCGTACGGTCGACTCCCGGGCGGTGGGCCGGACATGGATCATGCCGTCCGCCTCGGTGACCTCGTGCGTACGGACGGGGCGGCGGGCCGGGAGGCAGCTCGGCATTCCGGTACGCAGGTCGAACAGCGCGGCGTGCAGCGGGCATTCGACCTGGCAGCCCTCCACCCAGCCTTCGGAGAGCGAGGCGTCCTGGTGGCTGCACCGGTCGTCGAGGGCGTAGAGCGCGCCTTCGCTGCGGAAGACGGCGATGGCGGGTGTGGTGGCGTCGATCTCGATCCGTACGGCCCCGCCTTCGGGCAGGTCCTCGGTGCGGCAGACGGGAATCATCTGGCCCCCTCAGCGCTGATCGGTATCATGGCGTTCTGCATAACGCATCGCGTAGCGCATCGCGCAACAGAATCCAGTCCGGTGGGTGTGCCGTCAAGGGGCTGCCGACGCTTCTTGGCCGGGCCCCTTTCGACGTGCCCCGCCGGGGCCGACGGGTGGTGACGTCAGACCCCATGGCGAAGACGACCGATGCGGCCGGAGACCGGTCCGAGGAGAAGCGGAGCGCGGCCGGTTCCGTCCAGTCCGTGGACCGCGCGGTGAGTGTGCTGGAGATCCTGGCCCGGCTCGGCGAGGCCGGGGTCACCGAGATCGCCGAGGAGCTGGGGGTGCACAAGTCCACCGCCTTCCGCATCCTGGGCGTCCTGGAGCACCGCGGGCTCGTGGAGCAGGAGCACGAGCGCGGCAAGTACTACCTGGGCGCAGGGGTGTTGCGGCTGGCCGGGGCCGCCGCCATCCGGCTGGACATCTCGCAGGAGGGCCAGCCGGTGTGCCGGGCGCTCGCCGACGAGACCGGGGAGACCGCCAACATCGCCGTGCTGGACGGGGACGCGGCGGTCAACATCATGCAGGCGCGCGGCGCCGCGGCGGTCACCGCGTACAACTGGCTGGGCCGGCGCACGCCGTTGCACGCGACCGCGAGCGGCAAGGTGCTGCTGGCGCACCTGCCCCGGGAGCGGCGCGAGCGCCTGCTGGAGCGCAAGCTGGCCCGGTTCACGGCCAACACCCTCACCGCGGCCGGCGAGTTCCGGCGGCAGCTCACCGCCGCGGCCGCGCAGGGGTACGCCTGCTCCTGCGAGGAGCTGGAGATCGGGCTGAACGCGGTGGCGGCGCCGGTGCGGGCCCACGACGGTGCCGTGATCGGCGCGATCGGCGTCTCGGGACCGGCGTACCGGATGGCGGAGCCGCTGCTCGCGGAGCTGGCCGGGCAGGCGGTGAAGGCAGCCGCCGAACTGTCCCGGCGGATGGGTTTCGCGGGCTGACGGACGGCCACCCGGTCACCCCTTGACGGATCGCTCACGGACTTCCAGCATGTCTCTCATGGCGCAACATTGCGCGTCATGAGCAACGCAAGGGAGTCCACCGGGCGTTCCTTCGTCTCCGCGGTTCCCTGCGCCTCCTCCGGTTCCCCCGATACCCGTGCGTCCGCCGCGTCCCGTGGACCCCGTACGCCCCAGCAACCCCATAACGGCATCCGTGCCGGCTCCACGCACCCGCTCCTGCCCCGCAGGCGCTGTTTAGGAGTGATCATGCCGCACGAAGCCCGCGCCGTCGTCGCCGTCAAGAAGGGCGCCCCCGTCGAGGTGCTGCCGATCCTCGTCCCCGATCCCGGGCCGGGCGAAGTCCTCGTCACCGTGCAGGCGTGCGGGGTGTGCCACACCGACCTGAACCACCGCGAGGGCGCGGTCGGCGACGCCTTCCCCTACCTGCTCGGCCACGAGGCCGCCGGTGTCGTCGAGGCCATCGGCCCGGACGTCACCGGGCTGGCGCCGGGCGACTACGTGGTGCTCGCCTGGCGCGCCCCCTGCGGGCGGTGCCGGTCCTGCCGCCGCGGCCGCCCCTGGTACTGCTTCGACTCCCGTCACGCGGACCGGCCCATGACCCTGCTGGACGGCACCCCGCTGACCGCGGCCGTGGGCATCGGTGCCTTCGCCGAGAAGACGCTGGTCGCCGCCGGTCAGGCGGTGCGCGCCGACCCGGCGGCCCGCCCCGAGGCGGCCGGGCTGATCGGCTGCGGGGTGATGGCCGGGTACGGGGCCGCGGTGCACACCGGGGGTGTGGGCAACGGCGACACGGTGGCGGTGATCGGCTGCGGCGGCGTGGGCAACGCCGCCATCGCCGGGGCCTCGCGGGCCGGTGCGCGCCGGGTCATCGCCGTGGACATCGACGACGGCAAGCTGGACGCCGCCGAGCGCTTCGGCGCCACCGACACCGTCAACTCCCGCGGCACCGACCCCGTCGAGGCGGTGCGGGCCCTGACCGGCGGACACGGCGCCGATGTCGTGATCGACGCGGTGGGCCGCCCCGAAACGTTCCGGCAGGGCTTCTACATGCGGGATCTCGCCGGCACGCTGGTGCAGGTCGGCGTCCCGGAGCCGGACACGCGCATCGAGCTGCCGCTGCTGGACGTGTTCGCGCGCGGCGGCTCCCTGAAGTCGTCCTGGTACGGCGACTGTCTGCCCAGCCGGGACTTCCCGGTCCTTATCGACCTGCATCTGAGCGGCAAGCTGGACCTGGAGGCGTTCGTCTCGGAGACGGTCGGCCTCGCGGACGTGGAGGCGGCCTTCACGCGGATGCGGCGCGGTGAGGTGCTGCGTTCGGTGGTGGTCCTGTGAACGCCCGGCCCGGTACGGGCGGCGGTCCGGCCCCGGCCCGCATCGTGGTGATCGGCGCGGGCATCGTGGGCTGCTCCCTGGCCGACGAGCTGACGGCACGCGGCGCGCGCGATGTCACCGTGCTGGAGCAGGGCCCGCTGCACGCGCCCGGCGGCTCCACCTCGCACGCGCCCGGACTCGTCTTCCGTACCAACGTCTCCAAGACGCTGAGCGACTTCGCCAAGTACACCGTCGAGAAGTTCTCCGCCCTGACCGAGGACGGGCGGCCGTGCTTCGACGCCGTCGGCGGACTGGAGATCGCCACCACCGAGGAGCAGTGGGCCGAACTGCACCGCAAGGCCGGGCTCGCCGCCTCCTGGGGCATCGAGGGGGAGATCGTCGACGCCCGTCGGTGTGCCCGGCTGTGGCCGCTGCTGGACGCCGCGAAGGTGCTGGGCGGCTTCCACACGCCCGGTGACGGGCTGGCCAGGGCCCTGCCCGCCGCCCGCACGCAGACCGCACGGGCGCGGGCCCGGGGCGCCCGCTTCCTGGAGCGGCACACCGTCACGGGCATCGAGCAGGACGCGGGCCGGGTCACGGCCGTCCTCACCGACCGGGGCACCGTCCCCGCGGACGTCGTGGTGTCGGCGGCGGGCTTCTGGGGGCCGGTGATCGGGGCCATGGCGGGCGTGTCCGTACCGCTGCTGCCGCTGGCGCACCAGTACGTGAAGACGTCGGCGTTCGCCGGACCGGACGGCCGGCGGCCGATCCTGCGTTTCCAGGAACGCGACCTGTACTTCCGCGAGCACGTCGAAGCGGGCGCCGAAGGGTCCGGTACGGGCCGGATCGGCATCGGCTCGTACGCGCACCGCCCGATGCCCGTCGACCCGGCCGCCGTGCCCGCCTTCGACGACGCGTCCGTGATGCCCTCCGCGCTCCCCTTCACCGCCGACGACTTCGCCCCGAGCTGGGACGACAGCCGCCGGCTGCTGCCCGCCCTGGACGGCACCCGGGTCGAGGAAGGCTTCAACGGCGTCTTCTCCTTCACCCCCGACGGCATGCCGCTGCTCGGCGAGACGCCCGGACTGCGCGGCTTCTGGCTGGCCGAGGCGGTGTGGGTGACGCACGCGGCGGGCGTCGCCAAGGCGGTCGCCGAGTGGCTCACCGAGGGGCGCCCCGCCACCGATGTGCACGAGTGCGCGATCTCCCGCTTCGAGGAGGTCCAGCTCTCCCCCGCCTACGTGGCCGAGCGCGGGCGGCAGCAGTTCGCCGAGGTGTACGACGTCATCCACCCGCTCCAGCCGCCGCGCCGCCCGCGCCCGCTGCGCGTCAGCCCCTTCCACGAGCGGCAGCGGGCTCTCGGCGCGTACTTCCTCGAAGGCACCGGCTGGGAGCGCCCGCACTGGTACGAGGCCAACGCCCCGCTGGCCGACGGCATCGCGCTGCCGGAGCGGGACGCCTGGTCCGCCCGCCACTGGTCACCGGTCGCCGCGGCCGAGGCACGCGCCACCCGGGAGCGGGTCGCGCTGTACGACATGACACCGCTCAGGCGTCTGGAGGTCAGCGGGCCGGGCGCGCCGGCCTTCCTCCAGTACCTGACCACCAACCAGCTCGCGAAGAAGCCGGGCTCGGTGACGTACACGCTGCTGCTGGACGACGCGGGCGGCATCCGCAGCGACCTGACCGTGGCCCGCCTGGCGGCCGACCGCTTCCAGATCGGCGTCAACAGCGGCATGGACCTCGACCACCTGTCCCGGCACGCGCCCGCCGGTGTGCAGGTCCGCGACATCACCCCCGGCACCTGCTGCGTCGGTGTCTGGGGCCCGCGCGCCCGGGACCTCGTACAGCCGCTGACCCGCACCGACTTCGGGCACCGCGCGTTCGGCTACTTCAAGGCGAGGCAGGCGTACATCGGCGAGGTGCCGGTGACCGCGCTGCGCCTGTCGTACGTCGGCGAGCTGGGCTGGGAGCTCTACACGAGCGCCGACCTGGGGCTGCGCCTGTGGGACACGCTCTGGGCGGCCGGACAGCCGTACGGCGTGATCGCGGCCGGGCGCGGTGCGTTCACCAGCCTCCGCCTGGAGAAGGGGTACCGCGCCTGGGGACAGGACATGACCACCGAGCACGACCCGTACGAGGCGGGCCTGGGCTGGGCCGTCCGGATGGACAAGGGCGACTTCGTGGGGCGTGCGGCGCTGGCGGGGCGGTCGGCCGGCAGCGCGCGGCGCAGGCTGGTGTGCCTGACGCTCGACGATCCGGCGGCGGTCGTCCTGGGCAAGGAGCCGGTGTACGTGGACGGCGCGCCCGCGGGCTACGTGACCAGCGCGGCGTACGGCTGTTCCGTCGGGCGGACGGTGGCGTACGCGTGGCTGCCGTCGCGTGCCGCGGTGCCCGGGACCGCCGTGCACGTCGAGTACTTCGGGGAGAAGGCCGCGGCGACCGTCGCCGCCGAGCCGCTGTTCGATCCCGCGAGGGAACGTGTCCGCAGATAGTCCGCGCAGACCCTGGCCACGGACAGGGCAGCCCGCAGCCCGTCGGGTGTCCCCTGTCCCGCCGAACCGGGAGGTCCGCTTGTCCCCCACCCATGACGTGATCGTGATCGGCCTCGGCGGCATGGGCAGCGCCGCGGCCCACCGCCTGGCAGCGCGCGGCGCCCGCGTGCTGGGGCTGGAGAAGTTCGGCCCGGTGCACCGCCACGGCTCCAGCCACGGCGGTTCGCGCGTCACCCGCCAGTCGTACTTCGAGGACCCGGCGTACGTACCGCTGCTGCTGCGCGCCTACGAGCTGTACGAGGAGCTGGAACGTGCCACCGGGCGGCGGATCGCCACGCTGTGCGGCGGGGTGATGCTCGGCCGGCCGGAGAGCCGTACCGTCGCGGGGTCGCTGCGCTCGGCCCGTACCTGGGACCTGCCGCACGAGATGCTCGACGCGCGGGAGGTCCGCCGCCGCTTCCCGACACTCGCCCCGGCTGCCGACGAGATCGCCCTGTACGAGGCCAGGGCCGGGTTCCTGCGCCCGGAGAACACCGTCGCCGCGCAGCTCCAGCTCGCCACCCAGGGCGGCG
Organism: Streptomyces sp. NPDC026394; assembly: GCF_055567735.1. Taxonomy (NCBI): domain Bacteria; kingdom Bacillati; phylum Actinomycetota; class Actinomycetes; order Kitasatosporales; family Streptomycetaceae; genus Streptomyces; species Streptomyces sp. NPDC026394. The sequence continues at coordinate 35,536 of NZ_JBVHPX010000021.1, forward strand.
CCGACCTCCACTTCCAGGAGCCGGTCACCCGGTGGGAAGCGCTGCCGGGCGGCCGCGGCGTGCGGGTCCACACACCCGAGGACACCTACACCGCCGGGCAACTGGTGATCTGTCCCGGTGCGTGGGCGCCCGCGCTGCTGTCCGACCTGGGGGTGGCGTTCACCGTCGAACGCCAGATCATGCACTGGTTCGAGCCCGCCGGCGGCACCGGCCCGTACGTCCCGGAGCGGCACCCCGTCTACATCTGGGAGGACGCCGGCGGCGTCCAGATCTACGGCTTCCCCGCGATCGACGGACCGGGCGGCGGCGCGAAGGTGGCGTTCTTCCGCCGGGGCGCCGTGTGCACGCCGGAGACCGTCGACCGGACGGTGCACGAGGACGAGGTACGGGCCATGGCCGGGCAGGCGGCCCGGTTGCTGCCGTCCCTGCCCGGCCGCCATCTGACGTCCGTCACCTGCATGTACACCAACACCCCCGACGAGCACTTCGTCCTCGCGCGGCATCCGGCACACCCCGACGCCGTGACCGTGGCCTGCGGCTTCTCCGGGCACGGCTTCAAGTTCGTACCGGTGGTGGGCGAGATCCTCGCCGACCTGGCGCTGACCGGCCGGACCGCGCACCCCGTCGAGCTGTTCGCGCCGGGCCGCCTGCTCGTGGCCACCGCCTCGGCTGCCCTGCCTGCCCCGTCCGCCCCAGGAGGCGTCCGATGACCCTCGCTCCCGAGACCGCCGGGACCACCACGGGCGCCAGCCTCACCAGCACCCTTCCCGGCTCCCTCTACACCGACCCCGCCGTCTTCCGCCAGGAGCAGCAGCACATCTTCGAGTCGCTGTGGTGCTGCGCGGTGCGCGCCGCCGACCTGCCACGGCCGGGTGCCTTCCGTACGGTGCAGGTCGGCCGGGAGAGCGTGCTGATCGTCCGCAACCGGCGCGGCGGCTTCGGCGCCTACCTCAACGTGTGCCGTCACCGGGGCGCCCGGCTGTGCACCGACGAGTCCGGCGAGGTACGGCGCAACCTCCAGTGCCCGTACCACGCCTGGACGTACGACCTGGACGGGCGGCTGGTGGCCGCGCCCAACCTCCGGCAGATGCCGGACGTGGACCGCTCCGAACGCGGGCTGCTGCCGGTCCGGCTGCGCGAGTGGCTGGGCTATGTGTGGGTGTGCCTGGCCGACGACCCGCCGTCGTTCGAGGAGACGGTGACCGGCACGGTCGGCGAACGGCTGGGCGGCACGGAGGCGATCGAGCGGTACGGGATGGCCGGGCTGGACCTCGGGCGGCGCATCACCTACGACGTACGCGCCAACTGGAAGCTGATCGTCGAGAACTTCATGGAGTGCTACCACTGCGCCACCATCCACCCCGAACTGACCGATGTGCTCCCGGAGTTCGCGGAAGGGTACGCAGCGCAGTACTACGTCGGGCACGGCGCGGCGTTCGCGGCGGAGGCCGAGGGGTTCACCGTCGACGGCAGTGGCGGCTTCGCCCGGATCGCGGGCATCGAGGAGAGCCAGGACCGCCGCTACTACGCCATCACCGTCCGCCCGCAGGTCTTCCTCAACCTCGTGCCCGACCACGTCATCGTGCACCGGATGTTCCCGCTGGCCGCGGACCGCACCGTGGTGGAGTGCGACTGGCTGTACGCCCCCGAGGTGGTGGCCTCGGGGGCCGACCTGTCCCGGTCGGTGGAGCTGTTCCACCGGGTCAACGCGCAGGACTTCGCCGCCTGCGAGCGGACCCAGCCCGCGATGGACTCGCGGGCCTACCGGGCCGGCGGGGTGCTCGTTCCCAGCGAGCACCACATCGGCGACTTCCATCGGTGGGTCACTCGGCTGCTGCCGGGGAGTCCTGGGGATCCTGAATCTCCTGAGGGTCCTGAACCTCCTGAGACTTCTGGGGCTGCTGAGACGCCTGAGGCTCCGACTGGCTCCGCGGCTGCTCGTCCTCCGGACGGCGGTACATCCGCGTCGCCGTGATCTGCCCGTGCACCGGCTCCGACCCGGGGTCCTGCTGCGGCAGGCCGGGCCGCAGATGCTCCTCGACGCTGATGTACTTCAGCCCGGCCCGCAGGTCCGCGTCATTGCGCAGCCGGATGACCAGCGGGAACTCGGCGAGTGCCGTGGTGTCGAAGAGGCCGGTGGTGTACAGGAGCTGCACGCCCAGCGCGTCGGCGACGGCACGCTGGAGCTCCAGCAGGTACGTCGCGTTGGCGCGGCCGATGGGGTTGTCCAGGAACAGCGTGCCGGCGTGCCGCTGCTTGTCGCGGCCGCGGTCGTTGCTGCGCAGCGCGGCCATCGTGCAGTACAGGGCGATCGCCGCGGTGAGCAGCTGGCCGCCGGAGAACACGTCGCCCATCTGCCCGACCGGGACGCGCTCGGCGCGCAGCACCGCGTCCGGCTTGAGGATCTCCACCGCCACGCCGCGCGGCTGGAGCGCCGCGCTGACGCCGCGCAGCAGCAGGGACATGCCGTCCCGCCGCAGGTCGCTGTTCTTCTTGACCGCCGAGCGCGTCGCCTCGTCGATCACCTCGCCCAGCCGCTCGGTGAGCGTGGCCTGGTCCGGGTCGTCGAAGCGGATGCGCAGGAACTCCTGACCCGACCACTCCCCCAGCCCCTCGGGGAGCCGGGACAGCCGCTGGGCGGAACGCAGCGTCGTCAGCGACGAGTCGACCAGGCCGCGCAGCCGGTCCACGATGCTGTCGCGGTTGCGTTCGAGCTGGGCCAGCTCGTCGGTGAGCACCCGCAGGCGGGGCGCGAAGGCGTCGGCCCACTTGGCGGCGTGGTCGGGCAGCGCCGCCGCGGGCAGTTCGCGGATCTGCTGCCGGGCGGGCGTGCGGACCTGCTCGTACTTGGTGGAGTTGGCGTGCCGGACGAGGACGTCGCTGGCCTCGCGGACCGCGGACTCGGCCGCCGACAGGTCGGCGGCGCAGCCGCGCAGCGAACGGCGGGACTCGGCGGCGGCCTGCCGCGCGTCCTCCAGGCGGCCCGCGTACGCCTCGGGGCGCTCGCCCTCGTCCTCCTGGGTGTCGCGCAGCAGGTCGCGCAGCATGGCGGCGGTCTCGTCGAAGCCGGCGGCGGCGTCCTCGGCGGCGCGGTGGGCGCGCAGCAGCTCGGTGTGGGTGGCGCGGGCGGTCTCCAGCGCGTCGTCGGCGGTGGTCAGTTCGGCGTTGGCGGTGCGCAGGAGTTCCTTCGCGCGGTCCGCGTCGGCGGGGATCAGGTCCTCGGGCAGCTCGGTGTGGGCCTCGCCGTCGGCCGGGGCGAGCCGTTCGGCCTCGCCGCGCAGCCGGCCGAGCTGCTCGCTGGCGGCGGAGGCGCGCGCCTCCAGCCGGGCGACCAGGGCCTCGGCGCGGGCGGACGCGGCCTGCCGGGACGGGCCGTCGGCGGCGTCGGGGCTTTCCAGGAGCTGTTCGGCGCGGGTGCGGACCTTGTTGGTGAGGCGGTTCAGCTCGGCGAGCGCGGCGCTCTCGTCACCTTCGGCGCGGGCCTGTTCGGCGCGCAGGTCGGCGCCGACGCCCACCTTCTCGTAGAGCTGGGAGGCGGCGCGGTACGCCTCGCGCAGGGCGGGCAGCGAGCCGGCCGCGGGCGCTTCGCCTTCCTCGCCCATGTCGTCCGGCACGCCCGCGATCTCGGCGCGCTCGGCGCGCAGCGCGTGAGCGGTGCGCCGGGCGTCGTCGGCGGCGCGCTGGGCGGTGCGGCGGTCCTCGTCGGCGGCGCGCGCCCGGTCCACGCACTCTTCGGCGCGGGCCTCCAACTCGGCGACTTCGTCGGCCAGTTCACGCAACCGGGCCTGCCAGGAGGCGCGCTCGCGCAGCCGGTGGGCGAGCCCGGCGAGGGCGTCGGCGACCCGGCGGGCGCGCTGCGCGGCCTCCTGCCGCTCGTCGCGCACCCGGGCGGTCTCGGCGGCCTCCTCGTCGGCCTCGGCCCGTACCGTGCGGACCTCGGCCAGTTCCCCGGCGGCGGCGTCGGCGGCCGTACGGGCTTCCTCGGCGGCGGTGGCCAGTTCGGCGAGGCGGCCGGGCGGGCAGCCCGTACGCCAGGAGGAGAGGCGGGCGGCCAGCGCGCGGTCGCCGGCCAGCCGGGCCGCCAGCACGCGGATCTCGTCGTCCCGCTCTATGGCGCGGGCCCGCAGCGCCTGGCGCTCCTCGTCGGCGGCGGACTCGTCGTGCATGGCCGGGTTCGGCGGGACGAGGAAGACGCCGCTGTCCTGGGCGTCGGGCGCGGGGGTGGGCGCGAGCAGGGCGGCGGCGGTGCCGACGGCGACGGTGGAGCGCGGCAGCAGCGCGGCCTGCGCGAGGACGTCGCGGGCGCGGGCGTGGGTCTCCGGGTCGGTGATGATGACGCCGTCGACCAGTTCGGGGCGGGCGGCCAGCACCCGGGTGTGGTCGGCGGGGTCGACGGACTGGGCGAGGTAGCGCCAGCCGGGCAGTGCGGGCACGCCGTGCTCGCCCAGGTACTCGACGGCGGCGAGCACGTCGGGGCCCGGCGGCAGCAGACCGCCGTCGCCCAGCGCGCCGAGGATGCGGGCGTCATCGGCGGCGGCGGTGCGCAGGTCGAAGAGCTGGCGTTCGGCGGAGGCGACGCTCTCGTCGAGGAGTTCTCGCAGGTCGTCGGCGTTGCGGTCCAGCTCCTCGGCGCTCAGGGGGCCGTCGGAGGCGGGGCGGCGGGCGCGGCGCGGGCCTGCGTCCTCCGGGGAGTCCGCGTCGGGCTGCCCCGTACGCGGTCCGGGCACGCCTGCCTTGGGCACCGCCTGTGGCAGTCCGAGCAGGTCGGCGAGCCGCTGTTCGGTGCCGATCGACTCGGCGGCCTGCCGCTCGGCGTCGTACGCGCGCTCCGCCGCCTGGGCGGCGTCCTCGGCGCGGGCCGCGGCCAGTTCGGCGGCGGCCAGGCGGGTGGCGGCCTCGCGGGCCCGGTCGGCGGAGCGGGTGGCGGCCTCGCGGGCCGCGTCCCAGCCCTCGACCGTGGACTTCTCCGCGTCCGAGGCGGCGAGCGCGGCGCGGGCCGGGTCGGCGTCCGGCGCGGAGTCGTCGAGCCAGCCGGCCCGTACGGCCTCGGCGGTCTCCTGTTCGACCTCGGCGAGGCGCTGCTTGAGGTGTTCGGCCTCGCTGCGGGCGCGCTGGGCGTGGGTGGCGGCGGCGGTGGCGTCGCGGTGTGCGGTGTCGCTGGTGTCCTGGAGGGCGGCGGAGCGCTCCTCCTGCTCGTTGGCGATGCCCTCGCTGACGTCGGCGGCGCCCTGGAGGGCACGCACCAGCTCGGTGGCGGCCTTCGTCCGGGCGGCGAGCGCGGGCGCGGCGTCCCGTTCGGCCTCGCGGATCGCGGCGGCGACGCGAGTGGCCCGGTCGGCGGCGGCGCGGTGGCGCAGCACGGTCTCGGCGGCCTGCCAGGCGGAGTGCAGCGTACGGGCGTCGTTCAGCTCGCGGCGCTGGGCGGCGGCGCCCTTCTCGGCGGCGGCGAGCGCCAGCGACGCGTGTCGGTAGGCGATCTCGGCGGAGATCAGCGCGCGGCGCTCGCGGACCCGCTCGGCGTCGGTGACCGCGTGCGCGGCGGTGGCGACCTGCTCGGCGAACTCGGCGGCGCGGCCGCGCTCCTCGGTGCCGCGGGCGTGCAGCCGCCGGGCGAGGGTACGGGTGCGGCGTTCGGCGCCGGCGTGCACGTCACGGGCGGTCTCGCGCTGCTCGGCGGCGTCCGCGATGCGCGACAGGAGGTCCAGCGAACCGGCGGTGAAGTCGCGTTCGGCGGTCAGTTCGGCGCGGCGGCCGAGCTTGTGCGCGAAGCCGTGCACGAGGTCGGCGAGGCCGTCGGTGTCGCGGGTGTCGGTGACCGCGCGCAGCAGCAGGTCGGTGAAGTCGGCGTCGTTCTTCACCGCGAAGAGGCCGGCGGCCTCGCCCTCGTCGGCGTTCATCTCCCGCTGGTAGCGGAAGAGTTCGGGGTCCAGGCCCAGTTCGCCGAGGTGCTCGTTCCACCGCTCGTGGATCTCGACCCAGGAGACGTCCAGGTTGGGGTAGTTCTTGCCGGCCTCGACCAGGGCGTCGCGGAAGCCCTTCATCGTACGGCGGCGGCCCCTGGCCCCGGAGAAGCCCTCGGCCGGCTCGCCGCGCGGGCGGACGACGGTGGCCTCGGCGACCGGCAGCGAGTCCAGGCTCATGCCGGGCCCGGGGCGGAAGCTGTACCACGCCTCGGCGAACTTGCGCGGGTCGTTGGAGACCTGCCGGCCGCGCCACTCGCTGACCTTGCCGACGACGATGGACTCGCCGGTGAGGGTGTGCTGCCACTCCAGGGCGACGTGGCCGCAGTCGTCGGCGAGCAGGAACTTGCGCAGCACACCGGAGCTGGCGCCGCCCAGGGTGTTGCGGTGGCCGGGCAGCATCACCGAGAAGATCAGCTTGAGCAGGACGGACTTGCCGCCGCCGTTCTCCAGGAAGAGGACGCCGGCGGGGGCGGGGCGGCGCGGCGGGCCGACCGGTTCGTCCTCGAAGAAGTCCGCCTGCGCCGGCGCCGGGTCGGGCACGGGCGCACCGACTCCGCGCAGGTCCAGCACGGTGTCGGCGTAGCGCGCACCGGCGGGCCCGATGGAGTAGAGGCGGACCCGGGACAGCTCGTACATGGCGGCGGACTCTCGTTGTGTGGGCGGACAGTGGTCGGTGGACCGGCGGTCGGTGTGTCCGGGGGCCGGGTGGTGCCCGGCCCCGGGCGTCAGGCGGAGTGGAAGGGCAGTCCCGCGTCGGAGACCAGGTCGAGGTCGTCGGTGTCCTCGGCGGGCAGCAGGCTGGCGCTGCCGTCGCCGACCGGGACGACGCCCAGCTCCAGCAGTTCGGCCATGGCGGCGCTGCCCGCCATGTCACGCACCTGGAGCTGGTAGCGGGCCGTGGTGCGGTAGGCGCCGCCGGAGTCGTCGCCGGTGCGCTGGAGGAAGCCGGAGTCGACGAGGAAGGCGACGGCCTTGGCGATGATGCCGGTGGTCGAACCGGCGAGCCGCCGCGCGTCCTTGGTGGCGCCGGTGGCGCTGCGCCGCGCGTAGGTCCGCCAGGCGGCTTCGAGGCCGGGCGCGTCGGTGGCGGGGTCGGTGTTCTCGCCCTGTTCCTCGGCGCGCTCCTCCAGGCGGCGGCACGCCTGCCGGACGAACGCGTCCACGCCGTTGACGGTGATGCGGCCGATGTAGCCGTCGTCGGCGAGGTCCTCGGGGCGGGGGAAGGCCATGGCGGCGACGGCGAGGTGGGCCAGGCCGTGCAGGAAGCGGTCGGCGGAGTCGGCGGAGGCGCGGCGGGCGTAGTCCCCCATCCGTACGGCGAAGACGGAGTCCTCGTCGGCGGTGACGGCCATGCCGGCGCGCGGGGAGACCTCCAGGACGACCAGGCCGAGGCCGGTGGCGACGGCGTCGGCCAGGCGCGCGAAGGCGGGCTCGTCACGGTAGCGGCGGAGCAGTTCGCCGTACTCGGCGTCCCGGGCGGGCAGCAGCTTGGGCTGGAGCCCGAAGGAGACGAGGCGCGCGGCGTCCGCGGCGTCGGCGGGCGTCACGGGCGCGGAGCCGCCCGAAGGCGCGGCGGTGGGGCCGGGCGCGGACCACCCGGGGTGCTCCGCCGCGGCTGTCAGGTCGCCCTGCGCCGGGTCCTCGGTGCCGTCCTCGACGCCCGTTCCGTACTCACTCACGCCCGTACCTCCATGCGAACTTCCTTCTGCCACCGTGCTGCCGGCGACCTTCGCGCGTCCTGTCCGGCCGCCGGCATCACGCCACCTCCGAGCGGTCGGCCGCCATGCCCGCCGCGTCCAGCAGGGCCTTGCCGACGATGAGGTCGGCGCCGCCGAACTCCTCGTCCTCCAGCACGGTGCCGTCGTCGACGGCGAAGAGCAGCTGCTGTTCGCCCTGGCGGTAGGCCGTGCCGACCGGCGGGCTGGCCGCGTGCACCGCCAGCAGGGCGACGAGATACGGCAGGTCCGGGTCGCTGCGGCGGGCCTCGGCGAGCAGTCCGGACAGCCGGCGGGGCGCGTCGGCGGGCAGGTCGAGCAGAGCCTGGGCGGCTTCGAGCTGCTCCTCGGAGAAGCGGCTGTCGTCCGGGGTGGCGATCAGGTCCGGCTCGGGCATCTCGGCACCGAGGTGCTCGCGCTCGACGGGCGGCTGGAACAGCAGACCGACCAGGTCGCCGAGCCGTACGGACGTGCCCGTACGGAAGCCCGTGCCGTGCGCGAAGAAGGCGTCGGTGACCCGGATCGCCTGCTCCACGGGCAGCGGCAGGACCGGGGCGACCAGCTGGCCGTACAGGTCGAGGCCGGAGCGTCCGGCGGGCGGCGCGAACGCCTGGCGGTCCTGCTCGGCTCGGAAGAGGGGGCCCGCCTCCAGCAGCCGGGACTGGAGCTGGGTGTGGCGGCGGATGCAGTCCTTGACGATGTCGACCAGCTCGGCGGCGCGCCGCTTGTGCTCCTGGTCCTCGGTCTCGTCGCGGGCCTTGCGGATGTTGGTGAGGATCGCGTTCTCGTGGCGGTAGCGCTCGGCGACGTGGTCGAGGGCTTCGGCGATCATGTCGGGGACGGCGCGCAGCCAGTCCACCGCGCGGACGTTGCGGCGGGTGGCGTCCAGGGTGCGGCGCAGCGTCTCGGCGTACTGCACGGTGCGGTAGCGGGCCTGCTCGGCGGCGAGCTGGGCGTCCGCCAGCCGGCCGCGGCTGATGAGCACCTCCAGCTTGACCTCGGCGGCGATCTGGGCGCTCGTCACGTCCGTGTCGAGGGCGCCGACCAGGACGTTGACGGCTTCGTCGGTGGTACGGAGGTAGACCCCGCCGCCCGGCCCCGGGACCTCCTCGATGAGCTTGAAGTCGTAGTCCCGGCGGACGTACTCGCCCTCGGGGCCGAAGGTGCCGTACACGGCGCGGAAGCCGCGGTCGACGCTGCCGACGTTGATCAGGTTCTCCAGCACCCAGCGGGCGACGCGCTCGTGCTCGGCCGCGGGGCGGCGCGGGGTCTGCGCGGCGATGCGCGGGAGCAGCTTGGCCACTATCTCCTCGTGGTCGGCCCCGGTGTCGAAGTCCATGTGGAGGGTGACCAGGTCGATGGCGGCGAGCGCCACCTCCGCCATCGCGTACACCCCGTACTCACCGGCGAGGTTGGCCTTGCGCGCGTCCAGGTCGTGCAGCGGCGCGGTGCACGCGAGGGCGCGCAGCCGGCGGGCCAGGCCCTCGTCGGCGGCCGGGCCCGGCGCGGGCCGGGAGGGTCCTTCGGGCCGGGCCACGCCGTTGAGCTGGGACGCAGCGGTCCCGGGGGCAGGAAAAGTCACGTCGCACAGCGTAGGCGCTCGCACTGACAACGGACGAAACGGCACGGGGCCCAGGTCAGTGTGTGGCGCCTCCGACGGCCTTGATGTCCGTATTTGTACGCGCGGCGGTGGCGGCGATCACACGCAGTCCCTCGGCGACGGCGCTCACCGCGAGTGAGGGCAGCGACCGGCCGGCGACCTGTCCGGGGGCGTACGGTACGTGCACGAAGCCGCCGCGCAGCGCGGGCCGCTCGGTCGCGATCAGGTGCATCAGGTCGTAGAAGACGTGGTTGCAGACGAAGGTGCCCGCGGTGTTGGAGACGGAGGCCGGCACCCCCGCCTCCCGTACGGCGGCCACGCACGCCTTGACGGGGAGCGCGGCGAAGTACGCCGCGGGGCCGCCGGGGACGATGGTCTCGTCGATGGGCTGGGCGCCCGCCACGTCGGGGATGCGGGCGTCGTCGATGTTGACGGCGACCCGCTCCACCGTCAGGTCGGGCCGGCCGCCCGCCTGACCCACGCAGAGCACGATGTCGGGGTCGTGCGCCGCGACGGCCTCGCGCAGGGCGGTGCTCGAGCGTCCGTAGACGCAGGGCAGTTCGACGGCGGTGATCTCCAGCCCGGTGGGCGGCTCCGCGGCGGCGGCCCGCACCGCCTCCCAGGAGGGGTTGGAGCTCTCGCCGCCGAAGGGCTCGAATCCGGTGAGCAGGATGCGGGTCGTCCGCGTCATGGCGTTCCCTGTGGTTCGTGAGCCGCGCGGTGCCCCCCGGTCCGTGTGCGGTTCGTGTCGTGCGGTGCGGTGCGGTGCGGTTCGTGTCGTGCGGTGCGGTGCGGTTCGTGTCGTGCGGTGGTGCGTGGGGCGGTGGGCGGGGTCAGAAGGCGAACAGGGCCATGACCACGATGTTGCAGCCGAGCAGCACGCCGGCCGTGGGCAGTTGGGCCTTGATCGGTCCGTACTGGTCCTTCAGCTCCAGCAGCGCCGACGGGACGATGTTGAAGTTGGCCGCCATCGGGGTCACCAGCGTCCCGCAGAACCCGGCGAGCATGCCGATGGCCAGGACGGCGGGCGCGTCGCCGTGGAAGTGCTCGATGAGCACCGGCCAGCCGACCGCCGCGGTCATCACGGGGAAGGCGGCGAACGCGTTGCCCATGATCACGGTGAACAGGGCCATGCCGACGCAGTAGACGACGACCGCGACGTACAGGGAGTCCTCCGGCAGGACCGAGGTGGCGAGCTTGCCGACCTGGGTGCCGACGCCGGAGAGCTGGAAGATGGTGCCCAGGGTGGCGAGAAGCTGCGGCAGCAGCATCGCCCAGCCCATCGACTCCAGCATGGAGCGCCCGGCCTGCACGGGGACCGCTATCCGCTTCTCGCGCAGCATGATCATGCCGACGACGAGGGCGACGACGGCGCCGATGCCGAGCCCCAGGATGGTCTCGCTGCCCTCCTGGAGGATCGGTTCACCACCGATCGAGAGCTTCTTGACGAGGACCGCGCACAGCAGCGCGACGACCGGGATGGCCAGCGCGGGCACGAACAGCTTGTTGCCCAGCTTCAGGGCGCTGGCCTCGCGCTGTTCGGGCGTGGTGGTGCGCGGCGTACCGCGCCCGGTGAAGCCGAAGCCGGCCAGCAGGACCATGATCAGGACGGCCGCGCCCAGCGGCTCGGCCGGGGCCTTCTTCTCGACGACCCAACTGCTGTAGACGAAGCCGACGCCGAGCAGGCCCCAGAAGGCGGTGGTGCCCAGCCGCTTGGGGTTGCTGCGGTCGGTGAGCATCTGGGAGGCCATCACCAGGAAGCTCAGGCCGACGAGCCAGTAGAACCACTCCGCTTTGATCACTTGGCTGCTCCCTCGGCGACGGGCTCGATGTTGGCGGCGACCAGTTCGCGTTCCAGGTACCGGTCCAGGCGCAGCAGCCGCCAGCCGTGCACGGCGAAGGCGCACAGCGCGGAGGGGATCGCCCACAGTGCCAGGTGCAGCGGCTCCAGGTGGGTGTTGTACGTGGTGTTGACGAAGCTGGTGATCAGCAGGATCGAGCCGACCGCGAGGAAGACGTCCTCACCGAAGAACAGCCCCACGTTGTCGGCGCTCGCGGAGAACGAGCGGACCTTCTCCCGGCCCTTCTCGGTCAGCCGCCCGTGCTTGCGCTCGGCGGCGCCCTCGGCCATCGGCACGGCCAGCGGGCGCACGGTCTGCGCGTGCCCGAAGACGTGCGTCAGCCCGACGGCCGCGCCGATCTGCCGCATGCCCAGGTAGAGGGCGAGGAAACGGCCGGTGGTCAGTTTGCCGAAGCGGGCGATCAGCCGGCGGGCCTGCTCCTGGAGGCCGTAGCGCTCCAGCAGGCCGATCACCGGGAGGGTGATCGCGAAGATCGTCACCGCCCGGCTGCTGGCGAAGCCGGTGCCGAAGGCCGCCAGGACCTCCTGCGGCGACAGGCCGCCGAGCAGACCGGTGACGATGCCCGCCACCCCCACGACCAGCAGGGCATTGCGTTTGGTGGCGAAGCCGACCACGACCACGAGCACGCCGAGAAGCACGATCATGGGTCCGCCTTCCGCATACGGGACCCCACGCGGACCGTGAGGAGGATGCGAGGAGGTTAGGCGATTGTTCAACGATCCGACAAGGGGTTGACGGGAGCGAAACTCCGGTACTCCTACACGCCCTCCCGCGCCGCCATGCGCTGGGCGTACGCCCCGGAAAGCTGCACTCTGGAGTCCTCCAGATAGGACTCCAGCAGCAGCTCGGCGGCGGCCCCGTTCCCGGCCTGGAGCTCTTCGAGGATCTGCCGGTTGCGGGTCAGGTACGGCGCGTGGAACCGGCGCGGATCGTCCATCACGTGAAAGACCAGCCGCAGTTCCGCGAGCACCCCGCGCATCAGCTCGTCGGTGCGCGGACTGCCCGCCAGGCCCACCACCGCTTGGTGGAACCGGAGGTTCGCGGTGCCCAGGTCCCGCCAGGCACGCTCCTCGAAGGCGGTCTCGCCGGCCACCACGGCCGCCTCCATCGCCCCCACCGGGTGCGGCGGCTCACCCAGGCTGCGTACGGCGGCGCACTCCACGAGCGTACGGACCCGGTAGATGTCGTCCAGGTCCGCCACCGTCACGATGCGTACGAAAACCCCGCGGTTGAGCTGATGCACCAGCAGGCGCTCGTGTGTGAGCAGGCGGAACGCCTCCCGCAGGGTGTTGCGCGAGACCCCCAGGGCCCCGCCGATGCTCTCCTCGGACAGTCGCGCGCCGGGTGGGAAGTAGCCCTCGGTGATGCGGTCCCGGAGAATGTCGGCCACCCGCTCCGCGGTGCTGGAACGCCCCAGCAGTACCCGGTCGCCCGCCAGCTCGGAGACCTCGGCGAGCCTGTGCCGGTCGCCCCGTGTCATCCCGCCCGCCATCGTCGTCCCCGCTTTCGCCCCGTACGTGCACCCCTTGTGCTGTGAGCGGCAGTCAATCCCAGATGGCAGAACGAGACAACACACCTCTTGTCGGATCGTTGAACGATCGCTTACGTTGGCCTGACCACCGGCCGGCCCGAGTGCCCTCAGGGGGAGAGCCACTACGGATACGGGCCGGCCGGTCCCGAAACCTCTGCGGCCTGTGCACCCGCCCGCGTGGCGGCCACCTCCGGAACGGACTTGCGACTTCTATGAGCGACCCGGTGACCACCCCCCTCGTCGATCTCAACGCCGACCTCGGGGAAGGCTTCGGACGCTGGGAGCTCACCGACGACGAGGCCCTGCTCTCCGTCGTCACCAGCGCCAACGTGGCCTGCGGTTTCCACGCCGGGGACCCCAGCACCATGCGCCGGGTCTGCGAGCTGGCCGCCGAGCGCGGCGTGGTCGTCGGCGCCCAGGTCTCCTACCGCGACCTCGCGGGCTTCGGGCGCCGCGCCATGGACGTACCGCCGCGCGAGCTGGCCGACGAGATCGCGTACCAGATCGGCGCGCTGGAGGTCTTCGCCCGCGCCGCCGGCACCCGGGTCGGCTACGTCAAGCCGCACGGCGCGCTCTACAACCGCTGCGTCCACGACGAGGCGCAGTCCGCCGCCGTCCTGGAAGGCGTACGGACCGCCGGCACCCCGCTGCCCATCCTCGGCCTGCCCGGCTCCCAGCTCCACGAGGCGGCCCGCCGCGTCGGCCTGCCCGTCGTCGGCGAGGCGTTCGCCGACCGCGCCTACACCCCCGAAGGCACCCTGGTCTCCCGCCGCGAGCCGGGCGCCGTCATCCACGACCCCGACGAGGTCGTCAAGCGCGCGCTGGGCATGGCGACGGAAGGCACCGTCACCGCCGTCGACGGCAGCACCGTGAAGACCGAAGCGCGCTCGCTGTGCCTGCACGGCGACACCCCCGGCGCCGCGGACCTCGCACGGCGGGTGCGCGACGAGCTGACCGCGGCCGGCGTACGGATCGGCAGCTTCGCGTGAGCACCGGTACCCCCGGCGGCCGCACCCCGGCCGGCCGGTCGCGGCTGTCCCTGCGCCCGCTGCCGGTCGGCGACCACGGGCTGCTGGTCGAGCTGGACGACGCCGCGGCCGTCGAGGCGTTCCACGCCGAGCTGCTGCGCCGCGCCGCCGCCGGCACCCTGCCCGCGGTCCGCGAGATCGTCCCGGCCGCCCGTACGGTCCTGCTCGACGGGCTGGCCGACCCGGGACGGCTGGCCGCCGAGCTGTCCGGCTGGGACGTCCCCCCGGCCACCGCCGGCGACCGGCCCGCCATCGAGATCCCGGTGCGCTACGACGGCCCCGACCTCGCCGACGTGGCAGCCCTGTGGGGCACCACGCCCGAGGACGTGGTCCGTATCCACTCCGGCACCGAGTTCCACGTCGCCTTCTGCGGGTTCGCGCCCGGCTTCGGCTATCTGACGGGCCTGCCGGAGCGCCACCACGTACCGCGCCGCGCCACGCCGCGCACCAAGGTGCCGGTCGGCTCGGTCGCCCTGGCGGGCCCGTACACCGGCGTCTATCCGCGCTCTTCGCCCGGCGGCTGGCAGCTCATCGGCACCAGTGACGTCGACCTGTGGGACCCGGACCGCGACCCGGCGGCCCTGTTCTCCCCCGGCACCCGCGTCCGCTTCATCCCGGTTTCTACTGAATCCCAGGAGGCATGATGACCGACCGCGCCTTCTGTGTCGTACGCGCCGGAGCCCTGACCACCGTCCAGGACCTCGGCCGCGCGGGCCACGCCCACCTCGGCGTGCCGCGTGCGGGCGCCCTGGACGAGCCCGCCCACCGGGTCGCCAACCGCCTCGTGGGCAATCCGGAGACGTCCGCCACCTTGGAGACGACCCTCACCGGCTGCGCCGTACGGGTCCGCACGGACACCGTGGCCGCGGTGACCGGCGCGCCCTGTCCGGTCACGGTGGACGGCCGCCCCGCCCCCTGGGGCGCGCCGGTACGCGTCCCGGCGGGCGCGGTGCTGGACGCCGGGCCGGCCACCGCCGGACTCCGCTCGTACCTCGCCTTCGCCGGCGGCGTCGACGCGGAGCCGGTGCTCGGCAGCCGCGCCGCCGACCTGCTCTCCGGCCTCGGGCCCGCGCCGCTGTCCGACGGCGGCGTGCTGCCGCTCGGCACCCCGCACGGCCCGCCCGCCTCCGTGGACGTCGTCCCGCTCCCGGCACCGCCGGTCGCGGAACTGGTGCTGCCCTGCGTACTGGGGCCGCGCGACGACTGGTTCACCGGAGCGGGCCTGCGGACGCTCGCCACCGGCCGTTTCCGCGTCTCCTCGGCGAGCAACCGCATCGGCCTGCGCACCGAAGGGCCGTCCCTGGAACGCCGCAAGGACGGCGAGCTGCCCAGCGAGGGCATGCCGCTGGGAGCGCTTCAGGTCCCCCCGGACGGCCTGCCCGTGCTCTTCCTCAACGACCACCCGACGACGGGCGGCTACCCGGTCGTCGGCGTCGTGCCGGAACGCTTCCTCGCCGCGGCGGCCCAGGCCGCACCGGGCACGACCGTCCGTTTCGTCCCCCGGCGCTCACGCGTCTCCGGCTGATCCGTCCGGCTTGCCGTAACCGCCGCCCCCCGGCGTACGGATCACCAGTACGTCCCCGGCGCCGATCTCCGCCACGTCGCAGCCCTCCAGGGCTTCCTCCGTGCCGTCCGCGCGGCGGACCAGATTGGCGCCCGTCGCGCCGGGTCCGCCACCCGCCATCCCGTAGGGCGGCACCCGGCGGTGCCCGGTGAGCAGCGCCACCGTCACCGGTTCCAGGAAGCGCAGGCGGCGTTCGACGCCCCGGCCGCCCCGCCACCGGCCGTCGCCGCCGCTGTCCTCGCGTACGGAGAAACTCTCCACCCGTACGGGATAGCGCCACTCCAGGACCTCGGGGTCGGTCAGCCGGGAGTTGGTCATGTGGGTCTGCACGGCGTCCGCGCCGTCGAAGCCGTCGCCCGCGCCCGAGCCGCTGGCGACGGTCTCGTAGTACTGCACCCGGTCGTTGCCGAAGGTGAGGTTGTTCATCGTGCCCGAGCCCTCGGCCTGCACGCCGAGCGCGGCGTAGAGCGCGCCGGTGACGGCCTGCGAGGTCTCCACGTTGCCCGCGACGGTGGCGGCGGGGAACTCCGGCGCGAGCATGGAACCGGGCGGGACACGCACCTCGACCGGCTTGAGGCAGCCGCTGTTGAGGGGGATGTCCTCGGCGACGAGCGTACGGAAGACGTAGAGCACCGCCGCCATCACCACCGAGCTGGGCGCGTTGGCGTTACCGGGCAGTTGCTCCGAGGTCCCGGCGAAGTCCAGTACGGCGCTGCGGGCCGCGCGGTCCACGGTCAGCGCGACCTGGATCACCGCGCCGCCGTCGGTCTCGTAACGGTACGAGCCGTCCGCCAGCCGCGCGATGATCCGGCGTACCGATTCCTCGGCGTTGTCCTGGACGTGCCCCATGTAGGCCCGCACCACGTCCAGGCCGAACTGCTCGATCATCTTGCGCAGTTCGCGGATGCCCTTCTCGTTGGCGGCGATCTGGGCCCGCAGGTCGGCGATGTTGGCGTCCGGTGCCCGTGACGGATACGGCCCGGCGGCGAGCAGGTCGCGCGTCTCGTCCTCGCGCAGCCTGCCGTCCCGTACCAGCAGCCAGTTGTCGAAGAGGACACCCTCCTCCTGGATGGTGCGGCTGAAGGCGGGCATCGAGCCCGGGGTGATGCCGCCGATCTCGGCGTGGTGGCCGCGCGAGGCCACCAGGAACAGCAGTTCCTCGCCCGCGTCGTCGAAGACGGGGGTGACGACGGTGACGTCCGGCAGGTGCGTACCCCCGTGGTACGGATCGTTGACCGCGTACACATCACCCGGCCGCAGCTCTCCGTCCGTGCCGCGCCGACGCCGGAGCACCTCCTTGATGGACTCCCCCATCGACCCGAGATGCACGGGAATGTGCGGGGCGTTGGCGATGAGGTTGCCTTCGTGATCGAAGAGGGCACAGGAGAAGTCCAGCCGCTCCTTGATGTTGACCGAGTGGGCGGTGTTCTCCAGACGGACGCCCATCTGCTCGGCGATCGCCATGAAGAGACTGTTGAACACCTCCAGCATCACCGGATCGGCGTCCGTGCCGACCGCGGGACCGCTCGCGCGGGGCCGCGCCCGGGTCAGCAGCAGATGGCCGCGCTCCCCCGCGCGGGCCTGCCAGCCCGGGTCCAGGACCGTCGTCGCGTCGTCCTCGGCGACGATCGCGGGACCGGTGAGCATGTCGCCGGGGCGCAGGTCGCCCCGGGCGAACAGGTCCGTGTCCTGCCAGCGCCCCTGCGCGAACATCCGCACCGTCGCGACCGGCCGCAGCGCCCCCGCCCGCTCCCCCGTCGGCACCTCGTGCCCGGCCGTGCCGCCCGCGGCGCCCACCGCTTCCACCGACACGGCCTCGGCGATCAGCGGCTTGTCCATCGTGAACCCGTACCGAGCCCGGTGCGCCCGGACGAACGCGGCGGCCATCGCCCGCGGCGTGTCCAGCGCCACGCCGATCGCGGAGTCCGTCCCGGCGTAGCGGAGCATCACCCGCCCCCGGGTGGTGACGCTCTCCTCCGGGACGCCGTCGTCGAGCAGTTCGCGACGGGTACGGGCGGCCAGCCGGTCGCAGACACCGTGCACCTCGGCGAGGTCCGTGGCGTCCGACTCCGGGTCGATCCCCACCTCGACGGCCTGTTCCCGCATGGCCGTCGCGTCGGCGACCCCGATGCCGTACGCGGACAGCACCCCGGCCAGCGGCGGTACGACGACCGTGCCGATGCCGAGCGCGTCGGCGACCGCGCAGGCGTGCTGGCCGCCCGCGCCGCCGAAGCTGGTGAGCGCGTAGCGCGTGACGTCGTAACCGCGCTGGACGGAGATCTTCTTGACCGCGTTGGCCATGTTCAGCACGGCGATGTCCAGGAACCCGGCCGCGACCTCCTCGGGGCCGCGCCGGTCGCCGGTGGCCTCGGCCGCCTCCTCGGCCAGCCGGACGAAACGCTCCCGTACCGTCGCGTCGTCCAGCGGCCGGTCGCCGTCGGGCCCGAACACCGCGGGAAAGTACGCCGGCTGGACGCGCCCCAGCATGACGTTGGCGTCCGTGACGGTCAGCGGGCCGCCGCGCCGGTAGCAGGCCGGGCCTGGGACGGCACCGGCCGAGTCCGGGCCGACGCGGTAGCGCCGCCCGTCGAAGTGCAACACCGAGCCACCGCCCGCCGCGACGGTGTGGATGTTCATCATGGGCGCCCGCATCCGTACGCCCGCGACCTCGCTGCCGAAGATCCGCTCGAAGGAGCCCGCGTAGTGCGACACGTCGGTGGAGGTGCCACCCATGTCGAAGCCGATCACCCGGTCGTACCCGTCGCCCGCCTCGGCCGAGGAGCGGGCCATCCCGACGACGCCGCCCGCCGGGCCGGAGAGCACCGCGTCCTTGCCGCGGAAGTGCGCGGCCTCCCGCAGACCGCCGTTGGACTGCATGAACATCAGCCGTACGCCCGGCAGTTGGCGGGCCACCTCGGCCACGTACCGCCCGAGGATCGGCGACAGATAGGCGTCCACGACGGTGGTGTCGCCGCGCGGCACCAGCTTCATCAGCGGGCTGACCTCGTGCGAGCAGCTCACCTGCGTGAACCCGGCCTCCTTCGCCAGGGCGGCGACAGCCTGCTCGTGGTCCGGGCAGCGGTAGCCGTGCAGCAGGACGACCGCCGCGCTGCGCAGCCCGTCCTCGTACGCCCGCGCCAGCTCCGCCCGCACCACCTCCGTCTCCAGAGGCCGGACGACCTCGCCCCGCGCGTCCACCCGCTCCGGGACCTCGATCACCCGCTCGTACAGCGCCTCGGGCAGCACGATCCGCCGGTCGAAGATCCGCGGCCGGTTCTGGTAGGCGATGCGCAGCGCGTCCCGGAAGCCCTCGGTGGTGACCAGGACGGTCGGCTCGCCCGCGCGCTCCAGCAGGGCGTTGGTCGCCACGGTCGTGCCCATCTTGACGACGGCGATCCGCTCGGCGGGCACCGGTGCGCCGGGGGCGAGCCCCAGCATCGCCCGGATGCCGGCGACGGCGGCGTCCTCGGCGCTCCCGGGGCGGTGCGAGAGCAGCTTGCCGGTGACCAGCCGCCCGTCCGGCCGCCGCCCCACCACGTCCGTGAACGTGCCGCCCCGGTCGATCCAGAACTCCCAGCGTCCCGTCATGCCGCCATTGTGGCAGCGGGCCCGGCGGCGCCGGCGTGCTCGGCCTCCGGCGCGCCCGGACGGACGCCGGAGGCCGCCCGAAAACACCCGGGCGGCCTCCGGCGCATTTCAGCTCATCACGTTTACGCTCCCGCGATCCCCCCGCGGAAACGTCACTTCCGCAGTCCGCCCATCACCTCATAATAATTTCCGAACAACCCCCGTGGCCTGCGGCGTTTCCTCAAACGGGTGTTGCTTCCCGGAATCCTTTTACTAGCTCTTTGTTTCCTGGGACCGTCGGGTCAAGAACACCCCAAGGACCCGCGCTCCGCGGGCCCGAGAGGCAGGAGAACCATGCAGTACGGCAGCGCCCTGCGCGAGGCGGTCGGGTCGCCTCGCACCACACCGCTCATCGGTATCTACGACATGTATTCGGCGTCCATCGCGGCCCAGCACTACGACGGCATGTTCGTCTCCGGATTCGGTTTCGCGGCATCCTATTACGGCCTGCCCGACATCGGATTCATCGCCTGGCCGGACATGGTGCAGTTCACCGAACGGCTGCGCCTGGCCTTTCCGTCCCACCACCTGCTGGTGGACATCGACGACGGCTATGTGGACCCCGAGGTCGCCTGCCACGTCGTCCAGAGCCTGGAGCGCGCCGGGGCCTCGGGCGTGATCCTGGAGGACCAGAAGAGACCGCGCCGGTGCGGACACGCGGACGGCAAGCTGATCCTCCCGCTGGAGGAGTACCTGGACAAGCTCAACCTGGTGCTGAGCAGCCGCAAGGACCTGGTCGTGGTGGCCCGTACGGACGCCACGGAGGAGGCGGAGATCGTCCGGCGGGCGGCGGCGCTCGCCGAGACGGACGCGGACGTCGTCCTGGTGGACGGGGTGCGCAGCGTGGAGTGGATCGAACGCATCCGGTCCGTGGTGGGCAGCAAACCGCTGCTGTTCAACCAGATCGCGGGCGGCAAGTCGCCCCGCCTGTCACTGACCGAACTCACCGAACTCGGCGTGGACGTGGCGATCTACAGCACCCCCTGCCTGTTCGCCGCGCACGGCGCCATCGACGGAGCGCTGGCCGACCTGAAGAACGCCGACGGCAGGCTGCCCGTCACGGGCCAGACCGGCAGCGTCGAACTGCGCTGCGCCACCGAGCTGTTGGAGAAGAACATCAGCAGGCATCACGCCCACCGCGCCCCGGCCCCCGTCTGAGAAGAGGCTGACCGTATGGCACCGAACCCCTTCCGGGGCGGCGCCGGGCGGCTCCGGGACCGCGGCACGCGGTCCCGGGCCGTGCGCCCCTCCACGCTGTCCCTCGCCGTCGCGACGGTGCTGAGCGTGCTGTGGGGCGGCGGCGCCGCCCAGGCCGCGGCACCGGGGCCGCCGGTCCCGCCGCCGGCTCCGCCGTGCGACTCCCAGGACGACGAGGACGAGACCCCGCCGCCGCCCCGCGCGGGAACGGCCGTCGGCCTGCTCGTCGTCGACAACTCCTCGGCGGACTCCTGGCTGGAGGTCGACCGGACGCTCAACACCCTGCTCGCCGGCAAGGGGACGGCGGGCAGCGACCACGACGGAGGCGGCGGCGCCATCGACGTACGGACCCGGGACGCCAACGGCCCCGGCGCCGACCCGTCCCGCGTCGGACACCCGCCCTGGCAGACCGGCGACGATGAGTGACCCGGCACCGGCCGCCCGCACGCCGCGCCGCCTGGCACGAGCGGTCGACCCCTATGTGGCAGCCCTCCTCGGCACCGTCCTGTTCGCCACCGTACTGCCCGCGACCGGAGCGGGGGCCGTGGCCGCGGACACCGCCGCCGACCTCGCCATCGGTCTGCTCTTCTTCCTCTACGGTGCGCGGCTCTCCACCCGTGAGGCACTGCACGGGCTACGGCAGTGGAAGCTTCACCTGCTGACCGGGGCCGGCACCTTCGTCCTCTTCCCGCTGCTGGGCCTGGCGGCCGGCGGCCTCGTCCCGTTCCTGCTCTCCGACCGGCTGTACACGGGGCTGCTGTTCCTGTGCGTCGTCCCCTCGACCGTCCAGTCCTCGATCGCCCTGACCTCCACGGCCCGCGGCAACGTCCCGGCCGCCATCTGCGCCGGCACGTACTCCAGTCTGTTCGGCATGGCCGCCACCCCGCTGCTCGCGGCCTGGCTGATCGGCTCCGCCCTCAGCTTCTCGGCGGCGGGCCTGCTCTCCATCGCCACCCATCTGCTGCTGCCCTTCCTCGCCGGGCAGGTGCTGCGCCGCTGGATCGGCGGCCTGCTCACCCGGCACAAGAAATCCCTCGGCCTCCTGGACCGCTGCTCCATCCTCCTCGTCGTCTACACCGCCTTCAGCAAGGGCATGGAGCAGGGCATCTGGCACCAGATCACCCCGGCCCGGCTGCTCGCCCTGCTGCTCCTGGCCGCGGGCCTGCTGGCCACCGCCCTGGTCACGACCTCGCTGGCCGCCCGGCGGCTGGGCTTCTGCCGGGCGGACCGCATCACCATCGTGTTCTGCGGTTCGAACAAGAGCCTCGCCACCGGGCTGCCGATGGCGGCGGTGCTCTTCGGCGGCGCGGCCGGCCTGGTCATCCTGCCGCTGATGCTCTACCACCAGCTCCAGTTGATGGTCTGCGCGGTCATCGCCGCCCGGTGGGCCCGTCAGCCGGAGGACACCCCGGTCACGCCGGAGCCGTCGCTGCGGCTGGGGCCCCGGACCGTCGAGGGGGAACCGTCGGCCTGACCCCTGCCGTACGGGCGGCACGGCGGCGTCACAGCGGCGGTACGGCGGCGTCGTGGGCCGCGAGGAAGGCGGCCACGGCCGGCTTCCAGCCGTAGCCCTCCGCGCGCTGCCGGGCCGCCGCACGGCGCTGCGCCTCGGGGCGCCCGAGGACCCGCAGGACCGCGTCCGCGAAGGAGGGGCCGTCGTCCAGGGCGGTGTCACCGCCGGGGCCGACGAGACCGGCCAGGGCCGACGCGGCGCTCGCCACGACCGGCGTACCGCAGGCGAGCGCCTCCAGGGCCGCCGGCCCGAACGTCTCCGCCGGGCCCGGCGCCAGGGCCACGTCCGCGCCGGCCTGGAGGGCGGCCAGCTCACCCGGGTCGGCGACCTGCCCGAGGAACGCCACGGGCAGCCGCTCGGTACGGGCCCGGGCCGCCAGGCGGGACCGCAGCGGCCCCTCGCCCGCGACCACCAGGGCCGCGTCGACACCACGCCACCGCAGCTCCGCCAGCGCGTCCAGGGCGCGTCCCGGCCGCTTCTCCACCGACAGCCGCGAGCACAGGAGCAGGAGCACGTCGGCGCCACCCGCGCACCGGCGCCGCAGCTCCGGGCTGTGCAGGGCGGGGTGCCGGGCCGTCAGGTCGACGCCCAGCGGCGCCCGTACGACGTTGCGCGCGCCGACCCGGGTGAACTCGGCCGCCGCCCATTCCGTCGTGCACACCACCCGGCTGTAGGCGTGCGCGGTCCGGGCGTTGATCCGGTCGGCGGCGGCGCGTGCCGGTCCGCGCGGCACGCCCCAGGTGCGGAGCACGCCGTCCACACTCTCGTGCGACACCGCCACCGCCGGGACGCGGGCCCGCCGCGCCCACTCCCCGGTCCACCGCAGCGTCGTGCGGTCGGAGACCTCCAGGCGGTCGGGGGCCAGCTCCTCCAGGACGCGCCGGACCCGGCGCCGGTCGGCCAGCACCCGGTAGCCGCCCGTGCCGGGCAGGACCGGGCCGGGCAGGGTGATCACCCGTCCCTGGCCGGTGTCCTCGTCGCCCGCGGCCGGGCCGGGCACGATCAGGACCGGATCGTGCCCGGCGGCGCGGTATCCGGCGCCCAGGGCCCGCAGAGCGGTACGCAGCCCGCCCGACTCCGGCGTCACGAAGTTCGCGAGCCGTACGATGCGCAGTCCGGCTCCGACGTACCGGGTCTCGTCGAGGACGAACCGCGCGGACGTGCCCGTCCGCGCCGTCATGCGGCCACCGCCGTCCGGTCGGCGAGCACGTCCTCGTAATGGCCCAGCAGTTCGTCGCCGACCACCTCCCAGGTGCGGTGTTCGACCGCCGCGCGGCCCGCGGCGCCCAGCCGTGCGCGCGCGGCCGGGTCGCCGGCCAGCAGCCGGACCGCGTCGCGCAGCGCCTCCCCGTCACCCGGCGGCACCAGCAGCCCCGTACGCCCGTGCTCCACGAGGTCCAGCGGGCCGCCGGCGGCGGGCGCCACCACGGGTACGCCGCCCGCCATCGCTTCCTGGACGGTCTGGCAGAAGGTGTCGTAGCGGCCGGTGTGCACGAACACGTCCAGGGAGGCGACGAGCCGCGCCAGTTCGTCGCCCGTGCGGCGGCCCAGGAAACGCACGCCGGGCAGGGCGGCGCGCAGGCCGGGGGCGCTCGGCCCGTCCCCGATCACCACGGTCCGTACGCCGGGCAGCCGCGAGGCCCGGGCCAGCAGCCGTACCTCCTTCTCGGGCGCGAGCCGCCCGACGTACCCGACCAGCAGGGTCCGGCCCGCGGCGAGCGAGCTGCGCAGCACCGTGTCGCGGCGAGCGGGGTGGAACCGCGCGGAGTCCACGCCGCGCGGCCACAGCCGCAGCCGGGGCACCCCGTGCGCGGCCAGGTCGTGCAGGGCGGAGGAGGACGGCGCGAGGGTCCGGTCGGCCGCGGCGTGCACCGTCCGCAGGCGCCGCCAGGCCGCGGCGCCGCCGGTGCGCAGGTAGGCACGGGCGTAGCCGCCCAGGTCGGTCTGGTAGACGGCGACGGCGGGCACGCCTCGCCGCGCGGCGACGGCCATCGCGCGGGCCCCCAGGACGAAGGGCCCGGCCAGGTGCACCACGTCCGGCCGGTGCCCGTCCAGCGCGGCGGCCAGCCGGCGGCCGGGCAGCGCCACCCTGACCTGCGGGTGACCCGGGAGCGGCACCGAGGGCACCCGGACGACGGAGCAGGGGGCGCCCGGTCCGCCGTCCGGTGTCCCGTCGGCGCCCGTCGGGGCGACGACGAGCACGTCGTGCCCGCGCCGGACCAGGTGCCGGGCGGTTTCGAGGGCGCAGTGGGCGACGCCGTTGACGTCGGGCGGGAAGGACTCGCTGACGATGGCAACACGCATACGGCTGTTGTCGGCCCACCGGGCGTGGAACCGGCCACGGGGATCTTTCCTGCCGGGGAACGTCCCGTGAGCGTTGACGCCCGCGCCGGAGCACGGGCGCCCGGCGCGGACGGCCCGTGCGCTCCCGCGGCCCCTGCGCCCCCGCGGCTCAGAGCGCCGGCGCGTCCGGCCCGAAGCGGCTGCGTACCGCCGTCTGCACCTCGGCCTCCTCGGCCGGATCGGCGGCCAGCCTGCGCAGTTGCTCCACGACCCGGTCGTCGCCGGTCGCCGCGTGCCGGGCGGCCAGCTCGCGGGTGCTCTCCTCGCAGTCCCACAGGCACTCGACGGCGAAGCCCGCCGGGAACCCGGGGTCGGTGACGGCCAGCGCGCCCGCGGCGCGGCCTCTGAGGTGGGAGGAGGAGGTCTCGCGGTAGATGTGGCGCAGCACCGGCGCCGCGCAGGCCACGCCCAGGCGTCCCGCCCCGTCGACCAGCTCCCACAGTCCGTCCGCGTCCGGTCCCTCGGTCCGTACCGTACGGCGTAGGGCCGCCAGCACCAGGTCGGCGTCGCCACGGCTGCCGCGGCGGGCCAGCATCGTGGCGCCGGCCGCGCCGAGGGCGTCGGGGCGGGGGGCCCACCGGCGGGCCCGCTCGACGGCGGCCACGGCGCGCATCCGCTCGAAGGCGGCGAGCGCGGCCTCGGCGAGCGGACGGCTGGAGAAGGGGTCGGCGGCCGCGGCCTCGATGAGGTCGAGGGCCTCCGGGTCGCCGCGCTCGGCGAGGTGGCGCAGGGCGGCGGCGCGGGCGGCGTCCGGGCCGGTGCGCGCGGCGCGCAGCAGCTCGGGGCGGTCCTCGGGGCCCGCGACGGCCGCCAGGCAGCGCGCCGCCGCGACCTGGCGCCACTCCTCGGGATGCAGCTCCAGGCCCTGCTGGGCCCAGTCCAGTACTTCGGTGACGCTCCAGCCGGGGCGGGGGCCGCTGGGCCTGAGCTGGCGCTGCCAGCGGTCGAAGCAGCCCTGTTCCTGGGCGGCGCGGACGCGTTCGCCGTAGCGGGGGTCCTCGGCCCACAGCCGCCACGGGCGGGGCTCGAAGGCGTCGCGGACGGCGGCGGCCAGCTCGGCGTCGCCCTCGGCGGTGTGCGGGAAGCGGGCGAGGACCGCGGGGGCGAGGGTCGCCAGTCCCGCGTCGTCGTCCCGCAGCGCGAGCTCGTCCAGGGCCCAGCGCCAGTTCGTGCCGGCGGCGGCGTAGCTGCGCAGGAGGAGGAGGGCGGCGTCCCGGCCGTACGCGGCGAGGTGGCCGAGCACGGCGAGGGCGAGGCCCGTGCGCTCCTCGCCGGGGTCGGTGAGGTCGTCGGGGTGGAAAAGATGCCGTTCGATCTCTTCGAGTCCGCCGTCGAGCTGCATGTAGAGGCGCGCGTAGTACAGGGAGCGGTTCTCTACCTGCCAGTCGCGGCGGGGGTCGCGCAGCACGCTGTCGTTCAGTGCCGCGAGCGCCTCGGCCCGCGGCGCCGCGAGGGCGTGCAGGGTCCCGTCGCCGCGGCCTCGCTGCAGGAGGCCGAGCAGGGTGCCACTGGGCGCTATGTCTGGATCGAACATGAGGTCAGCATCCGGTGCGGGGGGCAGGCTGGCAACGGGATTTCCGCTGACCGGCATTCTTGCCGGTGACCACGGGTCGTATGCGTCGTTCCCACCATGGATCGGTGGGACCGAGCGCGCTACGGCGGCCGAAGCCTAGCCTGGAACGCTCCGTTCCGCTGATTCGGCCGAAGATTGCCCCAGGGAGGCCGGGGGCATATGCCAAGTGCACCACCGTATCGGGTAATGCCAAATCCCTTACGGGCGGTCGCAGCCTGTGCAACAGTCGTTACCGGCCCTTCCGTCAGACCAGGCCCCGGCGCCGCCTGATATCGGAGAACGTCATGCCGTCCCATCTGTTCGCGGACCGACCAGCCGCCCAGCCGCCCGAGCGCGACGTGGTCGAGGCCCTGATCACCCAGGCACGCCGGTTGCGGGGCGGCCTGGACGCCGTACGCCGGGAGACCGCGGCGGGCGGCGACGAGCCCGACGACCCCCGGCTGCGCTGGCAGCGGGCGCTGTGCGACCTCGCCGTCCATCACCTCGACGACCTCGGCGGACACCTGGACCAGCTCCGGGAGGGCCTGCCCGCCGACCCCGGGACGGCCCAGGACACGGCGGACGCGGCCGACGCGGCCGACGACGACCGGCTGCCGGTGGCGCCGCCCGAGCCCGCGGGGCATCCGCGCGGCTCACTGCTCAGCCGGGTCGGCAGCGCCGAGTGGAACCTCCTCACCGACGAGGTGAGCTGGTCCGAGGAGCTGTTCGGGATCTTCGGCCGGGACCCGGCCGAAGGGCCCCTGACCTTGGACGAGCTGCCGTCCCTGGTCTTCTGCGAGGACCAGCAGCTACTGACCACGATGGTCACCGACTGCCTGGTGGACGGCCGCCCGATCGACGACGAGTTCCGCATCGTACGGAGCGACCAGAGCGTCCGTACGGTGCACATGGTGGGCGAGCCGGTGCTCGAAGCCGACGGCAGTACGGCGTGCATGTGGGCCGTGCTGCGCGACGTCAGCGAGCTGCGTCGCAGCCAGCGGGCGGTGCGCGAGACCCGTGACTCGCTGCAGCGTCAACGGCACATGGCGCAGACGGAGCACCGGCTTGCGGTCGAGCTGCAGGAAGCCGTGCTGCCGCCGTGGCGCGGCTCCCTGCGGTTCCCGCAGGGCGGGCCCGTCGCACTCGACCTCGCCGCCCGTTACCTCCCTTCCGGCACCAGCGCTCTGATCGGCGGGGACTGGTACGACGCGCTGCAGCTTCCGGACGGCCGGACCCTGCTGAGCGTCGGCGACCTGACCGGCCACGGCGCCACCGCCACGTCCGGCATGGCGATGGTGCTGGGCGCGCTGCGCGGCATGGCGGTGTCCGGTCAGGAGCCGGGCCCGCTGATGGGCTATCTGAACCAGCTCCTCGACACCTCCGCACAGCCCGCCCTGGGCAGCGCGGTCTGCTGCCGTTTCGACCCCGCCTCCCGTCAGCTCGTCTGGGCCCAGGCCGGCCACCCCGCCCCGCTGCTGTTCCGCGACGGCACGGGAAGCCCGCTGAGCCCCCCGGAGGGCGTGCTGCTCGGTGCCACCACCGGAGCCGCCTACACGCAACGGTGCGAGCAGTTGGAGCCCGGCGACCTTCTGGTGCTGCACACGGACGGCCTGGTGCCGCGCCGGTCGCACGGCGCGCTCGCGCCCCACGAGGGTGCCGAGCGCCTCCTGTCGCTGGCACCGCGGTTCGCCGCGGCGCGCAACGCGCAGGACTGTGTCCGCGTCATCGCCGAGGAGTTCGGCGGCGCCGAGCGCGAGGACGACGCGTGTGTGCTGATCGCCAGGGTGAGCGGGTAGCGTAAACCCTTGCGCGGTGTCCGTATGACGCGATGTCCGTACGGCCAGGACCGGGGTCACGGGTCTTGGCTCGTCTTGCTCTTGTCCGTTTCAGGCCCCGCCGGTAGCCGTCGGCGTCAGACCCGCAGGTTGCTGCCCACCGGACCGATTCCCGGGCCCAGCCCCTTGTTCTTGGCCTTCGGCATCACCCGCTGGATCTCCTCCCGCAGGTCCTGGATCTTGGCGTAGTTCGCGTACCGGCCGGTGAGCCGGTACATCTCCCGCAGCCGGTCCCAGGTGCGGTGGGAGGAGTTCTCCTTGATGGACACCAGGGCCAGCCGGGCGTAGCGGTCGGCCTGTTCGGGGTCGTTGCCGATGAAGCAGGCGGAGGCCAGCGAGAGGTAGTCGAAGATCTGCGACCGCTGCCGGCCGTTGTCGCGCAGCCGCAGCGCCTGCTTGGCGTGCGCCTGGGCGATCTTCGCCGCCCGCGGGTCGTGTTCGGCCAGTGTACGGAAGGCCAGCGCCTGCATACCGTGCATGTCCGCCTCGTCGAACATCTGCATCCAGCTCGGCGGCGGCACATCGCCCCGGTCGGCGACGAAGAGTTCCTCCGCCTCGCCCAGGGTGCGCCGCATGGCCTGGCCCTGTCCCTTGCTGGCCTGGGCCCACGCCTCGATGGTGCAGAGCATCGCGCGGGTCCGCGGCAGGTTCTCGGCGCCGGAGCCGGACTTGGCCAGCTTCATCAGGTCCAGGGCGTCGTCGGGACGGCCCAGGTGCACCATCTGGCGGGCCGCCCGGGAGAGCGCCTCGCCCGCGCGCGGGCGGTCGCCACCCTCGCGCGCCGCGTGGGCGGCGATGACGAAGTACTTCTGGGCGGTGGGCTCCAGCCCCACGTCGTGGGACATCCAGCCCGCCAGGACGGCAAGGTTGGCCGCCACCCCCCACAGCCTGCGCTGGAGATGGTCGGGGTGGTGGTAGGCGAGCATCCCGCCCACCTCGTTGAGCTGGCCCACCACGGCCTTGCGCTGCAGCCCGCCGCCGCGGGCCGCGTCCCAGGCGCGGAAGACCTCGACCGACCGCTCCAGTGCGTCGATCTCCTGCGACCCCACGGGAGCCGCCTCGTAACGGTCGTAGCCGATCTGGTCGATGGTGTTGTAGTCGAACGGGTCGTCGAATCGGGGGGCGTCGGCTGCCAGCGCCGGATCGGTGTGCAGCCAGTCGTGCATGGCGCTGCTGAGTGCGGAGCCCGCGGCGAGCGCCGCGCCCGCGCCCACCAAGCCGCGTCGGTTGAGCATGAGGTCCATTCCCGTGAATTCCGTGAGGACCGCCGCCGTTCGCTCGGGCGGCCACGGGAGACCGTCCGTGGCCTGTTTCCTCCCCGCGCGCCCGGAACGACCGAACCCGAGGTCCTCGATGGTTACGACACGGCCGAGACGCTCGGTGAACAGGGCGGCGAGCACCTTGGGCACCGGGTCGCGCGGGGTCTCCCCCGTGTCGATCCAGCGCCGTACCCGCGAGGTGTCGGTCGCCAGCTGCGGATGCCCCATGGCGGCCGCCTGCCGGTTGACCAGTCTCGCCAGCTCGCCCTTGGACCAGCCGGCCAGGCCGAAAAGGTCCGCGAGACGGGTGTTCGGCTCCCTGTCCACGTCAAGCCCCCAGGTTCCTCGACTGACTTGACAGTAACGGGCCGCCGACGACGCCCGCGAGCATTCGCCAGGGTTCGCCAGGGTCCGCCAGATGGTCTGCCACCCGCGCCCGCGTGTTCTGTAGAAGTGCAGCCCCCGGCCCGGTGTCGGTACCGCATTCCCCAGGGTGCGGACACCGGATCCGGGGCCTTCGGGCCCCGGGTCGCCGGGCCGGGAGCCGCACTGCAACTCGTCGGCGCACGAAGGGATCTGTCTCACCCATGTACGCAGCATCGTCCGCCGTGAGCGCCCCGAACCGGCCGTACCGTCCGCAGCCTCCGGGAAGCGGGCCGTATCTCGACCCCTCCCAGTCCCAGGGGGCGGTTTCCGGCCTCACCGGCGGCCGCAACCGGCGGGTGCAGGGGGGAGGCACCCAACCGCTCAGCGGGAGACTCGACTTGTCCGGCCCCCAGGGTGCTCAGCTGCGCGCCGCGGTCGCCTCGGTGCACCGCATCTGCCCCGAGTTCCATCCGGTCCAGGTGCTGCGCCGGAGCGGCAAGTCCGTCCTCCTGGTGGGCACCGCCGGCCGTACGACCGCGGTCGCCAAGTGCTTACTGGACCACTCCCCCGCGTGGGCCGAGCGGTTCCGGCACGAAATAGCTGCGTATCGGTCCTTCGTACGCCACCGCCCGCCGGTGCGCGTACCGAGGCTGGTCGCCGCGGATCCTGACAACTGCACCCTGGTCGTCGAGCGGATGCCCGGCCGGGTCGCCTCCCTTCAACGGCATCCCACCGAAGCACCGCCGCGCGCCGACGTACGGGCCGCGCTCGGCGCGATCTGCCGGGTCAACCTCTGGCGACCGCCGGCCGGGATGTTCGACGCGCCGCTGGACTACGCGGGCCGCATCGGGCGCTTCCACGACTTCGGTCTGCTGACCGACCGGGACCTGGGCGACCTGCAGAAGCTGCTGCACGGCCTGGCCCACACCCAGGGTCAGTTCTGCCACGGCGACGCGCTGCTGAACAACGTCCTGCTCTCCCCCGCCGGGCCGGTGCTGCTCGACTGGGACCACGCCGGCTGGTACCTGCCGGGCTACGACCTCGCGACCCTGTGGTCGGTGCTCGGTGACGCCCCGGTGGCGCGCCGCCAGATCAGCCAGCTCGCGCAGGCCGCGGGACCCGCCGCACGGGACGCCTTCCTGGTCAATCTGATGCTGGTGCTCACCCGCGAAATACGGCGTTACGAAACCGCCGTGCAGCGCACCATGCGCGAGCCCACGCCGACGGGCACGCCGGGGCCGGGTCACCCCGGTGCGCTTGCGGCGGGTGAGGAACAGCGGCTGCTGCTGCGTCGGCTGCACGACGACTGCCAGATGGCGCGCCGTGCGGTACGGGCGGCGGTCGGCACCCGCTGATCCGCCGAGGGGCACGTGAGCGGCACGCCGTAGGGGCGTGCCGCTCACCCGTGTGTGCCGGGGGCTGCCCTCGCTCTCGTACGGGATTGCGGAATGCGCGCTGACATACGAAGCCCGTGGGGCGCACGGTGATTGACGGATCGTCGGCCAGGCGATAGCTGTAAGGATCCCGTTCCGCGCACGGCCGTATGCACACCATCCGCCAGACGCCCCGGCTCGTCCCGGTCGGCCACAGGAGGCTGCATTGCGAGGATCCGACGAGAAGAGAACCCCCCGCTCCAGAGCGCGCAGGGCCGCCACCGCCGTCGCGGCGGCGGCCCTGCTGCTGCCGCTGGTCTCCGCCGCGCCGTCCGGCCCGGACGGGCAGCCCCGCGCCGCGGCGGCACAGCCCGCCGCCGACTCCCTCCAGCAGGCGTTCGCGGACGCCGCCGCGCGCTACGGCGTCCCCCGGGACGTGCTGCTGGCCGTGGCGTACATGGAGTCGCGCTGGGACGGGCACGGCGGCGCGCCCAGTGTCTCCGGCGGCTACGGCCCGATGCACCTGACCGACGCCCGTACGGCGCTGGCCGAGCGGCCGCACCACAGCCACGGTGACGAGGACCCGCGCGGCGACGACTCCCGTGCCCGCAAGCGGGCCCACGCGCGGCTCCCCGCCACCACGGAGCTGCCCGCCCGGCTGCGCACCCTGGAGCGGGCGGCGCGGCTGACCGGGCTGCCCGCCGAACGGCTGCGCCGGGACCCGGCTTCCAACATCCGCGGCGGTGCGGCGCTGCTGGCCGAGGAGCAGCGCCGCCTGGGGCTGCGCTCCGCCGATCCGGCCCGCTGGTACGGGGCCGTCGCCCGCTATTCGGGCGCGGACGACGCCCGGACGGCGGCGGGCTTCGCCGACGACGTGTACGACGTCCTGCGGCAGGGCCGGTCCCGTACGACCGGCTCCGGCCAGGCGGTGACACTTCCCGCCGCGCCGGGCCTGACGCCGGACCGGGCGCAGCTCGGGCGCCTGGGGCTGCGGTCCGCCGCCGCGCCGGCGGACGGCTCCCGCCTCGAATGCCCGCGTACGGTCTCCTGTGTGTCCGTGCCCGCGCCGTACGAGGAGTTCGGCGACGGGGACTACGGCAACCACGACAAGGCGGACCGGCCCCGGGACCAGCGGGTCGACGCCATCGTCGTGCACGACACCGAGGGGTCGTGGGAGACGACGCTGAAGCTCATCAAGGACCCGACTTATGTGTCCTGGCACTACACGATCCGGTCGGCCGACGGACTGATCGCCCAGCACGTGCCGACGAAGGACGTCGCCTGGCACGCGGGGAACTGGTACGTCAACGCGCACTCCGTGGGCATCGAGCACGAAGGTTTCCTCGCGGCTCCGGACGCCTGGTACACCGAGGCGATGTACCGGGCCTCGGCGCGCCTGGTGCGCTACCTGGCGCGCAAGTACGACCTGCCGCTGGACCGGCAGCACATCATCGGCCACGACAACGTGCCGGGCACGACACCCGACACGATCAAGGGCATGCACACCGACCCGGGCCCGTACTGGGACTGGGCGCACTACTTCCGGCTGCTGGGCAAGCCGTTCGTGCGCACGGCGGGCCCCGGGGGCGGCCTGGTCACCATCCGCCCCGACTACGACCGGCACCGGCCCGTCTACACCGACTGCGAGAAGCCGGGGCAGCCGTGCGCGCCGCACGGCTCGGCCGCGGTGCGCCTGCACACCGCACCGAGTGCGAGCGCGCCCCTGGTCAGTGACATCGGTCTGCGCCCGGACGGCAGCCCCTCGACGACCGGGGTCAACGACACCGGTGCCCGCGCCACCACCGGCCAGCGGTACGCGGTCGCGGAGCGCCGGGGGGAGTGGACGGCCGTCTGGTACCTGGGCCAGAAGGCGTGGTTCCACAACCCGCCGAAGCGGCCCACCGCGGTCGACGCGAAGGGGCTGGTGATCACGCCGAAGGCGGGCCGGGCGGACATCCCGGTCTACGGACGGGCGTACCCGGAGGCGGCGGCCTACCCGGCGGGCGTGCCGGTACAGGCCGTCACGCCGCTCCCGTACAAGCTGCTGTCCGGCCAGCGCTACGCCGTCGGCAACCGGGTGCGCGGCGAGTACTTCTACGCCCCGACGTACGACCTGTCCCAACACGCGGTCGTGCGGGGCCAGGACGTCTACTACGAAATCCAGGTGGGGCACCGGGTCGGCTATGTGCGGGCGGCCGATGTGGACGTGCGGTCTTCGCAGCGGTAGCACGCGGGCAGCGCCGTGCCGGGCTCTCAGTGGCCCGGCACGGCGTCCGGCCGCATCAGCGCTCAGGCGAGGGCGGCGTACCTCGTGAAGGCTTCCCGGCCGCCGGGGACGAGGTCCCCCCGCCGCACGCCTCCCGGAGAGCGGGCTCGGTCAGCCAGTCGTGCCAGGCGATCTCCGCCGGGTCCGGCATCCCGTCGCCCGTGATGACGGCTTCGTGCACGCCGAGCCGGTACGGGGCGATCGCCCCGCGGCACAGGAACGTGAAGGCGAGCCGGGCCGCGGCCCGGACGACGAGTTCCTCCGACAGTTCGCGGGCGGCGGCTTCCTCGTACGACTCCCCGCGTGCACCGCGCCGCCGATCAGCCAGTTGTACCGGCCCGGAAACCGTGAGACGTCCGCCGGTGGACCAGTATCCGGCCCTGCCTGTCGCGGCACACGACGGTCGCCACCCGGTGCAGCCACCCCTCGCGGACGGCCTCGGCGCGGACGGCCACGCCCACCACCCGGTCCCGCTCGTCCACCCGGTCCACCAGTTCGGCCATGGCGGCCACGATGCCAGGAACCGGTACGGCCGGGGCGTGCCTTCGGGTCAGCCCTGCTGGAACATCTCCGCCGGCAGCGGCTTCAGGAGGGCGTACAGGTCGTCGGTGATCGGCCGGTCCCAACTGGCGATGGTGACCAGGACGCCGTCGCTGCGGTCGAACTGGGCGCAGGAGATCCGGCCCTCGGAGCACTTGATGCGCTTGACGATCAGCAGGTTGTCGTCGTGCATGACCGGGGTGTCCTCGGTCTCGACGACGGTGACCGGCTCGTCGTTCTCCAGCGCCGCGAGCAGTTGCGCCACCTCGAACGGCACCTGTCCGTCCGCCAGGTCGCGCGCCGGGGAGCCCTCCGGCAGATTGCCGATGATCATCGCGGGGCCGCGGCCGCCGAACAGGTCGTAGCGGAGGAAGACCCCCTGGCAGCTACCGTCGGGGGCGGGCAGGAGTCCCGCTCCGAGATTGCCGGGCCAGTCCCCGGGGTCCATGGCGAGGACGTCGAAGTCAGGCCCGGCGGGCGTGGCTGCGCTGCGGCGGCGGAGGAAGGACATACCGCCATCGTACGTGGCCGCCGGCGGCCGGCGGGCCCGGCGTCAACCCAGTGGCGGCTCGGCCGGCGCGACGCCCGGGGCGGCCGTCTCCAGCAGCCGCGGCAGGCCCGCGTAGTCCGTGCCCATCTTGCGGCAGACACTGGACAGCAGGCGGGTGACGACCGTCTCCGGGGTGGCCAGCTCCTCGGCGATGCGGCTGGTGGGCCAGCCCAGGGCGAGCCGCTCGGCGGCCGCCCGCTCCTGGGCGGTGAGGGTCTCGGTGCCGGTGCTGTGCAACTGGAGCGGGCGCAGACCGGCCGCCGACAGCTCGTCGCGGGCGCGTTCCGCCAGACCGTCGGCTCCGCAGTGGACCGCGCCCTCCAGCCCGCGGTAGAGGCGCTCGGCCGCGTCCTGGGGCAGGCCGGCCCGGCGCAGCGCCGCTCCGTGGTCGACCAGGGCTTCGGCCAGCGCGTAGCCGGCGGGTGAGTGCTCCAGTTCCCGTACGGCCTCGGCGAGCAGTTTGAGGGCCCGGCCGCCGCCGATCACGGTGGCGGCGCAGTGCAGGGCCTCGCCGACGGCTGTCGCGGTGCCGAACCTGCGGGCCCGCCGTACGCCTTCCTCGGCCAGCTGGACGGCGCGCGGGCTGTCGGTGAGCGCCGTGGCGCGGGCGAGGTGCAGTTGCCAGGGGCACCAGGCGGGGTTGCGCATGCCGCGGGCCTCCAGCCGCCTGCCGACCGCCTTGAGGTGGTGTTCGGCGTGCCGGTGCAGGCCGCGGGCCATCAGCAGTTCGCTGTAGACGGTGCGCGAGTCGGGGTAGACGACGGCGTTGGGCACGATGTCGCCGTAGCTGAAGTGGTCGGCGAGTTCCTGGGCGTCGTCGACGCGGCCGCGGGCGAGCAGGATCTCGATGAGGATGCCGATGGCGTACCACCGGGCCGGTACCGCGCCGCCGACCCGCTCGGCGATCCGCAGCCCTTCACGCACCAGGGTCTCGGCCTCGGTCAGCGCGCCGCGGCGGTAGCGGATGTAGCCGAGCAGGGCGTGGCCGAAGGCCAGGTGGGCGCCGCGCCAGCCCTTGCGCTCGCACTCGGCCATGCCGCGGGTGAACAGTTCCTCGGCGCGGCCGGGCTGGTCGCAGTACATGAACGTCATGGCGACGGCGACCGGCACCTCGAACCCGCGGTTGTCCTCGGTCCAGCTCAGCCCGCCGACCAGGGCCGCCTCGGCGTAGCGCAGGGCGGTGGCGGCGGGCTCGCCGTGCACCACGCAGTCCCAGGCGCGCAGGCCCAGGATGTAGCGCTCGGCGAGGCCGTCGCCGGTGAGGTGGTCGGCGAGCCGGGTCAGCCTGCGGGAGCGGGCCGCCGAGTCCGGTTCGTCGGCGCGGAAGGCGCTCCAGACGAAGTTCTCGGCCTGCATCCGCAGCCGGGTGCCGGGGACGCTGGTGCGGCGGGCCTCGTCGGCGGCGAGCGCGGCGGCCTCGGCGACCTTGTCGGTGTGGGCGAGCGCCTGGGCCAGGCGGTAGGTGACGGCCTCGCGCAGCTCGGGGTCGACGTCCGGTTCCTCCAGGGCTTCGCGGAGGTAGTTGACGGTGACCTCGGGGGCGGAGAGGAAGGTGGCGGCGCCCAGTTCGAACAGGACGGCGGCGCGGTTCTCCGGCGAGGGCGGCTCGCGCAGGGCGCGGGCCAGGAAGCGGCGGGCGGCGTCGGGTGCGCCGGCCCGTACGTACTCCCGCGCGGCCTGGCGCAGCCGGTGGACCACCCAGTCGTCTCACTGGCAGGGCACCTCCAGCAGATGCCGGGCGGCGACCGTCGGCCCCAGTCCGGCTTCCACCACCGCTTCGGCGGCCACGTTGTGCATGCCGACGCGCAGCGCGGTCGGGATCGCCCGGTGGACGGCGGTGGCGATCAGCGGGTGGGCGAACTGCAGGATGCCGTCGGGGGCCTCGGCCTGGGCCAGGATGCGCGCCTCACGCAGTTGGGTGACGGCCTCGGCCGCCGCCTCGGCGCCGAGCGCGGCGACACCGGCGGTGATGTCGGGAGCGGCCGAGGTGCCCAGGACGGCGATCGCCCAGGCGAGGCGGACGGCGGCGCCGCCGAGCTTGTCCAGCCGGTCGATCAGGCCCTTGCCCTTGACGGCGGAGGCGACGTCGCGCAGGGCGGGCAGGTCGTCCCGGCTGCCCTTGAGGCCGCGCTCGCGGAGTCCGGCGGCGAGTTCCACGGCTTCGAAGGGGTTGCCGTCGGTGACCGCCCAGCATTCGGTGCAGAACTTGTCCTCGGCTGCCCCGCCGATCGCCTCGCGGACGATGCTGGCGACCGCGTCGCAGGTGAACGGGGTGAGGGTGAAGGGGCGGGTGGCGTGGCGTTCGGCGAGCTTGCGGAAGGGGGCGGCGTCGCGCGGCAGTTCCTCGGGCCGGTAGGCGACCACCACGAGCATCGGGAGGTCCTCGGCCCGGGGCGCGAACGCGGTGAGCCAGCTCAGGGACTCCTGGTCGGCCCAGTGCGCGTCGTCCAGGACCAGCACGGTGGGCGCCTGCTGCACGGCGAGGCGGGTCACCAGCCAGTCCAGGCCGTCGCGTACCCCGGTCGGGTCGGGCACGCTGCCGCCCGCGTCGGCCACCAGGCCGAGGGCCGGGGCGACGATGTCGTACCAGCTGCCCAGGACGGTGCGGGAGGCGGCCTCGTCGTAGGCGGCCAGGACGGGCTGCACGAGCTGGCGTACGACGTGGAACGCCATGCCGTGTTCCTGCTCGCCGCCGCGTGCGGAGAGTACGGTGCAGCCGTGCGCGGCGGCACGGGCGCGGACCTCGCCGAGCAGTGCGGTCTTGCCCATGCCGGCGGGTGCGGCGAAGGAGAGCAGACCGCCGCGCCGGGCGGCGGCGGGGCCGCAACCAGGACCGCAGAGGCGGTCCAAGGCCGTCTCCAGGGCTTCGAGTTCGGCGTTCCGTTCGAGCAGGACACGCCGTGCGTTGCGCACCTGCTCCCATCCGTTGGCCATGACTGAATCCGTTCGCCGCGTGGGTGCTCCCGCCCGCCGCGAGTGCGGGCCCGTCCGGCCGCACTCTGCCTGCGATAGCGCAGAGCGTACGCCCATACGGACCCGCGGTAACCAGGATGAGTGACATGCTGCACACCGGGGGCCGGACCGTGCTATAGGCGCCCGCACGTAGCACGGACCGGCCCGGCCGACACCCCCGTAAGCGGCCACTCTTACGAGTGAACTGGTGGTGATAAGAGGGCAGTTGAGCTGCCCGGTGCGCGGGTCAGTGGCGTTCCGGCGTGAGCGTCCCCTCGGTGCGCAGCCGGGTCACCAGGTTGCGGGCGGCCCGCTCGCCGGACGCCACGCTGCTGTTGGTGGTGGAGTGGCCCAGGATGTCGCCGCCGGCCAGTTGGACCCGGCCGCGCGGGTCGAATCCGGCCGCGAAACGGGCGATGGCGCGGTAGTCCCCCGGACGCCGGCCGATCAGGCACGGCGAGACGCGCCAGATGTGCGTCATCGTGGTGTGGCGTTCCAGTTCGGGCAGGACGCCCATCCGCCGGACGCCCGCCAGGACGTGGTCCACCACCTTGTCGTCCCCCAGGTCCCAGTTTCGGTCCGACCACGCGCCGCGCAGGTGGGTCATGACCAGCCCCGTCCCTTCCGGTACGCGCCGAGGGGAGAGGTTGTGCTCCAGCACGAAGGCACAGAGGTCCGGGTGTTCGACACGGGACGCCTGCACCAGCATGGCCCGTTCCGCCGTCGGGCGGTCCAGTCCGAAGGCGACGTGGATGCTGCGGGCGTACGGGGCGTCGTCCAGGAACTCGCGCTGGTCGGCCGTGAGTTGTCCGTACAGTGGTGGCACCTGGGGCGGCGGCACGGCCAGGACGCAGGCGGCGGCGGTCTCCAGGTGCTCCGCCTCGCCCGGCCGGTGCCAGGTGACCGCCACCTCCTCGCCGCGGTCCTCGACCGAGGTGACCCGGGCGTGATATTCGACGGTGAGCTGCCGGGCCAGTCCCTTGGGCAGGAAGCCGACGCCTTCCTTGGAGGTGAAGAAGCCGCCGCCGCACAGGATGACGTCGATGAAGACGAACGGCATCGCGGCCGACACTTCTTCCGGCTCCCCCAGGCACAGCCCGGAGACGAGCGGGTCGAGCAGGTACTCCAGGGTCTCGGGCCGCAGGCCGCGGCGGGTGGCGTACTGGTGGACGGACTCGAAGTCGGCCGCGGCCATCGGGGACATGTCGTGCGGCGTCAGCAGCGGGCGCGCACGGCGGTAGTCGCGCAGCAGCTTGACGATGTCCCCGAGGGGGAAGCTGGTCAGCAGACCGCCGGTGGCGAGCTGTCGGCGGGAGCCGAGGCGGACGCGGTCCACCCGGCCGCCGCGGACCAGGCCGAACAGGTCGCTACCGGGGACGACCTCGCCGGCCAGGCCGGCCGCGGCGATGAGACGGATCAGTTCGCGGTAACTGTGGATGAGGATGGTCGCCGCCCGGTTGACGGCGAATCCCGAGACGTTGACGGTGGCCATCCGGCCGCCGGCCATCTCCGGCCCGGCGCTCTCCAGGACGACGGTCTCGCATCCGGCCTGCTGGAGGCGGAAGGCCGCGGACAGGCCGGCTATCCCGCCGCCGACCACGACGACACGGGGCTTTGCACTCACAACGGTTCACCCTTCCTGCCGGTGCCCGGCCGCGCCCGCCGGGGCGCCGGTCCGGGTACCGGGACGTTGCGACAGGGGCGAAGGGTCCGAAGGGCCGCCGGGAACGGGCCGGCCCCGTGGACCGCGGAGCCGGGGGACAGCGACGTCCCCCTGGCTCACATCGCGGGACTCAGCTGCTCCCACCACCACGCGACCGGGCGCAGCGGCAGCGGTTCGAGACTCCCGTCACTGGGCGAGTCCGCCCAGACACCGAACGCGGGCGCCGGATCGGGGGCGGCACTCGGGTCGGACCGGTAGCGCGGGGTCACGGCGCTGTAGTCCAGGTTGCCCCGGATGAAGTGGTCCAGTTGGCCGAGGTAGCAGCGCACCTCGGGAGCGGCCCGTACGGCGGTCTGGTCCCGCAGGGTGACGTACAGGCACATCAGGCGGTCGTGCAGCGCGGCCGCCCGGATCATGGCTTCCTGGGGCGGCACGCGCAGCGCGTGCTCCAGGATGCCGACGAGGTTGGACTCCAGGGACTGCTCCTTGACCTCGCGGTGGTACGAGTAGACGTCGTTGGCGAAGGTCACCAGCGCCGAGGCGATCTGGGTCAGGGCTCGTATTCGGGGTGTCTCGGCCGCCTCACTGGGCAGCGAGGTGCCCTCCGCCATCTCGATGACGGCGATGGACGCCTTGGTACCGCGGTCCCGGGGGCCGATGACGAAGTACTCCTCCAGGCTCGGTACGGTCCCCGAGGCCCGCTGGCCCATGCCGACGCACGCGGCGAGAAACCATTCGGCAACGCCGTCGACCCAGCGCCGTACGACCGTGCCGGTGGCGTGCCGCCGGTAGCGGTGCGAGACCTCGCCGAAGGCCGCGGTGTAGGGGTCGGCCGTCGGGCCGTCGGTGGTCTCGGGGTGGTCGGCCCCGTGGATGACCTGGACGGCCATCGGGAGGAAACGTTCCGGGTTCCGGCTGAAGAGCCCGCCGTCCAGGTAGACGTCGTCCAGCAGCAGGCCCAGGCAGGACCAGTCGGCCCCGATCTGCAGCGGATCGGTGGCGCCGTCGGGCGCGATCCGGCACGCCCACTCGGCGGTGCGGTTGGCCAGTACCTGGGCGTGGTGGAAGTCGTCGTCGCAGAACCCGAACCGCGCCATCCAGTCCACCACCCGCGCTTCGATGCCGGCGGTCTCGTGGTGCGGCGCCGCCGGGATGGGGCAGAAGAGCTGGGGCACGACGACGGCGGCGTGCGGCGCCGTCGCGTCGAGGTCGTGCTCCGGCCCGGCCCCCGGTAAGGGGACCGCGGCCGAACGGGCGGCGGGAATCTCGTGTTCCGGGGCGCCGTAGCCTGTTGCCTGCATGGTTCTCTCCATGTTCACGGTGCTTGAGACGGCACTGCCTGCGCTGCTCCGCCGTCCGGCCTGCCGCGGAGCTCGCAGACCATGGGCAGCGGGCCCGGGCTCAGCACGGCGGCCGGGACCGGTCGTACGGTCCTGGCGGCCGGCGGGCGCAGGCGCCAGCGCGCGGCGATGGCGGCAAGGGCGAGCACGGCTTCGGTCATCGCGAAGTGGTCGCCGATGCACTTGCGGTTGCCGGCGGCGAACGGGAGCATCGCACCGCTCGGAACGCTCCCCGCGCGTTCCGGCAACCATCGGTCGGGGTCGAACCGCTGGGGGTCGGGGAAGGCCACCGGGTCCTGGTGCAGCACGTACGCGCTGTACAGAACGGTGCTTCCCGGTGCCAGCCGGTGACCGGCCAGCGTGGTCTCGGTGGTGGTGACGCGGGTCAGCGCCCAGCCGGGCGGATACATGCGCAGGGCTTCGGTGACCACGCGCCGGGCGTGGGCGAGCCGGGGCAGGTCCGCGGGGACGGGCGGGCGGCCGGCGAGCACGGTGTCGACTTCGGCGTGCAGCCGGCGTTCCTCCTCGGGGTGGGCCGCCAGGAGGTGGAAGGTCCAGGCGAGGGCCAGCGCGGTGGTCTCGATCCCGGCCACCAGGAAGGTCATCAGCTGGTCGTGGGCCTCTTGGTCGGTGAGCGGTTCCTGGTCGTGGGGTACCTCCCGGGTGGTGGGTGAAGGGGTGGGGCGGCCGGCCGGGCAGGCGTCCGGTGCGGAAGCGCCGTACGGTGCCGGGCCGTTGCCGGTGGCGGTGCCGCCGTCGTCCGTGGCTTCGAGGAGGGTGGCCAGCAGGTCGTCGTGCTCGGCAGGGCCGGCGCGGCGTTGGGCGATGATCTGGTCGATGATGTGGTGCAGCCGAGACAGGGCCCGGTCGAAGCGGCGGTTGCCGGGGGTCGGGAGCTTGTAGAGGGGCCCGAGCGGGACGACCGCGCGCAGCAGTACGCCGCGCATGGCGGTCGCCAGACACGCGCGTACCTCGGCGGCGAGGCCCGGGGCGAGGGAGGTGGACATCAGCACGCCGGTGGTCACCCGGGCGGAGAGGTCCATCATCGCGTCGGTGACG
Source organism: Streptomyces sp. NPDC026394 (assembly GCF_055567735.1). NCBI lineage: Bacteria > Bacillati > Actinomycetota > Actinomycetes > Kitasatosporales > Streptomycetaceae > Streptomyces > Streptomyces sp. NPDC026394. The sequence goes on from NZ_JBVHPX010000021.1 coordinate 76,234, forward strand.
TCCAGTTCCCGGCCCGGCCGCCACTCCTCGACGGCGGAGCTGATCTCGGCGCTCATCACCGCGGCGTAGTCGGCGATCCGGGAGGGGCGGAAGCAGGGCTGGGCCAGCCGGCGCTGCCGGCGGTGCACGTTCTGCGGGCAGGTGACCAGACCGTTGCCGAGCACCATGCGCATCGTGTCGTACAGCGGCCCGCCCTTGTCGTACGTGCGCGGGTCCATGAGGATCTGCTGCACCAGGGCCGGGTCGCAGGCCAGCCACACGCGCTGCGGGCCGAGGCGGATCGCGACCAGGTCGCCGTGGGCGGGCATCGAGGCGAGGAATTCGAGCGGGCGCCGCCACAGCCGGAGCGCGTGCCCGAGCAGCGGGACGCCGCCGGGCGCGGTCGAGACCACCCAGGTGCCGGGTGCGGCGGCCGCGGGGCCGTGCGGTGCGCGGACGTCTGCCTGTCCACGTATTCCCATCGGGGACCACCTCGTTGTTCGGCCGGTGTCCCGGGCGGCCGTCGAGCGGGCCCGGGAGCGGAAGACGGGTAGATGTGACGCACCATTACCTACCCGGGGCGCCCGGCCGGTCCCCTGGACATACTTTCTCCGGGGGGCGCGTCGGAGTGGGGGTCAGCTCACCGGAGCGGCATACGCTGAAACGGTACGGCGCGCGCCGGAGCCGCTCCGACGTCGGCAGAAACCTTTTACTTCCGAGGTGGGCGCTCTCGGGCGCACAACCGTTCGTGCGGGCGCGGCGGCGCGCCGGGGCCGTCCGCCCAAACACGCCGTTCAAGGCTGTGGTGACGCGCGACGGGGATCGGTGGTATAGGAGCCCGCGCCGGCGGCCGGTGACCCGTCCGGCGGGCCGCGCCGGCGCGGCGGCCCGGAAGCGAATCATCCACCTTTCCGATCACCTCCTCTTCGTACCCTCCACGTCTGCTTGAGTTCACTTGGGCCGCTCCGGACCGGATACCCGTCCCTTTGTGTCGGCCCTTTTCGTTCCGCATGTATGCCTGACACTCCTGTGGATCAGCCGGCCCGACGTCTCGGCCGGCGCTTCTTCAAGCCCGTTGGCATCTCCGACTCCCCCGCAACCGACCGGCCGCCGGCCGAGGCGGAATGCGAAAGGGAATACTTCCGGCCGGAACTCTCCGCCGATCTGCTGGACCGCCTCGGCGCGGAACTCGACCGGATCAAGGCGATGTGGTCGCAACCCGCCGAAGCCGAGTACGGCGCCGGGCCCCGGCGGTGCTGAGGGCGGCCTAGCCGCCTGACAGCCCGGGCCTCGACGCCGCCGCCCAGCCCGCAGGGAAGTTGCCGTGTACGATCCCCCCACCCTCCACCTGCTGACGCCGTCCACCGCCGACGGGTACCGGATCCCCGCCCAAGTCACCTCCGAGCCCGACCTGACGGCCGCCTTCGGCCTCGCCGACGGCCCTCTCTTCCGTGACCAGCCGGCCCACGAGAGCCTGGCCGACGCCTACGACGCGCACGTCTACGACGCGGAGCCGATGGTCGTCCCCGACGACCTCGACGCCGAACTGGCGCAGCTGCTGGACACCGCCGAACAGCCGCCGGTCACCGCCGGCCTGCCGGTGTCCGAGCGGCACAGCCACCGCAAGCCGTCCTTCCTGCGCGCCGCCCGCGGCGGCCGGGAGGGCGGCACCCGGTCGTGGCGGCGCATCCTGAGCCTGGTCACCGTCACCCTGACGTCCGTGATCGTGATGGCGGTCGCCCTGCTCGCCGCGGTGGCGTCCTACCCGCCGCTGCGGGCCCTGGCGGGCGAGGCCACGACACCGCGGATCGCCCAGTTGTGGCCGCTGCTGGTCTACGGGCCGTGGGTGGCCGCCATCCTGTCCATCCTGCGGGCCCGCACCCACCGGCGCCGCACCGCGCACTCCTGGTGCGTCGTGATCTTCTTCGCGGCCGTCGCCACGGTGCTGTGCATCGCCAAGGCCCCCACCACCCCGGCGGGGATCACCGTGGCGGGACTGCCGCCGGTGACCGTGCTGCTCTGTTTCCACCAGCTGATCCGTCAGCTCGATCCCGATGCCCCGGCGGCGTCCACCCGGCACGCGTACTCCAACCGCGGCGCCCACCGGCACCGTTCCGGTCGCTGAGCCCCGGCAGCCGTCCGCGTTCCGGCGCCCTCCGCACGGAGGGTCGCCGGGGCGCGGACGGTCATCGTTTTTCGGCTTTTGTTTTCCGGTCATGGTTCTTTTTCCGTGCGGCCGCGTTTCCTGGCGGCGGCCGGAACAGCTCCGGGCCGGTCTGCGCACGGTGTCGTGCACATACCGGCCCGGAGTAATCCGTTGATCCTCCGATCAGCCTGCCGACCGGGTGCGTTCCGGCGTCTTTCCGGGTCCCGGCGGCGTTTCGCGCGACCGCGTCCGGGCGCTCCGGGACAACTCCGTGCCCACGCCCCCAGTGCGCCCGGCTGTCCGGAGGAAACTCCACCGCAGAAACGTTGTTTGACCCGGCCGAGCGTATCCGGGAATTCCGTTATTCGTTGGTCGAGGCGTGAAGCCGTGCGTCAGTGCCCGACGAAGGAGTGTGCAGCGATGGCAGTGAGTTGGGCGAAGAGAATCGCTGTCACGGAACCCGCCCCGAAGCCGGTCCGCTACGCCCGCTATCTGGCCCCGCACTGGCAGGGACTGCTCCGGGTGGACAGTGAGAACGGCATCGGCATCGTTCCGGCCGTCGCCTTCTTCGGCGTGCTCGCCTCGGTCCTGTTCGGCGCGGGCGGCGCGGGGGTGGCGCTGCTGGTCGACATGGCCATGGACCGCGACCACATGGCGCGCGCCTGGGTGACGTTCGACCTCGTGGTGGTCGTGGCGCTGTCCCTCTCGTACTGGCTCGTCGGCCGGTACGGCCTGCGGTTCTACGACACCGACCCGGCCACCAACGACCTGTGGCGGCTGATCACCGTCGCCAACACCGCCTGGCGGTCGCTGCCCCGGGCGCACCGTACGGCCCAGAAGCCGCGGCTGCGGGCCGTGAACACCGCCGCCCGCATCCTGCTGGCCGATCCCGAGGACACCCGTACGCACCAGATGCTGCACGCGCACGCGGACGTGCTGCGGCACCTGGCCACCACGGTCCTCGCGGACACCCAGCAGGCCCAGCCGCCGGAGCCGCCCACCGCGTACGCGTCCCGCGCGGCCGACCCGGCTCCGCGCGCCGAGCCCGGCCCGGCCCCCGTCGCCGCGAACTCGCTGGAGCGGGCCCGTTCCATTCCCAACCAGCCCTGATCCGCGCCCCCGCTGCCGGGGCGGGCGGGCCGCGGTCCGCTTTCCTGCGTGCTGTTCCGGTCGTTGCTGGGGTGCCCGACGGAGCGGCGGAGCGCGGCCGCCGGGAATCGGGCCTTGTGGGCGGTGCGTACCCGGGCGGGGGCCGGCACCTGACCTTGGCCGGGTCTGGTGGCCGTACCGTCGCGTCCCGGGAGGCGGGCTCCTAGGGTGGGACGCCGGAACCGGAACTCTTTCCGTCCGCTCCCAGGAGGTTCCCGTGAGCGTCAGCGCCAAGGGCACGTACCTGATCCGAAACGTGAGCAGCGGCCTGTACCTGACCGTCAAGGGCCACACCAAACAGTCCCCCGCGGACATCGTCCAGGAGCGGCTGTACGACTGGCCGCAGCGGGCCGCCCAGGCATGGCGGCTGGAGTCCGCGCCGGGCGGCGAGCGCACCTTCCGGCTGCAGAACCAGCACAGCGGCGGCTACCTCCAGGTCCGTAGGTGCGGCAAGGACAAGGGCACGCCCCTGGTCCAGGAGCATCTGGAGGAGAACACTCCGGCGTATCGCAGCCAGTCGTGGCAGCTCGTCGAGGAGGACCCGTACCGGGTCGCCAACCTGCACAGCGGGCTGTGGATGAACGTGCGCGACAACGCGGCCGCGGTGGGCGCGGTCGTCGACCAGTCGACGGAGAACACCGGCGTCTACCGCACCGCCGAGCAGTGGACCTTCGAGCCGGTCGAGGCGCGCGGCGGCGACCCGGTCTTCGACGCGCTGACCGGCCTGCTGGTGGAGCCGGGCGGCGGCATCATCTCCACCGTCACCCATGTCTTCAAGGCCTCGCTGGAGGCCGCCGGGGGTGTCTTCGGCACCGTCGCCAAGTATGTGCCGGGCGACACCACGCCGTTCGTACGGTTCGAGGGCTTCCGCGGTGACGAGGTCATCCGGTTCTCCTCGCGCAACCGCGTCGAGGAGGGGCCGCGGAAGATCAGTGCGCGGTTCCCGCACCTGCCCAAGGAGTTCCACGGCGGCTTCGACTTTGTCACCCGGGCCCCGCGGCGCAGCGGCCGGACCTACCTCGGGGTCAAGGGGGACCTGACGGTCGCCTTCTCCGACAAGGACAACGACGGCATCGACCGGACCGAGGAGTACTTCCCGTCCCGGGAGCTGGAGCCGTACGGCCGGGTCCTGGAGGCGACGCCCGCCCGGCCCGACGACTCGCAGTACCTGCTGTTCTGCGAGCAGCAGACCGTGCTGATCGACGGCCGGTTCCGCGCGCCGGACCTGCGTGAGGTGCAGCCGGTGCCGCTGGGCCAGCTGCCCAAGGGCTGGACGGCGCCGGACGCGGTGGCCTCCGCCACCGTGAGCGAGGAGGTGCACTTCTTCGCCACCAAGGGCACCGAGTACATCGTCTTCACCCTGCGCGATCTCATCCAGGGGCCCGCGCCGGTCCTGCACGCCTATCCGTTCCTGCTGGGGCTGTGGGCGTAGCCGCCCGGCCGCGCGCGGCCGGATGACCGGCGGCCGTCTCCGTCCGGTCGTCCGGCCGCCTGCCCCGGGCAGGGGCCGCGGCGCGGGGGTGGCGCGTCAGGTGAGGTCGAACTCGCCGTCCCGGGCGCCCAGGACGAAGCCGCGCCACTCGGCGGGGGTGAAGACCAGCGCGGGTACGTCCGGAGTGCGCCGGTTGCGCATCGCGATCCAGCCTTCGACGAAGGCGACCTGCACATCGCCCATCCCCTGGCTGCTGGACTGCCAGGCGGCGCCGGACAGGTCGAGTTCCGGCCTGGTCCCGTCCACGAGCCGCTGTTCCATGATGCCCTCGGCCACGTCGCTGCTCCTCCCGGTTCGGCGTCGCGGTCAGCCTAGTCATCGCGCCCGGTGCGGGACAGGGCGCGCTTTAGGTGGCGGGCGGCTCGGCGCCCACCAGCCACATCGAGAAGAACTGCGAGCCGCCTCCGTAGGCGTGGCCCAGGGCCCGGCGCGCGCCGGGGACCTGGTGTTCCCCCGCCTGCCCGCGGACCTGGAGGGCCGCCTCGGCGAAGCGGATCATGCCGGAGGCGCCGATGGGGTTGGCGGAGAGCACCCCCCCGGAGGGGTTGACGGGCAGGTCGCCGTCGAGTTCCGTCACCCCGGACTCGGTGAGCTTCCAGCCCTCGCCCGGCGCGGCGAAGCCCAGGTTCTCCAGCCACATCGGCTCGTACCAGCTGAAGGGTACGTACATCTCCACCGCGTCGATCTCCCGGCGCGGGTCCGTGATCCCGGCCTGCCGGTACACGGCCGTGGCGCAGTCCTTGCCCGCCTGCGGGGAGACGAAGTCCTTGCCCGCGAAGAGGGTCGGTTCGCTGCGCATGGCCCCGCCGTGCATCCAGGCGGCGGGGCGGGGCGCCCGCCGTGCGCCCGCGCGGTCGGTCAGGACCATCGCGCAGGCGCCGTCGGAGGACGGGCAGGTCTCGGAGTAGCGGACCGGGTCCCAGAGCATCGGGGACGCCTGGACCTTCTCCAGCGTGATGTCGTGCTCGTGGAGGTGGGCGTACGGGTTCTTCAGCGCGTTGCGGCGGTCCTTGTACGCGACCAGGGAGCCGACCGTGGCGGGGGCGCCCGTACGCCGCATGTAGGCGCGGACGTGCGGCGCGAAGAAGCCGCCCGCGCCGGCCAGCAGCGGCTGCTGGAAGGGGACCGGGAGCGACAGCCCCCACATGGCGTTGGACTCGGACTGCTTCTCGAAGGCCAGGGTCAGGACGGTGCGGTGCACCCGGGCGGCGACGAGGTCGGCCGCGACCAGGGCGGTGGAGCCGCCGACCGAGCCGGCGGTGTGCACCCGCAGCATCGGCTTGCCGACCGCGCCGAGGGCATCGGCGAGGTACAGCTCCGGCATCATGACGCCCTCGAAGAAGTCGGGGGCCTTGCCGATGACCACGGCGTCGATGGCGGGCCAGGTCAGTTCGGCGTCGTCGAGGGCGCGTCGGGCCGCCTCGCGGACGAGGCCGGCCAGGGAGACGTCGCGGCGCGCGGCGACGTGCCGGGTCTGGCCGATGCCGACGACGGCGACGGGCTCCTTGGACACGGCGGCCCTGGACGCTCCGGGTCGGGGTGTTCCGCCCTCGGGTGCTCCGGACTTGCTCATCGCGGGTCCCCTTCCAGTACGGCGACCAGGTTCTGCTGGAGGCAGGGCCCCGACGTGGCGTGGGCCAGCGCCCGCCGGGACGCGCCGCGCCGGACGGCCTGCGCGGCCTCACCGATCCGGATCAGTCCGGTGGCCATCATGGGGTCGGCGGCGAGCGCGCCGCCGGACGGGTTGATCCGTACCCGGTCGTCCAGCCGCAGTGCCTTGCGGAGCACGACCTCCTGCGCGGTGAAGGGGGCGTGCAGTTCGGCGGTGTCCACCGGCTGTTCGAAGGCTCCGGCGCGCTCCGCGGCCAGCCGGGTGGACGGCGAGTCGGTGAGGTCCCGTACGCCGAGTGCGTGGGCCTCGATGCGGTGGTCCATGCCGCGGATCCAGGCGGGCCGGTCGCACAGCCGCCGCGCGGTGTCCCCGGCCGCGAGGACGACGGCGGCGGCGCCGTCGGTGACGGGCGGGCAGTCGGTGGTGCGCAGGGGCTGGACGACGTAGTCGCCGGGCGGCACCGGCCCGCTGTGCCGGGCGTGCGGACGGGCGGCCGCATCGGCGCGGACGCGTGCCGCGATGCCGGCGAGTGCCGCCTCGTCCGTGTCACCCGCGTCGATGAGGGCCTGGGCCTGGAGGGCGGCGAGGGAGACGGAGTCGGGCCACAGGGGTGCGAGGTAGTACGGGTCGAGCTGGCGGGTGAGCACGTCGCGGACCGCGCCGGACGAGGACTTGCCGTACGCGTACACGAGCGCGGTTTCGGCGGCCCCGGTCAGCAGCTTGACCCACGCCTCGTACAGCGCCCAGGCGCCGTCCGTCTCGACGTGCGACTCGGCGATGGGCGGCCAGGCGCCGACGCTGTCCAGTGCCATGGTGAAGGAGAAGGCCCGTCCGGCCAGGTAGTCCGACGACCCCGAGCAGGTGAAGTCGATCTCCCCGGCCCGCAGGCCGGCCTGGCCCAGGGCGTCCTGGAGCACCGGCAGCAGCAGTTCGGCCTCGGAGACCTCGGCGGTGTCGCGGGCGTGGTCGCTCTGCGCGAAGGCGACGACCGCGACCTCGCGTCGCTCCGCGGGCGGGCCGGGGGTCGCGGGCATCAGACCAGCTCCTTGTAGCTGTCGTAGTCGGCGTCGGGTTCGCCGGTGGGCCGGTAGTGGTCCGGGTAGCGGCCGTCGCCGCGCCACACCGGCTCCACCCGCAGGCCCATGCGCACCTCGTCGTACGGGATGCCGCCGATACGGGCGTGCAGGGCCAGGTCGGCGCCGTCCAGGGCGATGTGCGCGTAGACGTACGGCACGTCGATGTCGAGGTTCTTCGCCTTGATGTTCACGATGCAGAAGGTGGTGACGGTGCCCTTGGGACCGACTTCGACCTGGTCACGGGTGGCCACGCCGCAGGTGGGGCAGGCGCCGCGGGGCGGTACGTACACCTTGCGGCAGGAGGGGCAGCGCTCTCCGACGGTCCGGTGTCCGGCGAGGGCGGCGAGGTAGCGGGACTGGGCGCGGCCGGGTGAGTAGGTGTAGTCGAGGCGGGCGGGGGCGGTGATGCCGGTGACGGGGTCGGGGAACTCGCCGGCGTGCGGGGCGGTTTCCGCGCTCCCGTCGCCCTCGTACGGCTCGAAACACGCGATGTCGGTGATCGACCCGGTACGCTCCGCCGCCCACCGCACGCGGACCCGCATCCCGGTGCGCACGGCGTCGGGGCCGGGGGCGTCCAAGGCGTGCAGCAGGGCCGTGTCGGCGCCGTCGAGACGGACGAGTACCCAGGCGAACGGGGTGTCCAGCGGCTGGTGGCGGCGCGGGGCCGGGTTCCAGGCCCAGGTGGTGACGGTCCCCGTGCTGCCGACCTCGACGAGGTCGCGTATCTCCTCGGCGGTGGCCGGGTCGTACTCGACGGGTGGCACCAGCACCCGCCCGTCCCCGGTCCGGACGCCCAGCACGGCCCGTTCGCGCAGCCCGGTGAGGAAGGCGCTCTGCACGGGCCCGAGGGACCGGGTGAAGGGGAACGCGACGACGAGCGGGGCCGACAGCACGTCAGGGGCGTCGGGGTCGGGTGCGTCGGGGGCGGCGGTGCGGGAGGTCGGGGGCATACGGGCTCCTCGCTTCCGTACGGGGGGCGGGCACGGCCGGGGGCCGGCGCGCCGGATCAGGCGCGCCGGAAGACGGGCGGGCGCTTCTCGGCGAAGGCCCGGGCGCCTTCCTTCGCGTCGTCCGTGTCGAATACCGGCCAGCCGCGGGCGAGTTCGGCCTTCAGCCCGTCCTCCTCGGTCATCGCGGCGGTCTCGTAGACGGACGCCTTGACCGCCTCGACGGCGAGCGGGCCGCAGTCGTTGATCCGCGCGGCGATCTCCAGGCTCTTGCCGAGCGCGTCGCCGTCCGGCACGACATGGCCGATCAGCCCGATGCGCGCGGCCTCCTCCGCGGTGTAGGGGCGCCCGGTGAGCAGCATTTCCAGGGCGTGGGTGCGCGGGATCTGGCGGGCGAGGCGGACGGTGGAACCGCCGATGGGGAACAGGCCGCGCCGTACCTCGAAGAGCCCGAACGTGGCGCTCCGCCCGGCCACCCGGATGTCGGTGCCCTGGAGGATCTCCGTGCCGCCGGCGACGCAGGGCCCTTCGACGGCGGCGATGACCGGTTTGCGCGGGCGGTGATGGCGCAGCATCGCCTTCCAGTGCAGGTCGGGGTCGGCTTTCAGGCGCTCGCGGTACGGCTCGCCGTCCATGCCCCGGCCGGCCAGCGCCTTGAGGTCCATACCGGCGCAGAAGGCGCCGCCCGCGCCGGTGAGCACGACCGAGCGCACGGAGTCGTCCGCGTCCGCGGCGGTCCAGCCGTCGTACAGGCCCACCAGCATCGGCAGCGACAGCGCGTTCTTCGCCTCCGGCCGGTCGAGGGTGAGCACCAGGGTCGCGCCCTCGCGTGTCACCGTCAGATGTTCGGTCCCGCCCATGCGTCCTCCTGTCCGTGCGGCCGCGGTCCGTGCCCGCCGCCACCGAGAGCCGCCCGTCCGCCCCGGAACGTAGAACAGGTTGCAGGAGCCGGGGGCCGACTTCAAGAGTTTCCTGACAGACAGTCAGTTTACGGCGCCGTGCCCCTTCCCCCGTACGGCGTGCGGCGCTCTAATGACCGCGAGCCGACGCCGCCGCCCGTTCTGGAGGAGACGTGGAATACAACCTGGCCGATCTGTTCGAGTCGGTCGTGGACACGGTTCCCGGGCGTGAGGCGCTGGTGTTCCTCGACCACCCCGGCACCGGCGCGGAGCGCCGCCTCACGTACGGGGAGCTGGACCGCGCCGCCAACCGGCTCGCTCACCACCTGCGCGACCACGGCGTCACCCCCGGCTCGCACGTCGGCCTGCACCTCTACAACGGCGTGGAGTACCTCCAGACCCTCTACGCCTGCCTGAAGATCCGCGCCGTACCGGTCAACGTCAACTACCGCTACGTCGAGGACGAGCTGGCCTATCTCTACCAGGACGCCGACCTCGTCGCCCTGGTCTTCGACGCGGAGTTCACCGGCCGGGTGGCGGCCGCCCTGCCGCGCGCTGACCGGCTGCGCCACCTCGTACGGGTGGGCGCGCCGCCCGCCGGCGCCCCGGAGCCCGCCGTCGCGCCGGTGCCGTTCACCGACGCCGAGGCGTCCGGCTCGTCCGGGCGCGACTTCGCTCCGCGCTCCGGCGGCGACCGGCTCGTCATCTACACCGGCGGCACCACCGGCATGCCCAAGGGCGTGCTGTGGCGGCACGAGGACATCTTCTTCTCCGGCATGGGCGGCGGCGCGCCCACCGGCGAACCGGTACGGCGCCCCGAGGAACTGGCCGAACGCGTCGCCGCGGGCGGCGAGGGCCTGGTCTTCTTCCCCACTCCCCCGCTGATGCACGGCACCTCCACCCTCACCGCCTTCATCGCCTTCCACTTCGGCCAGAAGGTGGTCCTGCACCGCAAGTTCGTCCCGGAGGAGGTGCTGCGCACCGTCGAACGGGAGAAGGTGACCAGTATGTCGCTGGTCGGTGACGCGATGCTGCGCCCGCTCGCGGACGCGCTGGCCGGTCCGCTGAAGGGCACGGACTGCTCCTCGCTGTTCAGCGTCAGCAGCTCCGGGGCGATCCTCTCGGAGACCGTACGGGAGCAGTTCGCCGCGCTGGTGCCGGGCGCCCTGCTGCTCAACAACTTCGGCTCCTCCGAGTCCGGCTTCAACGGCACCGCCACCGAGGACTCGGGCCCCGGCCGGGGCTTCCGGTTGCGCGTCAACGCGCATACTGCGGTGGTCGATCCCGCCTCCCCCGCGCACGCCCGGGTGGCGGCGGGCGAGGTGGGGCGGCTCGCGCTGCGCGGACATGTGCCGCTGGGCTACTACAACGACCCGCGCAAGACCGCCGAGACGTTCTTCGAGGCGGACGGCGAGCGGTGGGTGCTCCTCGGTGACATGGCGACCGTCGACGAGGCGGGCATCGTCACGGTCCTCGGCCGGGGCTCACAGTGCATCAACTCCGGCGGCGAGAAGGTGTACCCGGAGGAGGTCGAACAGGCACTGAAGGCGCATCCGGACATCTACGACGCGCTGGTGGCGGGGGTACCGGACGAGCGGTGGGGCAGCCGGGTGGCCGCGGTCGTGCAACTCCGCCACGGTGCGGCGCCGCTGGCCCTGGCCGCGGTGCAGGACCACTGCCGCACACGGCTGGCCGGTTACAAGATTCCGCGTTCGGTGGTGTTCACCGAACGCATCCAGCGCTCCCCCAGTGGCAAGGCGGACTACCGGTGGGCGAAGGCGGTGGCTTCCGGGGCGGGCGCTCCGTAGCGGGTGCGGTCCGCGTGGCGGTCCGAGGTCCGCCGCGTGCGGCCTTCCGCGGGGCTCCGGCGGACACCGCGGGACACGGCTCCCGCACCGTTCCAGCCGGGCTCCGGCCGCCGCCCCGACGGCGGCCGGAGCCCCTGACCGGCTGGTTCAGACGGTACGGCGGTGATGGCGGCGCGGCCCACACGACCGGGAACCGGTGTGCGCCGCGCCGGGCCGGGGTATGACGGCGAGAAACTTCGACATGAGGGTGTTCTCCTGAGTGGGAAGAAGGGGACACCCGCACGGTTGCCCGCACCCCGCGCCAGGTCGACAACCGGCCCCCGCCCTTCACCCGCTTGGCACACGCCGCTCCCCCCGAATGCAGCAGCCCATGACCCGCGAATGCAGCAAGCCATGGCCCACGCCGAGGGTGGGAAGGGGCCCGGTGACGGTTCTAACCTGAAGCATGGACTTCGACGGCGTGGAGCTCGGAGACGAACTCTCCGGCACGTACGGCATTCCGGTACGGCTCGACCCCGCTGAGCACGATCCCTGCTCCGGCACGGCCTCGCTGTGCGCGGCGGGGCCGGTGGTGCCCGTTCTGCTGCCCGGCGGAGTGTCCGCCTGGCTGGTGACCCACCATCAGGCCGGACGGGAGGTGCTCGCCGACAGCCGCTTCGTCAAGGACATCGGCGCCTGGCGCGCCTGGCGCAGCGGCGAGGTCCCGCGCTCCTGGCCGCTGGCGCCGCTGCTGACCGTCGCCAACATGACCACCGCGACGGCGGGCGACCACACCCGGCTCCGGGCGCCGCTGGCCCGCGCGTTCACCGTGCGCCGCGTGGAGCTGCTCAGGCCGCGCGTCGAGGAGCTGGCGGGAGAACTGCTGGACGGCCTCGCCGCCGGCCCGCCCGGGGAGCCGGTCGATCTGCGGGCCCGCTACGCCCACCCGCTGCCGATACGGGTCGTCTGCGAGCTGTTCGGCGTACCCGGCGACCGCCGCGACCGGTTGCGGTCACTGTGCGGTGCCCTGTTCGGCGCTCCCTCCGACCCGTCCGGGACGCCGGCGGTCCACCGCGAGCTGCGCACCGCGCTCGCCGGCCTCCTGGACGAGAAGCGGGCCCGTCCCGGGGACGACCTGACGAGTGCGCTGGTCGCTCCCGGCCCCCACCCGCTCAGCGGCACCGAACTCGTCGACACGCTCCTGCTGATGATCGTGGCCGGGCATGAAACCACCGTGAACCTGCTGGTCAACGCCGTGCACGCACTGCTGACCCACCCCGGCCAGCTCGCCCTCGCGGGCAGCGGACAGGTGCCCTGGAGCGCCGTGGTCGAAGAGACGCTGCGCTGGGACCCGCCGGTGGCCCACTTCCCGTTCCGCTACGCGCTGTGCGACGTGGACGTGGCCGGCCGGACCGTCCGCGCGGGCGATCCGGTGATGCTCTCGTACACCGCGTTCGGCCGCGACCCCCGGCAGCACGGGCCCGCGGCCGGGTGTTTCGACACCCGGGCCACCACCCGTCACCTCACCTTCGGGCACGGCATCCACCACTGCCTCGGCGCGCCCCTCGCCCGGCTGGAAGCGGCCGTCGCCCTGCCCGCGCTCTTCGCCCGCTTCCCGGACCTGCGCCTGCACGAACCGGAACGGCCGCCCGCCCGTCGTCCGTCGCTGGTCTTCAACGGGTTCGGGGAAATGCCGGTGCTCCTGGCACCCGGTTCGTGACGTTTCGCAGGGGCGCCTGGCGGCGGAGCCGTCAGGACGCCCGAGCCGGTGCTGAGGCCGGTACCAGGGCCTCACCGCCGCACACGGACCGTACGGAGCGGGCCAGCGCCACCGTGTGCAGGGCGTCCAGGCGCTGTTCGCGGCGTACGTGTGCGGCGGCGCCCACCAGCGAGGGAACGCAGCGCGGCGAGGTGCGTACCGCGCCGGACGCGGCGATCGCGCGTACCAGCGCGTCGTTGACGCGGTTGATCTCCTTGCGCACCTCACCGAGGTCCGGCCGCTCGCCCGGCGCCCGCGCGGGATCCGCGGCCCACCGGCGGTGCAGTCCGCGCTGCACGGTCTTGTTGGCCTCGATCTGGTCCCGGAAGATCCGCGCGGTCCACCGCGGATCGGTCCCGAGTTCCGCCGCCTGCCGCGCCACCGCGTCCAGGACCTGCTGCTCACGCACCGGGTCGTCGACAGGGCTGCCGGTGCCCCACTTGGCCGCGGCCACCAGGTCGGCGGTGGCGAGGCGCCGGGCGGACAAGGCGGCGAGGGGGCGCAGCGCGTCCGCTTCCCGAGGGGGCGCGGCGGGCGCGGAGTTCGCTGTTGCGGGCCGTACGACGGCCGAGGTGGACGCGGTGCCCGCCGACGCCGGAGCCGGTACGGCGGTGAGGAGAGCGGTCGTGGCCGCGCCTGCGATCAGCAGGCGGCGCAGGGACGTTCGCGCGTTCGGTACCACCGTCGGCCTCCCGGACACCGGCACGGACTCGGGTTTGCCCTGGCGATCCTACTGACGGCGGCACGGGAGCGAGGAAGCGTCCCCGCTCCCGCTGTTCGTCGCTGCGCCGCGCTCAGTGCCGCGCGTGCAGGATGCGGTGCTCGAAGCGGGCGAAAGCGACCTCCTGCCGCCATTCGAGAGCCGCTTTCAGGTTCTTGGCGAGGAACCGGGTGCAAGCCGCGCGTGGCTGGTGCCCGCCCGGACGCTCCATGCGGCACGGGCGCGCCAGTTCGTACGCGCGCTTCCCGTGGTTCCGGTCGCCCCACAGACTGCGGCCCGGGAGGAAGGCATGCTCCAAGGACGCGCGCGCCAGGTCCTTCAGTTCGCGGTACCGCAGGCCGTACGTGCCGGACGCGTACCGGTACTCGGCGCTGATGTCGCTGCGCGAGATCCCGGGGTCGTCGGTGGCGAGCACGACCGGAACGCCGTAGCGCCGGTACAGCGGGAACGGGTGGTCGGCACCGGAGACCCCGAGGATCTGCCGGTTGCTCGTGAACGGCACTTCCACCGCGATGCCGCGCCGCGCCATGGTGCGCAGCAGGGCGGGCGCACCGTCCTCGTGCGCCACGTCGACGCCGTGACCGATGCGCTCCGCGTGCCCGGTGCGGACCGCCTCGTTGATGTGGAAGCGCAGGTCCTCGGGCTTGACCAGGCCGGGGACGAGTTCACCGGCGTGCAGGGTGATGTGGGCGCGCGGGTAGACACCGTGCAGGTAGTCCAGCATCCGCATGTGGAGCCGGTAGTTGCGCAGCGCGTTCCGCTCGTCCTCCGGCTGCACGAGGTTCACCGCGACGTAGCGGTGGTCGCGTTCGGCGAGGCGCATACCGAGCGCCATCTGGGTGAAGACCCGTTCCGGTGTGGAGCCGCGCGACACCTGCGAGATGTAGCGGACGGTCAGCCGGCAACCGGGGCCCGGCCTGGCGGTGTCGCAGCGCGCCGCCTTGCGGAACGCCGCGGTGTCCTTGTCGATCTCCCGGCCCGCGTCGCGTACGAGCTTGTCCAACTTGCCACCTGCCGTCAGCAGTTGATGCATCCGCCGCAGGTCCGCGTGGTAGCCGACCTGTTCGGCCAGCTTCTTGCTGCCCCCGGAGGCGGGCGTCAGCATCGTCTCCAGGTAGAACTGGTGCTGCCGGGCGGCGGTGTTGGCGACGTCGGCCAGCAGTTCGCCGCCGTGGCGCCAGCTCACCTCACCGAACTTCCCGAAGGCCGCGAAGAAGTGGTCGTGCCCGGACTCGCCGGACGCCGACGAAAAGTCCTGCATCGACCAGGCGCGCAGGATCTGCCGGTGGAAGGAACGGTCCTGCCTGGCCTGCGCCGCCGGACGCGTACCCGGCCCGCACGGAGCGGGCCGAGCGGTCATCGTCCTGGTCTCGATGCACAGGCCGTCGTCCCCGGCCAGCTTGATCAGCAGCTCGGTCGAGGCCGCGCCGGACAGGTGGTTGTGCAGGTCGGCGCCCTTGGGCAGGTCGCGGAAGAAGGCGCGCAGCGCCGCGGGCCGCTTCCTGATCCCGTCGAGGTAGGCGGAGACCCGGCGTTCGGCGCCGGTGGGAGCGGAGGCCGTGCCCGGGAGAGCCGCGTCGGCGGCGGGCGTGCCCGGGACCGCCGGACCCGGGGCGGCGGGGTCCGGGGCGGCGGTCACCTCCGGGGCCGGTGGTGCGGCGAGCGCGGAGGACGGCAGCAACGACAGCACTGCCAGGACGCCCGCACCCAGTACGAGCGGGGCGGACCGGCGGTGCCGTCCGCGATGGCGAGGGAAAGAGATCACGCGCTCATACTGGCGAGTTCGGCGGGCCGGACGGTGACGGCAGGCGGGTGTGCGTCCCCTTGGGTGAACAAGATCCCGCCACTCGGTGCGGAACGGACGCCCGCGCATCCCGCGACGGCGCGGCCGAGGCCGGGGGCCGAGGCCGCGGCCAAAGCCAGGGGCCGGAGCCGGGACCGAGGCCGGGAGCCGAGGCCGGAGGCCGAAACCGGGAGCCGAGGCCGGAGCCGAAGGCCGGGGGAACTCCGCTGAGTCCCCCCGGCCCCGGCAGTTGGTCAGCCGATCCGGGTCATCGTGGACTCGTACCCTCCGCCGCCCGGGTAGACCCACGCACCCGCAAGCGCATTGCCGTCCGCGGTGAAGGTGCCCCGGAAGTACGCGGGCGAGCCCTTCTCGCCGCCCCAGATGGTCAGGGTGTCCCCCTCCATCTCGTACACGTAGTCGAAGGTGTGCCCTTCGTTGTCGTAGAAACGTGACGCGATGTCCTCCCCCGGAGTCACGGCGCCGAAAGGCTTCTCCCTGCCGATCACTTCGATGCCGGCGATCCGCCGGCCGTGCTGCTCCAGCTCCACCTCCTGCACCAGGAAGAACCCTCCGTCGAGGCGGCGGTAGGTGACCGTACCGGTCACCCCGCCCTCGACCCGCCAACGGCCCAGCAGTCGCTCCAGTTCCCCGATCCCCTCGTTCGTCCCCGCCACTTCGCCGCTTCCGTCCCGCTGCTCCGTCATCACGGTTCCTTCCTTTCCGTCACGGCTCGTCCTCGTGCTCGTCCTCGTACGACCGGCGGGCCCCCGGAAAGGAATCGGCGGACGGAAGTGATCTGCGTCACTGACCGTCCGGGTCGTCCTCGACTTCGGCGGGCGTCAGGACGGAGGCGAGGCCGAGGGCCGGCAGCAGGTCCGGCGCGAAGGTGGTGATCTCGGCGATCCTGCCGTGCTCCATACGCAGAACGTCGATGTTGACCGCGGTGTACGCCGGCGCCGCTGGCGGCCGTACGTAGTTCGCGACGGCCGGCTGCCGGTTCACGGCGAGCGGCACGGCGAACCAGTCGCCCCACGCCTGGTCCCCCTCCAGGACCGCGCGCCACATGCCGATGACGGCCGCGCGCCCGTCGAACACCAGGTGGGCGGGCGGCATGGTCTGCCGGACGTCCGCACGCAACAGTGCGGCCAGCGCCGCGACATCGGCGGCCCGTGAGGCGTCGACGAACTGCTGGAGAAGTGCGCGCTCGGCCTCGGTGGGGCCGATGGCGCCCCGCCCCCAGTCGGTGCGCCGCTCGGGCAACTGCTCGCGCAGCGTGGCGCGGGCGCGTTGCAGCGCGCTCTTGACCGCGGCGCCGCTCACTTCGAGCATGCCGGCCGTCTCCGCGGTGGGCAGACCCACGACGTCGCGCAGGATCAGCACGGCCCGCTGCTGTGGCGGCAGGTGCTGGATCGCCGCCAGGAAGGCCAGCTCGACGGTTTCCCTGGCGATCGCCGCGGCCTCCGGGCCGCTGCCGTCCGGCGCGGCCAGGTCCAGCAGGGCGTCGGGGTAGGGCTGAAGCCAGGTCACCTCGGCCGGCGCGGAACGTTTCGGCACGCCCGCGCTGTCGACCGCCACCGCGATCTCCCTGGTGCGGGCCGGGCTGGACAGCGCGTCCAGACAGGCGTGGGTCGCGATCCGGTACAGCCAGGCCCGGAACGTCCCCCGCCCCTCGAAGCCCGCCCTCTTGCGCCAGGCCCGCAGCAGGGCTTCCTGTACGAGGTCTTCCGCGTCGTCGAACGACCCGAGCATCCGGTAGCAGTGCACGCGCAGTTCGTGCCGGTACCGCTCGGCGAGATGCGCGAACGCCTGCTCGTCCCCCGCAAGGACCGCGGCCTCCGCCCGCTCGTCCTCCCCGCGCGCCCCCTGGCCCGCGCGCTCTTCCGCGCTCATACCCGCCCCCTCCTGGCATCGCGCCACCGCCCGCCCGGCGATCACGATACGGCCGGGCGGCCGGCGGCGTCGGCGCGGAGACCGGCTGGGTCCGGCCCGCCCCGGCCCGATCAGGTCCGGCCCGTCCAGCCCCGGTCAGGCTCAGCCGGTCCCGGTCAGGTCCGACCCGTCCGGACCCGATCAGGCCCAGCCGGTCCCGGTCGGGCCCGGTCAGTCATGGCCAGGCCCGGTCAGTCATGGTCCGACACGCTGGTGACGCCCACGTTGGCGTTCTGGGCGAGGCCGTCGACCGGGAACAGGAACCCGCTCTTCGACGGCGCCCCGGAATCTCCGTGGCTGCCGGAGGCTGGGCGGGCGCCCGAGCCCGCCCCGTCGTCCGAGTCGGCGTGCGCCACGGCGGGCAGTACCGCGCCGGACAGGGCCACGGCGACCAGCAGACCGACCGCCGCACGGATGGTCATACGAAGTGATGTACGCATGATGTTCCTTTCGAGGGGTGCGCGGTCAGCGCACCACGGGGAAGGGACACCGTTGCGGCATTGGGCCGATCGTGGGCGCGTACGACGGTCCGCACCCGGGAATCTTCAGGGGTTGGGCACCAGGAAAGCCCGGACCGCGTCGAGGTATTCCAGCGGGCGCTCCTCGTGCACGAGATGCCCCGCCCCCTCGACCGTCACCAGACGGCAGTCCGGGATGCGTGCGGCCATGTCCTGGAGCTGCTGCTGCGGGATGTGGCTGGTGGGGCCGCCGGCGATCACCAGGGTCGGCGCGGTGATCTTCGCCAGGCCGTCCCACCACCCGGGGTCCGGCGCGTTGCGCTGGGCCACCACGGCCACCTTGGCCTGCCAGTCGAACGCCGGCGGGCCCGGTGGCGGGTCCGGGATCTCCTGCGGCGGTGCCGCCGGGAGGGGCGGCGCGGCCTCCTCCAGCACCAGCCGCTCCACCAGCTCCGGGCGGTCGGCGGCCAGCAGCAGCGCGGCGACCGCGCCGAGGGAGTGTCCGACGAGCGCCACGGGTCCGAGCCGCAGTTCCCGGAGGAACCCGGCCACGTCGTCGCGCCACCGCTCGAAGCCGTACTCCCCCGGCCAGTCGCTGTGCCCGTGCCCCCGGAGGTCCAGCGCGTACACCCGGTGGGTGGCCGCGAGCTGGCCGACCACGCCGCGCCAGTCCTCACCGTCCTCGCCGAGGCAGTGCAGCAGCACCGCCGGAGGCGCGCCCGCGTCACCCCAGCACCGGTACGCCAGGCGGACGTCACCGACCTGCACCTTCCGAACATCACTCATGCGCTCGAAACTACCCGCGCAGGAGTTCGTCACGCCCCTTGACGCGTTCCGCCGCCCGCTGATTACTTGGAGCGCACTCAGCCACCGACTGATCGGTCGGGACACGGAACGGTGACACCCATGCCGGATGCGCGAAGATCGAGTACGAAATGAGTGGCGGCACGGGCACGTTCGGCCCCTACTCGGACGCGGGCGCGGTCGACGCCGCGCGGCAACTGTCCGCCGACGAGCTGCGGGCCCGGCAACTGGAACGGCTGCGCGCCTCGTTGCGGCACGCGTACGAGAACGTCCCCTTCTACCGGCAGTCCTTCGACCGGGCCGGAATCCGCCCCGAGGACTGCCGGTCGCTCGCGGACCTCTCCCGCTTCCCCTTCACCGTCAAGGACGACCTGCGGGCCAACTACCCCTTCGGCATGTTCGCCGTGCCGCAGGACGAGATCCGCCGCATCCACGCCTCCAGCGGGACGACGGGCCGTCCGACGGTCGTCGGCTACACCGGGCAGGACCTGGCCGTCTGGGCCGACGTCGTGGCCCGTTCGATCCACGCGGCGGGCGGCCGGCCCGGCCACAAGGTGCACATCGCGTACGGGTACGGCCTGTTCACCGGCGGCCTCGGCGCGCACTACGGCGCGGAACGGCTCGGCTGTACGGTCGTCCCGGCCTCCGGAGGCATGACCGCGCGGCAGGTGCGGATCATCCAGGACTTCCGCCCCGAGATCATCATGGTGACGCCGTCCTACCTGCTCACCCTCCTCGACGAGTTCGAACGGCAGGGCGTCGACCCGAAGACCACCTCCCTCAGGACGGGGCTGTTCGGCGCGGAGCCGTGGACGGAGGAGATGCGCCGCGAGATCGAGGAGCGCTTCGCGATCGACGCGGTCGACATCTACGGCCTCTCGGAGGTGATGGGCCCCGGTGTCGCGCAGGAGTGCGTGGAGACCAAGGACGGGCTGCACATCTGGGAGGACCACTTCTATCCGGAAGTGGTGGATCCGGTCACCGGCGTCCCCCTGCCCGACGGCGAGCACGGCGAGCTGGTGTTCACCTCGCTGACCAAGGAGGCCCTGCCGGTGGTCCGCTACCGCACCCGGGACCTGACCCGGCTGCTGCCCGGCACCGCCTGGCCCGCCTTCCGCCGGATGGAGAGGATCACCGGCCGCTGCGACGACATGATCATCCTGCGGGGCGTGAACCTCTTCCCCGCCCAGGTCGAGGAGATCGTGCTGCGTACACCGGGCGTCGCGCCGCACTTCCAGCTCCGGCTGACCCGGGAAGGCCGGATGGACCACCTGACCGTACGGGCGGAAGCACGACCGGACGCGACCCCGGAGGAGCGCACGGCCGCCGTCGGCCGGATCATCCGCGGCGTCAAGGACGGCATCGGTGTCTCGGTCGCCGTGGACATCGTCGACCCGGAGACCCTGGAACGCTCCGTCGGCAAACTGAAACGCATCGTGGACGCCCGCGGCTGAGGAGCAGATGTCGGCCCGCTCTCATCCGACTGCCGGAGGCCCGGAGATCCGGAGACGCGGAGCCGCGGCTTCCCGGCGGGCGGCGCACCGTCCGTCGGGAAGCCGCGCAGTCCTGCCACCGTGGCCACGGCCCCGGAATGTCAGACCCCTGCGTCATGCTCACTGCCATGAACGAAGACACCTTCTGGCAGCTCATCGACGCATGCAGGCCCACCGGGCCGGACCCTGACTCCGAACGCCTCGCGGCCGCGCTGACCGATCACCTTGCCCGGTCCCCGGTGTTCGTGGTCACCGGCTTCGCCGAGCACCTGTCCTGGGCCCTTTACCGCCTGGACCGCAAGGAGCTCGGTCTGGGCCTCTCCGGTGACTCGTTCCTCTACACGCGCTGCGCAGTCGTCGCCGCCGGCCGTGAGGTGTTCGAAGGCGTACTGCGGGACCCGCGCACCTTCACCCCGTTCGCCACCGACCTCGTCCGGGCCGAGAGCCTGCTCTACGCACCGGACCAGGCCTACGAACGCATCACCGGCGAAGAATGGGACCGCAACACCCGCTATTGCTACGAGTCGTACTCGAACACCAGCGGCTGGGCCGCCTGAACACGCCTCTGGCCCAGCCTGACGGCGCTCCCCTGGTGCCTCCCTCCGGTCTCCCTACCTCGGGCTCGGCGTGAGCAGCGCGTACGGAGCGCCGAACGGATCCCGCAGCATGGCCAGCCTGCCTATGCCTTCGGCGTCCACCGGCGGGACGAGGGCCGTCGCGCCGCGTTCCGTGGAGGCGGCGGCCGTCGCGTCGCAGTCCTCCACGGCGAAGTACGGGTGCCACTCCGACGTGGAGCCCGCCGCGAGGTTCTCGGGAGGCAGTTGCGTGATGCCGGCGTGGCCCGCGTCGCCGTTCGGGTCGGTGCCGGCGGGCGAGGCGACCGTGTAGACCAGGTTCTCGCCCATCGCGTTGTCGGCCGTCTCCCACCCGAAGACCGTGCGGTAGAAGTTCTTCGCGGCGGCCGGGTCGGTCGTGTAGAGCTCGGTCCAGCAGACGGCGTTCGAGGCGCCGACCACTTCCATCCCCGGGACGTCGCCGGGCTGCCAGACCGCGAACTCGGCGCCGGCCGGGTCGGTGAACCCGGCCAGCCGGCCGGCGGTGAAGACGTCGCACGGGCCGAAGCGGACCGTACCGCCGGCCTGCTCCACGGTCTTGGCCAGGGCGTCCACGTCGGGGCTGTGGAAGTGGACGGTCCAGGCCGGCGTCGCGCCCTCCTCGGTCAGTGGTCCGGCCCCGGCGACGGTCTTCCCGTCGAGCTGGAAGAAGCCGTACCCGCCGGCGTCGGGGCCGGCCGAGCGGAAGGTCCAGCCGAAGACGCCGCCGTAGAACGCGACGGCCGCGTCGATGTCGGTGGCCCCGAGGTCGAGCCAGTTCGGCGCACCTGGGACGTACTGGGTCGTGAGCATGGTGATCTCCTCCGGCGTGCGGTCGTCGTGCCGCGACGCGGGCGGCCGCCGAGCGAGCACGTACGCCCTCGTCACCGGGGAACACGCGGTGTCGGTCGGTGCCTTTCCCCCGGCACTTCTCAGCATGGCAGGGGGGTCTGACAATCGCCCTCGGCGGCCGCCCGGAACACGATCGGCCGCTCCGGAACACGATCGGCCGCTCACGCTCCGCCGGAGCGGAACCGGTCCCGGAGTTCCCGCTTGAGGATCTTGCCGCTGGCGTTGCGCGGGAGCGCCTCGACGAACAGCACCCGCTTGGGCACCTGGAATCCGGCCAGCCGCTCCCGCGCGACCGCGATCAGCTCCGCCTCCCCCGGCACCCCGGCCTCCGCCCGCGGTACGACCACGGCGGTCACCGCCTCGATCCAGCGCTCGTCCGGCAGCCCGATCACCGCCACCTCGGCGACCGCGGGATGCGCGTACAGCGCGTCCTCGACCTGCCGCGAGGCGACCAGTACACCGCCCGAGTTGATGACGTCCTTGACCCGGTCGACGACGGTGAAGCAGCCGGCCGCGTCGCGCGTCGCCAGGTCCCCCGAGCGGAACCAGCCGTCCCGGAAGGCCGCCGCGGTCTCCTCCGGCTTGTCCCAGTAGCCCGAGCACAGTTGGGGCGAGCGGTAGACGATCTCCCCGGGGGTGCCGTCCGGCACTTCGGTGCCGTGCTCGTCCACCACCCGGGCCTCCACGAACAGCACCGGGCGGCCGCACGAGTCCATCCGCCCCTCGTGCTCGTCCGGCCCCAGGACGGTGGCCAGCGGGCCGATCTCGCTCTGCCCGAAACAGTTGTAGAAGGCGAGGCCGGGCAGCCGGGCGCGCAGCCGTTCCAGCACGGGCACCGGCATGACGGAGGCGCCGTAGTACGCCTTGCGCAGGCCGCTGAGGTCCCGTGTGCCGAACCCCGGGTGCTGTGAGAGGCCGATCCAGACGGTGGGCGGCGCGAAGAGGCTGTCGGCCCGGCCCGCCTCCACCAGGTCGAAGATCCGCTGCGGGTCCGGGGTGTCGAGGATGACGTTCACCGCGCCCACGGCCAGGTACGGCATCAGGAAGACGTGCAGTTGCGCCGAATGGTAGAGCGGCAGGCAGTGCACGGGCCGGTCGGCGGCCTTGAGATCCAGGGCGGCGACGGCGGACGCGTACGCGTGCACCAGCGCGCCGTGCGTCATCATCGCGCCCTTGGGCAGCCCGGTCGTGCCGGAGGTGTAGAGGAGCTGGGCCAGGTCGTCGGAGCTTGAGCCGTACGGACCGTACGAGTCGTCCGAGCCCCCCGCGGGCAGGTCCGCTGCCCCCTCCGGCGGCCCTTGCCGCGCGCGTTCCAGAAGGGAGCCGGTGGCGTCGCGCAGCGGCATGGTGCGTGCTCCGGACGGCAGCCGGTGCTCCAGAGCGGGGTCGGTGAGGACGAGGGTGCTGCCCGACTGTTCGACGATGTAGCGCAGTTCGTCACGGACGAGGTGGTGGTTGACGGGTACGTGCACCAGGCCCGCGCGGGCGCAGGCCAGGAAGCCGATCACGTACGCGTCGGAGTTGTGCCCGTACGCGGCGACCCGGTCGCCGGGCCGGAGCCCCGTGTCCAGCAGGGCGTACGCGGCGGCCGTCACCGCGTCGTCCAGTTCGCGGTAGGTCCAGAGCCGGTCGCCGTGGATCACCGCCGTGCGCTCGGGTGTCCGGCGCGCGCTGCGCCGCAGGACGCCGTCGACCGTGTTCGTCCGTACTCCCGTCATGGGCGCGATCCTGTGCCCCGGCCCGCGACAGGTCAAGGACACCCCCCGACAGGTCGAGGACGCCCCCCGACAGGTCATGGGCACAGGGACACGGGGACACCGCCGCTCCCGGCTACACGACGCGCCCCCGCCCCGCCCAGTACGGATCACGGAGCCGCCGCTTGTACAGCTTGCCGTTCGGGTCGCGGGGCAGGGTCGCGACGAAGTCGACCGACCTGGGGCACTTGTAGCCCGCCAGCCGCTCCGCGCAGTGGGCCAGGATCGCGTCGGCGAGCGCCGGCTCCGGCGCGTAGCCGTCGGCGGGTTCGACGACGGCCTTGACCTGCTCGCCCCAGTCGTCGTGCGGGATGCCGAAGGCGGCCGCGTCGGCGACGGCGGGATGGGCGAGCAGGGCGGCCTCGATCTCGGCGGGGTAGATGTTGACGCCACCCGAGATGATCATGTCGATCTTGCGGTCCCGGAGGAAGAGGTAGCCGTCCTCGTCCAGGTGCCCGAGGTCGCCGACGGTGAAGAAGTCGCCGATGCGGTTCTCGCGGGTCTTGTTCTCGTCCTTGTGGTAGCTGAAGCCGCCGGTGGTCATCTTCATGTAGACGGTGCCCAGTTCGCCGGGCGGCAGGCGCTCGCCGTCGTCGTCGAAGACCGCCAGTTCGCTGATGGGCCAGGCCCTGCCGACCGTACCGGGCTTCTTGAGCCAGTCCTCGGCCGTGGCGAAGGCGCCGCCGCCCTCGCTCGCCGCGTAGTACTCCTCGACGCAGCTCCCCCACCAGTCGATCATGGCCCGTTTGACGTGGTCGGGACAGGGCGCGGCGCCGTGGATCGCGTGCCGCATCGAGGTCACGTCGTAGCGTGCCCGTACCTCCTCCGGGAGGGCGAGCAGACGGTGGAACTGGGTCGGCACCATGTGCGTGTGGGTGCAGCGGTACGTGTCGATCAGGCGCAGCATCTCCTCGGGCGTCCACTTGTCCATCAGGACGACCTGGTGCCCGATGTGCAGGGAGGCGCCGGCGAATTGGAGTACGGCCGTGTGGTACAGCGGTGAGCACACCAGGTGCACGTTGCCGCCGAAGGGGCGGATGCCGAAGATGCCGAGGAAGCCGCCGAGCGGGGACTCCTCGGGCAGCCTCCCGGGGAGCGGGCGGCGGATGCCGCGGGGGCGGCCGGTGGTGCCGGAGGTGTAGTTCATGACCCAGCCGAGAGTGCGGTCGTCGGGCGCGGTCTCCGGCTGTCCGTCGAGGAGTGCGGGGTACGGGCGGAACCCGGGCACCTCGCCGACGGAATAGCAGTGTCGCGGTGGCAGTCCCGCCTCGTCGGCGGCGGCGCGGGCCGCGCCGGCGAACCGTTCGTGCGCGATCAGGACCTTGGCTTCCGCGTCCCCGGCGATCCAGGCGATCTCCGGGCCGACCGCGTGGTGGTTGACCGGTACGAGGTAGAAGCCCGCCTGGGTGGCGGCGAGATAGGCGGTGAACAGCTCCACTCCGTTGGGCAGCACCACCGCGAACGCGTCGCCCCGCTCCAGGCCCGCGGCGCGCAGGCCGTGCACCAGGCGGTTGCAGGCGGCGTGCAGCCGGGCGGCGGTCCACTCCTCGCCGTCCGGGGCGATCAGGACCGTACGCCCCGGGTCGGCGGCGGCCTGCGCCCAGAAGCCGTTCGGGGTGGGTGACGCCATGGGTGCCGACATACGTGTCCCTCCTCGGCTCGGAGCCGGTGGTCAGAACTCGGCCGAACGCCCGGCCGCGCGCCCGGCGATGCGGTCGATGCGGTCGACGGCCCGCTCGAAGCCGCGGGTCAGCTCGTCGAAGACCGCCTGCACACTGCGTTCGGAGTTCATCTGCCCGACGATCTGGCCGACCGGCGTGCCGAGCAGCGGCTCGACCTCGTACTTCTGGATACGGGAGACGGCCTCGGCGACCAGCAGTCCCTGGAGGGGCATGGGCAGCGGTGCCGGACTGGACGGGTCGTCCCAGGCGTCCGTCCACGCCGTACGGAGCTGCCGGGCGGGTTTGCCGGTCAGCGCGCGCGAGCGGACGGTGTCGCCGGAGCCCGCCGCGAGCAGTTTCTCGGTGAGCCGCCGGGAGTGCAGCCCGGCCTCCTCGGTGGTCAGCCAGACGGATCCGAGCCAGACGCCCTGGGCGCCCAGGGCCAGCCCGGCGGCCACCTGTTCGCCCGTACCGATGCCGCCGGCCGCGAGCACGGGCAGCGGGTCGACCGCGCGGACGACTTCGGGGGTGAGCACCATGGTGGCGATTTCGCCGGTGTGGCCGCCGGCCTCGTAGCCCTGGGCGACGACGATGTCGATACCGGCGTCCCGGTGGTGCCGCGCGTGCCGGGGGCTGCCCGCGAGGGCGGCTACGAGGACGCCGTGCGCGTGGGCGCGCTCGACCACGTCGGCGGGGGGTGAGCCGAGCGCGTTGGCCAGGAGTTTGATCGGGTATTCGAAGGCGACGTCGAGCTGGGAGCGGGCGACCTGCTCCAGCCAGCCGGTGATGCGCCAGCCGGACGCCTCGCCCGGGGGCAGTTCGGGCACCTGGTGTGCGGCCAGGGTCCGCGCGACGAAGCGGCGGTGCTCGGGCGGGATCATCGCCTCGATGTCCGCCTCCGTGACACCCTCGACCTTTTTCGCGGGCATCACGACGTCGAGGCCGTACGGTTTGCCGTCGGTGTGCCGCTCGATCCAGTCCAGGTCGCGGGTCAGTTCGTCGGCGGCCGTGTAACGGACCGCGCCGAGCACGCCGAAGCCCCCGGCGCGGGTGATCGCGGCGGCCACCGCCGGGAACGGGGTGAACCCGAAGACGGCGTGCTCGACTCCCAGCCGGTTGCTCAGCTCCGTCTGCATGGCGGCAGGATGCCGCAGGGACGCGTCCGGGGGAAGGGCTTTCTGATGCCCCGTCAGGAAAAGGCAGAGGGACACCGGTAGGGCGGGGCGGCTTCCGTGAGGACGGCGCAGCTCCCGTAAGGAGACAACACAGCTCCTGTGAGGAGACGGCACAGCTCCCATTAGGGCAGGGCGACCCCCGTAAGGACAGGGCAGCTCCCGTAAGGACAGCGCGGCCCCGTAAGGACAGCACGGCCCCCGTATGGACAGCGCGGCCCCGTTAGGGCAGGCCAGCTCCCGCAAGGACAGCGCGCCCCCGTGTCACATCCGCCGGGCGCGATCCGTCCGGAAGGGCGGACACCTGCACAGCGGACCCAGGAGGCACATCATGCGGACGGACATCACCGTCATCGGCGGCGGTACGGCGGGCCTGGTGGCCGCCATCGCCTGCGCGGAGGCCGGGGCGGCCGTGACGCTCCACGAGGCGCACGGCTCCCTGGGCGGGCGCGGACGCGCCACGGCCGCTCCCTACGTCGCCCACGAGGGGCCGCACGTCTTCTACTGCGACGGCCCGCACTGGACCTGGCTCGCGGAGCGTGGCCTGACCGGCCGGCCGGTCCGTCCGTCCGCCCGCGACCTGTTGCGGGTCTCCTTCGTACGGGACGGGCGGCGCACCCTCCGGCCGCCGGCCGGGTTCCTGCGGATGATCACGGTGGGCCGGTCCCGTACCGCCCCCGTGGACGAGGACTTCCACGGTTGGGCGTCCCGGCACTTCGGCGAGGAGGCGGCGCGCGCCGCGGCCAACGCGATCGCCGTCGTGACGTACGACGCGGACACCGGGCGGCTCTCGGCGGCGTTCGTGTGGGAGCTGGTCCGCCGGGTGTTCGCGCCCGGCGTGCCGACCGTGCGCTGGGTGGCCGGAGGCTGGCAGGCGGTCGTGGACCGGCTGGCGGGCCGCGCCCGGGAGCTCGGCGTACGCGTCGAGCTGGGCTCCCGGCTCACCGCGCTCCCGGACCGTCCCACCATCGTCGCCACGGAACTCTCCTCCGCACGCGCCCTGTTGGCCGACGCCGCACTGCGCTGGGAGAGCGGTCATTGCGTCCTGCTGGACCTCGCGGTGCCCAGCAGCGCGCGGGATCGTTTCCTCGCCTTCGATCTCGACGCGGGCGGCTTCCACGAGAGCTACTCGATGCAGGACCCGACCACCGCGCCGCCCGGCACGTCGCTGTTCCAGTTGGACATGCCCGTACGCGGCGGGGAGAGCCTGACCGACGCACGACAGCGGCTGGAACGTTTCGCCGGACTGACCGTACCCGGGTGGCGCGACCGCGCGGTGTGGCACCGCCAGGGCACCGCGCGCGGCCGTACCGGTGCTCTGGACCTGCCGGGGCTGACCTGGCGGGACCGCCCGGCGATCGACCGCGGGGACGGGGTCTTCCTGGCGGGGGACATGGTCGCGGCGCCCGGAATGCGCGGTGAGATCGCGATCAACAGCGCCGTACGGGCCGCCGCGGGGGCGCTGCGGGCGGCCGGGGTCACCGGCCGCGGGACCGCGGGCGCCGCTTGAGGGCCCCGGGCGTCACTCCTGACCGAGCACGGCCATGGCGGCGTTGTGCCCCGGCACGCCGCTCACCCCGCCGCCCCGGACCGCGCCCGCCCCGCACAGCAGCACATTGGCGTGCGCGGTCCGCACCCCCCACCGGGCCGCCGGGCCGTCCGCGCCGTTCGCCGTGCCGTCCACCTCCGCGCCGGCTTTCGTGCCGTCCTCCGCGCTGTCCTCCACCCGGTACGGAAAGGCCAGCTCGCGGTGGAAGATGTTGCCGCCCGGCAGACAGAGGTCGCGTTCCAGGTCGAGCGGGGTGCGGGCCTCGATGCACGGGCGGCCGTCCGCGTCGGTGGCCAGGCAGTCGGTGAGCGGTTCGGCCAGTACGGCGTCGAGCTGGGCGAGGGTCGCCGTGAGCAGGCGCTCCCGGGTGCCGTCGTGGTCCTCGGCGAAGAGCCGGGCCGGGGTGTGCAGGCCGAAGAGGGTCAGCGTCTGGTAGCCCTGGCGTACCAGGTCGGAGCCGAGGATGGAGGGATCCGTCAGGGAGTGGCAGTAGATCTCCGACGGCGGCGCGGCGGGGAGTTCGCCGGCGGCCGCCTGCCGGTAGGCGGTCTCCAGTTGCTGGTAGCCCTCGGCGACGTGGAAGGTTCCGGAGAAGGCCAGCCGCGGGTCGACACCGGTGTCCCGCAGCCGGGGCAGCCGGGTGAGCAGCATGTTGACCTTGAGCTGGGCGCCCTCGGCGGGCTGCGGGGACGGCTGGCCGAGGAGCCCGGCGAGGACCTGCGGGGCGGCGTTGACCAGGACGTGCCGCGCGCCGACCGTACCGTGCGCGCCGGTCACCTCGGCCGTGCGGCCGTCGGTGGCGATGCCGGTCACCGGGCAGTCGGTGACGATCTCCGCGCCGGCTTTGCGCGCGGCGTCGGCGAGCGCGTCGGTCAGGGCGCCCATACCGCCGATCGGTACGTCCCAGTCGCCGGTGCCGCCACCGATGACGTGGTAGAGGAAGCAACGATTCTGCGCCAGCGTCGGGTCGTGGGCGTGCGCGAACGTGCCGATCAAACCGTCCGTGAGCACCACGCCCCGTACCAGGTCGTCATCGAACACCGACTCGACCGTCTCGCCGAGCGGCCGCTCGAACAGCGCGTCCCAGGCCGTGTCGTCGCCGATCCGGGCGCGCAGCGCGGCGCGGGTCGGCAGCGGTTCGGTGAGGGTGGGGAAGACACGTTCAGCGACCCGCCGGGTCATGCCGTAGAACCGCCGCCAGGCCGCGTACTCCCGCTCCGAGCCGGTGATCCGGGCGAACGAGGCGCGGGTCGCGGCCTCGTCGGTGCTCACGTACAGGCCCGTGGGGCGGCCGCCGCGGACCGCGGGGGTGTAGGAGGAGACCGAGCGCCGGCGGACCGCGAAGCGCAGGCCGAGGTCGTCCACGATCTTCGGCGGCAGCAGGCTGACGAGGTAGGAGTAGCGGGACAGCCGTGCGTCCACGCCGCGGAAGGCGCGCTCGGAGACCGCGGCGCCGCCGGTGTGGCCGAGCCGCTCCAGGACCAGCACCCGGCGCCCGGCGCGGGCGAGGTAGGCGGCGGCGACCAGGCCGTTGTGCCCGCCGCCGACGATGACCACGTCGTACGAAGTCCGTTCCGGCATGTCTCTTGGTAGCACGCGGTGATCGGCGCCGCCAGGTGCGGACGGCTGAATTCCGTGACCCCCGCAGCGCGGCGCCTTGCCCGCCCTCCTCCTACGTTCCTAACGTCCGACGATGCGTTGTATCGGCCTGCTCCGTCCCCCCGTGAGGTGACCTGTGCACGTTTCGTCGGCAACGCGTCCCCCGAGGCGCACCCTGACCCGCCTGAGCGCCGCCGCCCTGTGCGCGGCAGGTGTCCTGTCCGCGGCCGCCGCCCTCCCGGCGGCGGCCACCCCCACGGCTCCCGGCCCGGCCGGGCCCCCGTCCGGCGCGCGGGCCGCGGCGGTCTACCCGAACCTCACCCCGAGACCCCCGATGGGCTGGAACAACTGGTCGTACTACATGTGCGACATCGACGAGAAGGTGATCCTCGGCAACGCGCGGGCCCTGGTGAAGTCCGGTCTCGCGGCCAAGGGCTACGACACGGTCACCGTCGACGACTGCTGGATGCTCAAGCAGCGCGACGCCAGGGGCAACCTCGTCCCGGACCCGGCCCGGTTCCCGCGCGGTATGGCGTACGTCGGGCGCGAACTGCACCGGATGGGGCTGAAGTTCGGCATCTACGAGGACGTCGGCAAGCTGACCTGCGAGAAGTACCCGGGCAGCTTCGGCCACTACCAGCAGGACGCCGACCTCTTCGCGAAGTGGAAGGTCGACTACCTGAAGATGGACGGGTGCAACCTGCCCACCGCCCCCGGCAAGACGAAGGAGCGGACCTACCAGGACGCCTACCGGGCAGTCAGCCAGGCCCTGCGGAAGACCGGCCGCGACATCGTCTTCTCGGTGTCGGCGCCCGCCTACTTCCAGTACGACGGCGACCGGGTCTGGCACCAGGTCATCCGCTGGTCTTCGCAGGTCGGCAACCTGTGGCGGGAGGGCCGCGACATCGCGGTGGAGAAGCACAGCGGGGCCAGGAAGTGGTCGTCGATCAAGTACAACTACGCGTACAACGCCAAGCTGGCATCCTTCCAGCGGCCGGGTCGCTGGAACGACCCCGACTTCCTGCTGGCCGGCGACTCCGGACTGTCCACCCGGCAGATCCAGAGCCAGATGGCGCTGTGGGCCGTGATGGCCGCACCGCTGATCTCCAGCACGGACCTGACGAAGATCTCACCGGCCGCGCTGCGGGTCCTCGGCAACCGGGACGTCATCGCCGTGGACCAGGACCCGAAGGGCGTCCAGGGGCGCGTGGTCCAACAGGGGCCCGGGTACGACATCCTGTCCAAGCCGCTGCAGAACGGTGACCGGGCCGTCGCGCTCTTCAACTCGGGCGACGCGCCGCGGACGCTGTCCACCACGTCGAAGACGGCCGGTCTGCGGAAGGCGGGCAGGTACGAGCTGCGCGACCTGGTCACCAAGCGCACCTCCCACACCGACGGGGAGATCTCCGCACGGGTACCGGCGCACGCGACGGTGCTCTACCGGGTGCACCCGGTGCGCTGACCGGCCGCCGGGCCGGTGCCCGAAGGCACTGAACGGCCGCCGGGGCCGGCGCCTCGGGCAGCCGAGCGGGCCGCCGGGCCGGGACCGAAGGCGCAGCCCTCCTTCACCCCCGGCCCGGCGCACGCCGCTGCCGCAGCGCGGCGACCCGGCGGTACAGCGCCACCGCCTCGGCGGAGCGCCCCAGTTGCTCCAGGCACTGGGCCTCGTCACCGCGGCTGGCGAGGGCGTCGGGGTGGTCGGCGCCCAGCACCCGTTCGCGGGCCGCCGCGACCTGCCGGTAGACGGCCAGCGCGTCGGGCCAGCGGCCCAGCCACCCCAGGGCGACGGCGATCTCCCGGCGGCTGACGAGGGTGTCGGGATGGTCGGCGCCCAACACCTGTTCGCGCAGCGCGGCCACCGACCGGGCCTCGGCCAGCGCCTCCTCCCAGCGGCCGAGGCGGCCGAGATTGACACCGAGGCCGTGCCGGGCGCGCAGCGTCTCGGGGTCGGCGGGCCCCTGCGCGGCCGTACGGGCGTCGACGAGGCCCCGGTACAGCTCCAGCGCCTCGGCGCTGCGTCCGAGGCGTCCCAGGCTTATGCCGACCTCGTAGCGGGCGGCGAGCGTGTCCGGATGACCGGGCCCCAGCGCCTGGGCGCGGTCGGCGGCCACCTCCCGGTATGTCTGCAACGCTTCCGCCCAGCGCCCCAACTGGCCGAGCAGGTACGCCACTTCGTACCGCGTCACGAGCGTGTCGGGGTGCTGCGCCCCCAGCACCCGGGCGCGGGCCGACGCCACGTCGCGCGCCATCCGGTACGCGTCCTCCAGGCGGCCGAGACGGCTGAGGTTGAAGGCGAGATTGTGCCGGCAGCGCAGCGCGTCCGGGTGCCCGGGGCCCATCGTGCGCTCCCGCGCCGCGAGGACGGACACGTACACCTGGTGCGCCTCGAAGTGCCGCCCGAGCCGGCCCAGCGCGTACGCCGTCTCCTGGCGGGCGGCCAGGGTGTCCACGTGGTCGGGGCCGAGACTGCGTTCGCGCCCGGCGGCCACCCGCTCGTACTCGCGCAGCGCGTCGGCGGGCCGGCCGGACCGGGCGAGGGTGAAGGCCACCTCGAACCGGCTGGCGAGGGTGTCGGGGTGGTCGGGCCCGAGCGCGTGCTCCCGTTCGGCGGCGACCGAGCGGTGCACCTCCCCCGCCTCCGCCCACCGGCCGAGCCGCCCGAGGCTGAGCCCGGCGTTGTGGCGGGCGGCCAGCGCGGCGAGGTGGCCGGGCGAGGGCGCGGGGCGCTCGGAGACGTACGGGGCCGGGGTGTCGCGGCTGAGCGGCGGCAGGCCGCTCGTCCACGAGCCGGTGAGCCCGGCGGCGCCCTCGGCACCGGACGCCCGTGGCACGCGGGAGCCCGCCGGGGACCCGCCCCGCATCCCCTGCGTCCAGGACGGCAGGCGGTACGCGGCGCGCGTCGGCGTGCGCCCGTCCGGCCGCGCCGGGAGCGTCGCCTCCACCGTGGGGTACTCCGGCGGCCTGCGGGCCGAGACAAGTCGTTTCACCAGTTCCGCGGCGTCCCGGGGCCGGTCCTCGGGGTCCTTCGCCAGCAGGTCCAGGACGATGCGCTCGTACGCTTCGGGCAGGTCGGGGCGGTGGCCGCGCGGCGGCTCCGGCGGCGTGTCACGGTGGCCGACGAGCACCGCCCAGGCATCGTCCAGGTCGAACGGCGGCACCCCCGTCGCCAGCTCGTACAGCACGCACCCCAGCGAATACAGATCGCTGCGGTGATCGACCGTCCCGGCGCCGATCTGCTCCGGCGACATGTAGTGCGGTGTGCCCATCGCTATGCCGGTGCCGGTCAGCCGGGCGGTGAAGCCGATGTCGTGCCCCAGCCTGGCGATGCCGAAGTCGCAGATCTTCACCGTCCCGTCGGCGATCCGCACGATGTTCGCGGGCTTGAGGTCACGGTGCACGATGGACTGCTCGTGGGTGTACGCGAGGGCCGCCGCGACCTGCTCGGCGATGTCGGCGAAATCCGGTACGGGCAGCGGATCGTGCCGGTTGTCCTCCAGCAACTGGCTCAGGTTCCGCCCGTCGAGCAGCTCCATCACGAGAAACAGGATGCCGTCGTCCTCGCCGAAGTCGTGGACGACCGTGATGCCGCGGTGCTGAAGGGCCGCCGCCACCCGCGCCTCCCGCCGAAAGCGCTCCCGCAGCACCCGCAGGAACGACGGATCGTGCTGCGGCCCCAGCGGCTTGAGGCACTTGACCGCGACCTGCCGCCCCAGCGACTCGTCCCGCGCCCGCCACACCTCGCCCATGCCGCCGCGCCCGATCAGGTCGAGCAACCGGTAACGCCCCTGGACCAGCCTGCTCTCCACCATCGCCCGCCCGCGCCCCCGTCCCCACCGCGTCCGCCGCGATCCCCCTCGGTGCCCCCGGGTGCCCCTGGGCGCTCCGCCCGTTCAGTATGGCGGGGCGGGGGCGCGGGGTGTAGGGCGCTGAGGAGGCACCGTGGGGGCGGGGACGGCTCGGGACGGGGTGAGGCGCAAGAGCCATGACCGAAACCCGCAAAACGCATTCGTAGCCAGTGAGTTGGTCGCCGCTATCCGGACTCCGGTACTGCCTGCACCTGCCCGCCTCGCTCCTGGACATCGTCGATGTCGACGCCTGGAAACCGAAGGCGGCCCAGAACCTGCGCCTTGACCACCACATCGTCCCGGTACCGATCGACATGTTCGACGAGGACCTGCTCGGCCGCCAACTCCGCCACCACCACCCCGTGATCGCCGTTTGCCCGGACGAGTAGCCGGACGTGGCCGGGCAACGCGCCTCGGCACTGGGATTCGCGCTGCCCACGCCCCCCTACTCGCAACTGCCCCACGCCACAGCGCTCCAGCGGTCCGTGGCCGATCACCGCCCCGGCATCCTCGTCATCAGCGCCCCCGCGGCTCCGGGGCCATCACGGGTCTCCTGCTGCGGGAAGGCGCCCTGGCGGTGCTCGGCACGCAGGTCCCGGTCGCGGCCGCACACAACGCCATGCTGATGGTCCGGTTCATGGTGTACTCGTACGCCTGGACGAAGAAGCCACGAAGCCTGGTCAATTCGACACGACCCTGGATGTGTGGCACCACGTGCAGACATCGAACGCGGTCACCGACATCCTCGACGCAAGCCCGAGCCTCAGAGCCCGGGCCACCAGCGCCACCGCCCACGGCCGTCCGGTGATCGCCGGGTTCCTGAGCATCCGGGCCACCGGCAGGGTCCGTCTGCCGCATGTCTACGAGGGAGGGCATCGGACGCGTCTTGGGTGAGATCGCCGACGAATCGGGCCAAGGCGACCGGGTACGCAACTGGTTTCCGCAGGCCCGGCTACGTCCCGGGTCACTGTTCCACGTCTTCGCGGGCCGCTCCTTACCGCATCCACCTCGTCCCGCCGGGGCAGCAGGCCGCAAAGGCGCGTCCCGGCCCGTAGCTGCCGGACTTCCGCTGGAGCATGGCCGACGACCACGCTCCGTGGTCACCGCGCGCTACCGCCGCACCCGCGGCATCCCCAGTCCGATCCACGCGATGATCTCGCGCTGGATCTCGTTGTTGCCGCCGCCGAAGGTGAAGATGACCGCGGAGCGGTAGCCGCGTTCCAGTTCGCCGTGGAGGACGGCGCCGGCCGAGCCGTCCTTCAGGGGGCCTGCCGCGCCGACGATCTCCATCAGCCAGGCGTACGCGTCGCGGCGGGCCTCCGAGCCGTGGACCTTGACCGCGGAGGCGTCCTGCGGGGTGAGGGTGCCGTGCTGGAGGGCGTCGACCATCTGCCAGTTCAGCAGCTTCATGGCGTCCAGTCCGGTGTGCGTACGGGCCAGCCGGCCGCGTACCCAGCCGAGGTCGATGACGCGCCGTCCGTCGGCCAGCTTGGTCTCGGTGGCCCAGCGCTGTACGTCGTGCAGGGCGCGGACGGCCATCGTGCCGTGGGCGGCGAGGGTGACGCGTTCGTGGTTGAGCTGGTTGGTGATGATGCGCCAGCCCTGGTTCTCCTCGCCGACGCGGCGGGTGAGGGGGACGCGGATGTTCTCGTAGTAGCTGGCGGTGGTGTCGTGCGAGGCGAGGGTGTTGATGCGGGTGCAGGAGTAGCCGGGGTCGGAGGTGGGCACGAGGAGCAGGCTGATGCCCTTGTGGGACGGTACGCCGTCCTCGACGGGGGCGGTGCGCACGGCGAGCCAGACCCAGTCGGCCGTGTCGCCGTTGGTGGTCCAGATCTTCTGCCCGTTGACGAGGTAGCCGTCGCCGTCGCGTACGGCCCGGGTCTTCAGGGACGCCAGGTCCGTACCGGCTTCCGGTTCGCTGTAGCCGATCGCGAAGTCGATCTCCCCGGCCAGGATCCTGGGCAGGAAGTACGCCTTCTGCTCGTCGGTGCCGTACCGCATGATCGTCGGACCGACGGTGTTCAGCGCCATCAGCGGCAGCGGCACACCCGCCTGCGCGGCCTCGTCGAAGAAGATGAACTGCTCCATCGGCGTCAGGCCCCGGCCGCCGTACTCCTCGGGCCAGCCGACCCCGAGCCAGCCGTCCGTACCGAGCTGCCGGATCGTCTCGCGGTAGAACCGTTTCTGCGGACCGGCGCCCGTGGCTTCCCGCGCACCGGCCTCGGCGCCGTGGAACCGGGCGTGTGCGTTGTCGGGGGTCAGGGCGGCGAAGTACTCCCGCAGTTCGGACCGCAGCCGCTGCTGTTCCGGCGTGTATTCGAGGTGCACGGCCCCTCCTGGTGTGCCCGGCCCGGATCGTGCGGTGACCCGTGCGCGCCCCGGCGCACGGCCGGTGCGGCACGGCGCGGAAGCGAGTTCCTGACGGGCCGTCGGGTTGTGGGTCGTGGGCACAGTAGAACGTGTTCCATCGATACGGAAGGGTGCCGGCGGGGAGCGGGGCCGCCCCGACCGGCCGGCTCGGCGGTGGCCGGCCGAACCGTCGGCAGTGGTGGCTCAACGAGCCGTCGGCAGTGACTACCTGAACAGCTTGAGGAAGTCCGCATGGCCCGCACCGGGGTACCTGGTGTCGGAGGGCGGCTGATTCGCCATGTATTCATGCCCGGGGTCGTCGTCCGGCGCTTCGTTGCCCTGCTTGTTGCCGGGCAGGTCGGCACCGCCGCAGTGGTTGAGCGGGCTGCCGAAAGGAATCTGCCCGAGCAGACCGGCCGCGCTCCCGTTGCCGTGCGTGGCGGCCCCGCGCACGGCCGTGCCCGCCCCGTTCCGGCAGGTGTTGTCGTGGGACGGAGACCCGAGGACGATGACGCCGCCTGCCGACGCGGGGGCCGCGCCGGCGAGCGATACCGCTGCCGCCGCGGCCGTGACCGCGAGGGTTGTGACGGTCCTATGTCTGATCATGGCTGGAAAACGACGGTGTGCACGGTAGGTCATTCCCCCTACTCCGACCGGCCCTGCGGGC
Organism: Streptomyces sp. NPDC026394; assembly: GCF_055567735.1. Taxonomy (NCBI): domain Bacteria; kingdom Bacillati; phylum Actinomycetota; class Actinomycetes; order Kitasatosporales; family Streptomycetaceae; genus Streptomyces; species Streptomyces sp. NPDC026394. The sequence continues at coordinate 112,312 of NZ_JBVHPX010000021.1, forward strand.
CTCACCAGGGGAATCACCCGGCGGCCCGCACCGCGCCGGCTCCGTCCGTCCGCCGACCGGTCAGTCCGCCGCCTCGGCCAGGCGTCGCAGCAGCGGTTCGATCTCGGCGAGCCGGCGGACCTCGTCGGGCCGCAGCGATCCGAGGCGCTTGGCCAGCACCTCGGCCTCGCCGCGGGCGACCTCGGCGAGCGCGGCCGTGCCGCGGTCGGTGGCCAGGACGCGGCTGGCCCGGCCGTCCGTGGGGTCCGGTTCGCGGCGGATCAGGCCGGCGGTCTCCAGGCCCAGCACCGCCGCGGTGGCGGTCGGCTGGGAGCAGGGGACCCAGGCCGCGATCTCGCCGATCCGGGAGGGGCCACGCTGCGTCAGCATGGCGAGGACGGCGCGCTGTGTCGGCTGGATGCCGCCCGCGGCGGCGGCCCTGCGCAGGCTGCGGGTCAGCCGGTTGAGGGAGACCACCAACTGGAGTGCCGCATCGTCACCGATTGTCATCGTTCAGCCCATCGCGCGCCCTGTCCGGGTCAGGAAAGGGTAAGCCGGGGCTGGTAGATGTCCAACCACTGGGCCAGGTCCAGCGTCTTTTCGAGGCCCTTCCGGGACGCCTGGGTGCTCTGCGGTGCGGCGTGTTCGGCGGCGCGCTTGAGCCAGTTGCGGTCCACGATCTCGAAGACCGGGTGCGAGGAGCGTGCCAGCAGTTCCTTGGCCTGCTGCTGGAGCGCGACCGCGTACTTGGGGTCCTGCGTCGACGGGTAGGGGCTCTTGACCCGGTCGTACACCGACTTCGGCAGGACGTCGGCGGTGGCCTCGCGCAGCAGGCTCTTCTCGCGCCCGTCGAAGGACTTCAGCGCCCACGGCGTGTTGTAGACGTACTCGACCAGCCGGTGGTCGCAGAACGGCACCCGCACCTCCAGGCCCACGGCCATGCTCGCGCGGTCCTTGCGGTCGAGGAGGATGCGGACGAACCGCGTCAGGTGCAGGTAGCTCATCTTGCGCATCCGGTACTCGAAGTCGCTCTCGTCGTCGAGCCGCCGGACGTTCTTGACCGCGGTCCGGTAGCCGTCCCGTACGTACGAGGGCAGGTCGAGCGAGTCGGCGAGCGCGGGGACGAGGATGTCGCCGTCGTCGCCGAAGTGCTCGGCGACGCGGACGAGCCAGGGGAAGGTGTCGGCCCGGCGGGCCTGCTCGTCGAAGAACTGCTTGTAGCCGCCGAACACCTCGTCGGCGGACTCCCCGGAGAGGGCGACGGTCGAGTGCTGCCGGATCGCCTTGAAGAGGAGGTAGAGCGAGGAGTCCATGTCGCCGAAGCCCATGGGGATGTCGCGCGCCCGTATGACTTTCGCGCGCACCTCGGGGTCGGCCAGCGCGTCCGAGTCCAGGACGATGTCCTGGTGGTCGGTGCCGGAGAGTCGGGCCACGTCGTGGACGTACGGCGTGTCCGGGGTGGCGCGCAGGTCGTCGGCCACGAAGTGTTCGGTCTGGCCGACGAAGTCGACGGCGAAGCTGCGTACGATCTCCCCCGTCTCGCCCAGTTGCCGGGCCGCCAGCGCGGTCATGGCGGAGGAGTCGAGACCACCGGAGAGCAAGGTGCAGCGCGGGACGTCGGAGACGAGCTGACGGCGGACGATGTCGTCGAGCAGCGTACGGACATGGGCCACGGAGGTGTCGCGGTCGTCCTCGTGGGCGCGGGTCTCCAGCGACCAGTACACGTGGCGGCGCAGACCACCGCGGTCGACGGTGACGACCGTGCCGGGCTCGACCTCGTACATGCCGTCCCACACGGCGTGGCCGGGCGTCTTGACGAAGGCGAACATTTCGCGGACGCCGTCGAGGCCCACGCGGGGCTCGGCGAGCGGGTTGGCGAGGATCGCCTTGGGCTCGGACCCGAACAGCACGCCGTCGGGGGTCTCGTAGTAGTAGAACGGCTTGATGCCCATGCGGTCGCGGACCATGACGAGCCGCTGCCGCCGCTCGTCCCAGACGGCGAACGCGTACATGCCGTTGAGCCGCTCGGCGACCGCCTCGCCCCATTCGAGGTAGCCGCGCAGCACGACCTCGGTGTCGGACTCGGTGGTGAACCGGTGGCCCCGGGAGACGAGTTCCTCGCGCAGCTCGCGGAAGTTGTACGCCTCGCCCGAGTAGACGATGGCCACGGAGCTGCCGTCCGCCTGCTGCGCGGTCATCGGCTGGCGGCCGCCCGGCAGGTCGATGATCGCGAGGCGGCGGTGCCCGAGGGCGGCCGGGCCCTGCACCCACGTTCCGCGGTCGTCGGGCCCGCGGCAGGACATCGTCTCCGTCATCGCGTCGACGGTCTCCTGCTCGGAACGCAGGTCACGATCGAAGGAAATCCAGCCGGTGATGCCACACATGCCATGTCCTCCTGTGTCCGGTCCGGGGAGGCGGACGGTCCGGCGGCGGTCCGGCCGCCGACGGCAGTGCGTCCGACGGCGGTCCGGCCGGTGACGGCGCGGCCGGTGGCGCGCGCCGCGTTTCGGGCATGGCGCTGCCCGGCGGCCCGGCACTCCCACGGATCAGTTGTATCGAGCACCTATATAACGAGGGTGTTCCTCGCGGTGCCGCACCGTCAACCTGGCCGTAACACGGGGAGAGTCGCCCGACGCCCCGCCCGATGGACGGGGTCGAGGAGCGGGCAGTGGTCCTGAGCTGCGAGTTCGGCAGGTGGCGGCGGGAGCGGGAGAGCGCGCCGGATGGGCCGTCACTTACGACAATGTGGGCAAGGCTTTACCTAGGGCCGGCCTCCGCTCTCCTGGCCGAGATGATGGCGTCACGCCTGCCGGGCCGACGCCTCCTCGTCCGCCGCTGGAGGCGGGCCGATGGTCAGCAGCGGCCGGTAGTGGCCTGCGGGATACGGTTCGCCGATGAGTTGCCCGTCGGCTTCGACCCAGGCGTGGGCGGAGAAGGGGTGGGTGCGCACGCCGGTACGCCAGGTGGGCCAGGTGCCGCGGGCGCGGCAGAGCAGGGCGGTGGCGATGGAACGTTGCAGACAGCCCTGTCCGGCGCAGCGCAGGGATACGGCGACCACCTGCTGCCGGGCGGCCAGTGCCTGTCCGGCGGTGGCCGGCGCCGAGCCGCGGCGGGCGAACTCCAGGAACCGGCGCAGCCGGGCCGGGGTGGTCGCGGCCAGCGGGCGGGCGACGGCGACCGCCAGCAGCGGCAGCACCCGGCGGTGTACGGGCAGGGCGCGGCGTTCGGCCAGGGCGACGGGCACGCTCACGAGGTGATCACCAGCTTCGCGGTGCGGAGCCGGCCGACGACGGCGTGCACGTCGCGGGCGGCCCGGTCCGTCCCGATGCCGTGCCGGGCGGCGAGCGCCGCGGCGATGCGGTCGGGGTCGTCGCCGTCGAGCAGGTGGCGGAGCACGGTGGCACCGGTGGCGTTGAGTTGCCAGTACCGTCCGGTGCCCAGGTGCAGCAGGACGGTTCCGTCGTCGGTGTCGGTGGACGTCACATCAGGGTGCAGTCGTAGCGGCATCGGGCCTCCCGGAGGCAGGGGCGCTGCGTTCGGCGCGCAGCCAGGTCTCGCACCCCAGCAGGGACTCCACGGCGAACACGGTGGTCTCGTCGGCCTGCGGGGCGAGCAGGTGGGCGCGCAGGATGTCGGTGTCGATCAGGCCGTGGCCGGCGAGGGCCGAGTCGGCGAACGTGTCCAGGACGGCGGGCAGGTTGTGGCGGAATCCGATGCGCAGGTCCTCGCCGTACTCGCCCTTCGTGGACCGGCCCAGCACCTTGTCCGGCACGATGCCGCGCATGGCGTCGGCCAGGAGCGGCTTGTACCGCCAGGGCGTGGACCGCTCGTGCAGCCGCACGCCGAGCACCGCTTCGACCACGCTGTCGTCGAAGTACGGCATGTCCAGTTCGACGCCGGCGCCGGCGAGCATCCGGGCCAGCGGCCGGTAGAGGGACGTACTGGAGCGCAGGACGAGCAGGGCCTGGTGCTGGCCGGGGTCGTCCGCCCAGGTCTCGGCGTGGTCGGCGGTGCGCCGCAGGGCCTCCCGGGTCAGCTCGACGCCGGCGTCGGTGACCCACGGCGTCACCCGCATCGGCCACAGGCCCCACCCCAGAACGGGCCGTCGGCGCGGCGGCGGCGGTGCGGTGAGGTGCTCGGCCTGTGCGCGCCACCACCCCGTGACGTCGCCGGGGCGGAGCAGTCCGGCGAACGTCGCACCCAGCGGCCAGCGCTTGAGCGCCGCACAGCCGCGTGTGTGCCGGATCGCGGTGACCGGGTGCCGCCACAGCAATCTGTGCAGATAACCGGGAAGCGCGCTGAACAGTTCGTCGCCGCCGTGTCCGGCCAGATGCCGCCGGGAACCCGACCGGGCGAGCAGATTTCCCAGGTGCCGGAATCTGGCAGCCGTGCGCGTGAACGGAAAAGGCTGCTCGGTGTCGGCGAGTACCTGCGGGTCGTCGAAAATTCTCGGCAATTGCCGCTGCGGTACGACGAGGTGCTCGGCACGGTCGAGGAGGTCCGCGGCGTGCGAGGCGAAGGCGGGGTCGTCGTTGCCCGCCTCGGCCTCGGCCCAGCGCACGGTCGTCAGGTCCGGGGTGTGGCGGGCGGCGAGGAAGCACAGCGAGGTCGAGTCCATCCCGCCCGACAGGTCGCTGCTCAGGCCCTCTCCGGCGGCGGGCCGCCGGCTTGTCGCGGCCTCCAGTCCGGCGCGTACCGCTCGCGCACCGGCCGCCAGCGGCTCCCGCGGTTCCGGGGGACGCCACCACCGTCCCTCACGGGTCCGGTCCCCGTCCCAGGCCAGGTAGTGTCCCGGGGGCAGCGGGACGACCCCGTTCCACATGGTCTGTTCGCTCAGCGGCGACGGCAGAACGCCCCTGCAGGCCGCCCGCACCGCCAGGGCGTGTTCGTCCACTTGGGCCCTGGTCATCGCCGCGAGCAGGTCGGCCCGGTCGGCGGCCACCGTGGTGCCGTGCAGCCGGGCATGGACGACCCTGCGCAGCCCGGTGGCGCTGCCTTGCAGACGCATCCGCCCGTCGAGCGAAACCCCCAGGTGGCAGGCGCCGGGCAGGGCCGCCGCCAGGCGGTCCACGTCGGCCGGCGAGCCCACCTGGGCGGCCAGGCGGGACAGTTGCGCGGCGGTCATCGGACGGACGCCGATGACCGCCACCCGTACCGGTCCGGCCGCGGCCGTGACGCACTGGTCACGGCCCCACCTGCCGACCAGCCAGGGGCGCCCGGACGCGTGCGCCACCACCTGCGGTGCGGCGATCGGGACAGCCGATCGCGCGGCCGCTCCGGCAGGCGTGTCCGGCAGCACCGCGAATCCCGGTCCCGGCACGGATTCAGACAACGATGTAACCGCCGGCGCCGTCCGAGAAGAAGTGGCCGATTCCCAGCGTGTCTTCACTGAATTCGCCGAGCTCGACCAGCATCGGCGGTTGGTAGACGGTTTGCGGAGCTTCCTGTTCTTCCATGACGACCTCCCGAGGACGGAGCGCATCCGATATCGATGCAATCTTTTATCCCCGCGGGCTGCTGGGCACGTCAATCGAACCGTCATGATTCACAGGTTCGGGACACCTGTCACCAACGGTTCCGTCCGACCGGACAGCGCGCTCAGCGGCGGAAGATGTGCAGCGACCGACCCAGCGCGCCGACCATCCGGCGGACGAGGCCGCGTCGGCGCCGGGACGGGGTGACGGCGCCGGCGGCCCGCCAGTCGGCCGCCTGGGCCACCATCGCGGTCAGGCTCCGGTAGAAGGCCGAGGACCGGTCGGCCCCGTCCAGGTCGGCCCAGGTCAGAAGGTGCGAGAGGACGCCGTCGTACTCGTGGTACGGGCGGGCCCGCATGTGGTCGGTGAGCTTGGTCCGGATCGCCCGCTGCCGCTCGGGCGTCAGCCGGGAGGAGGGCAGTTCGTCCAGCAGCCGCTGCACATTGCCGACGACCAGGTCCACGAAGGCGTCACGGCGCCGCGCGTCCACCCGCCCCAGCCGGGCGTTCTGGTGGTCCTCCTCGCGGCCGGGTGTCTCGTTCCGCACCCGGTCCTCCTCCGCCGCGGAGAGCCGTGGCACCGGGAAGTTCAGCATTCGGGAGTCGTACGCCTGGTCGACCGCGACGTGGGTCAGCTCGTGGACCATCACCGCGAGGTGGTCGCCGCGCGACATGCCCGGGGTGTGGGCGTAGGAGATGGTGTACCGCCCCTGGCCGAGGTCGCGGGTGTTGCCGCCGCCCGCGCCCGCCGTCCGCTCGAACTCCGCCCGGTTGACGTGGCCGAGCAGCTCCCCGAGCAGACGCTGGACGTACGGGTCGCGGGTCTCCCGGGAGTAGTCGTGCAGCAGTTGCCGGTCCTGTGCCGTCGAGTCGTCCGCCACGATGCCCTCCGCTCGGTGTGACCTGGGGTGCGGTGGGCGGCCGCGCCGGCGTGCGGTACCGCTGCCGTCGCACCGCACCGGTGGCGCGGTGTCCCGTGCTCGCGCGCCAGTCTGCTGAGTCCCGGCTGCCGCGCGGTATACGTAAACCCGCCTCACCGCCCGCCCCTGCCCGCACCTTTGACCCCGAAGCCTCACCGTCCCGGTGTCCCGATGTCCGACGCCCCCGTGCCCGCCTCCCCTCGTCCCAGCCTCCACTCCCCTCCCCCGCTGCCCCGTTCCTCGCCCGGGTCCGGCTTGCCGGTGCCCAGTGGCGGTCAGACGCCCGTACTGCCGTCGATGCGCTCCCGTATGAGGTCGGCGTGACCGCAGTGACGGGCGTACTCGGCGATCATGTGGGAGTAGATCCAGCGCAGGCTGACCTCGTTCTCCCGCCACAGACCGGTGTCCTCCAGCGCGTGGGCGGCGCAGTTCTTCCGGGCGTGCTCCACCTCGGCCTGCCAGAGGAGGCAGGACTTCGCGTAGGTGGCGTCCGCTTCGAGGCCGAAACCGCGGTCGGCGGGCTGGACATCGGCGTCGGCGCTGAAGACCGTCGGGGCGTCCTCCCCGGTCAGCACCCTGCGGAACCAGGTCCGCTCGACCTCCGTCAGGTGCTGGACGAGTCCGAGCAGGGTGAGCGAGGAGGGCTCCGCCGACGCCGTACGGAGCTGCTCCTCCGTCAGGCCGTCGCACTTCCGGGCGAGGGTGGCGCGGTAGAAGTCGAGCCAGGCTTCCAGGGTGGTCCGCTCATCGGCGGTCATGGGCGGGAACATGCGTTCAGGTGTGTTCATGTCCGTCATCGTGACACGAGGCACTGACAACGCCGTTGAACCCGGCGCCTGCGCCCGGGGCAGCTCCGGCCGGACCCGGAACGCACCCCGCTCCGTCGCCCTCGGCGATCGCCCGCAGCGCCGCCAGGTGCCGCTGGTACACGGCGCGCCCCTCGGCGGTCAGCGCCAGCCAGGTCAGGGGACGGCGGCCGACCCGGTCCTTGGACACGGCCACCCAGCCCGCCGCTTCCAGCGCGGAGACCTGCTTGGAGAGGGCGGAGTCGGTGACCTCGACCAGATCGCGCACCACGGCGAACCCGGCCCGGTCCACCGGCGACAGCGCCGCCACCACGGACAGCCGGACGGGAGAGTTGAGCAGCGGCACGAGGGCGTGCCGGGGGTGGCTGCCGCCCGGACCGGCCTGGGCGTTCCCCTCCGTCACGACGACCGTCGCCTTTCGAGGACGGCCCCTGCGACAAGTGGCAGGGCGCACGCCGACGCCGCCACGACCGCGAACGGACGACTGTCCACGAACACCAACTGCCCGAACAGGATCGATGCGGAGTAGACCGCGGCCCAACTGCCGATCAGCACACCGTGCCGGACCCCGAACCCGCGGCGCACGATCCGCTGCCGGACGGCGTACAGCGAAAGCCCGGTCACCAGGGCGGTCATGGCCAGCGTGAACGTCAGCGCGGCGGCAGGCCCGTGCCACAGCAGCGCCATCGGGACGAGCACCGACTGGCCCGCGGCGAAGATCCACAGATAGCGCGCGTACCAGCCGCTTCGCGCCCGCGCGGCTCTCTCCGTCGCGGCGGCCCGGTCCAAGGCGCCCCTGCTGTCACCGGCTCCGTACACGATCTGCCCTCCGTCACGCACCGCGTCATCCGGACCCACCGCTCAGCCTTGCCGAGCCGCCAAGTACTTTCCATTTCGGCAAGTACGGGGACGACATTGCCTCCCGCCCGCCCGGAAGTACAGACGTTTTTCAGCCGCCTCGGTCCACTCGGTCGCCCGTCCCGGCCACCCCAGAGACGACCCCAGCCACCCCAGCCCTCTCAGCCGCCCGAATCGTCCGAGTCGTCCGCGGGCGACGGCAGCGGGAGTTCCGTCCACACGGTCTTGCCGTCGCGGGTGTGGCGGGCGCCCCAGCGGTCCGTGAGCTGGGCGACCAGGAGGAGGCCGCGGCCTCCTTCGTCCGTGCTGTGGGCGCGCCGCAGGTGCGGGGCGGTGCTGCTGGGGTCGGAGACCTCGCAGATCAGTGAGCGGTCGCGGATGAGCCGCAGGGTGATCGGCGTGCCGCCGTACCGGTAGGCGTTGGTGACCAGTTCGCTCACCACCAGCTCGGCGGTGAACGCCAGCTCCTCCAGGCCCCACTCGGTCAGCTTGGCGGACGTCAGTTCGCGCGCCTCCGCCGCGGCGGTCGGCTCGGCGGACAGCTCCCACGAGGCGACACTCTCCGGAGGCAGCGCACGCGTCCGGGCGACGAGCAGCGCGACGTCGTCCCGGGGGTGGTCGGGAAGCAGTGCGTCGACCGCAGCCTTGCAGCAGTCCTCCAGGCCGCGTGCGGGCCGCTCCAGCGCTTCGCGGAGCAGCGCCAGCCCGGCGTCGAGGTCCCGGCCGCGTACCTCCAGCAGCCCGTCGGTGTAGAGGGCCAGCAGGCTGCCCTCGGCGAGTTCGATCTCGACGGACTCGAACGGCAGGCCGCCCAGCCCGAGCGGCGGCCCCGCGGGCAGGTCGGGCAGGGTCATCCGGCCGTCGGGAGCGACCACGGCGGGCGGCAGGTGGCCCGCGCGGGCGATGTTGCAGCGGCGGGAGACCGGGTCGTACACCGCGTACAGGCAGGTCGCGCCGATGACCTGCGGGCTCTGCGGGCCGCCGTCGGCCGTCTCCTGCTCCTCGGCCAGCCGGTTGACGAGGTCGTCCAGGTGGGAGAGGACTTCGTCGGGCGCGAGGTCGAGGTTGGCCAGGGTGTGCACCGCCGTACGCAGCCGGCCCATCGTGGCGGCGGCGTGCAGCCCGTGCCCGACGACGTCGCCGACGACCAGGGCGACCCGGGAGCTGGAGACCGGGATGACGTCGAACCAGTCGCCGCCGACGCCCGCCGCGGGGTCGGCGGGCAGGTAGCGGTGGGCGACCTCGACGGCCAGTTGTTCGGGCAGCTCGCGCGGCAGCAGGCTGCGTTGCAGGGTCAGGGCCCCGTAGTGCTCCTGGGTGTAGCGGCGGGCGTTGTCGATGCAGATGGCGGCGCGGGAGACGAACTCCTGGGCCAGTACGAGGTCGTCCTGCTCGAACGCCTGCGGCCGTTTCGCCCGCCACAGGCTCACCAGGCCCAGCACCAGGCCGCGGGCGGCCAGCGGCACCACGATCAGCGAGTGGGCGCCCAGGCGCAGGGCCCGCTCCGACCGTTCGGGGTCCTGGATGTACCAGCCGGGGCTGTCGGCCAGTTCCGGTTCGAGGATCGGCTGCTGCGCGGTCAGGCACCGGGCCTGCGGCGTTCCCGGGGCGAAGCGGAACACCTCGCCCACCGGGTACATCACGTCCAGACCCTCCGGCACGACGGACCGTACGGCCGTACGGTGCACCGGCACATACGTCCCCCGGGTGGGGTCCTGGCCACGGGTGACCGGCTCCAGCAGGTCCACGGAGACCGCGTCGGCCAGGTCGGGGACCGCGACCTCGGCGAGTTCACGGGCGGTCTGGGACACGTCCAGCGTCGTCCCGATGCGGGCGCTCGCCCGGTTGAGCACCGCGAGCCGGTGCTGGGCCCGGTGCCGGTCGGTGACGTCTTCCACCATTTGGGTGACGCCGAGCACCGCGCCGGAGGCGTCCCGCATCCGGAACGCGGACACGGACACCACCCGTTCATGGCCGGGATCGGCCCGCAGGCGGCAGGACTGCTCGGTGAAGATCAGCGGTTCGCCCGTCTCCAGCACCCTGCGCAGCCGCTCCTCGATGGTGGCCACGTCCGGGCCGATCAGGAAGTCCTCCATGCGCAGACCCCGGTGCGCCGCGGCCGGTCGCCGGCTGATGCCCGCGATGGCCCGGTTGATGCGGATGATGCTCAGGTCGGGGGCGTGCACGGCCAGGCCGATCGGGGAGCGCCGGAACAGGCCGTCCAGGACCGAGCGGTCGATCTCCCACTGGACGACCTCCGCGGCGGGCGCGGCGACGACGAACCACTCGTGCCGGGAGTCGCCCCGCTCGACGGGGCGGACCCGCAGGCCCAGCTCGACGCGCTGCCCGTCACGGTGCCGGACGGGCAGGATGCCGGACCAGCCCGCCTCGCGCCGGGCCACCAGGGCGGCTTCCGCGGCGGCGGCCCGGCCGTCCGCGGCGAGCAGGAACGTGTCCGCCCGCTGCCCGAGCGCCTCGCGCGCCGGATGGCCGAGCAGGGTCTCGGCGCGCTCGCTCCAGCCCACGACGGTGCCCTCGTCGTCGAGCACCGCCGAAGCGGCCCGGCGCAGCGCGAACGGGTCCTCCGGCCGCTCGGTGAACTCCGGCACCGGTGCGTCCATCGCTTCGCCCCTTCGACTCGCCGACCGGGTCCTGCGCCGTCAGCAACCCTACGGCGACTCCCCAGGGTGCCCCCGAGATCATGGATTGAGCAGCTCTGCCCAGTATCGTTTCGGGCCGCCCGCACCGCGCCCCGGGCGGGGTGCGGAACGCCGGACGGCTCGGCCGAGTGGGTGGTGTGCCGCCGACAACGCGCCGGGGCCCCGCCGTCGATCGGCGGGGCCCCGGCGTGTCGGGTGGTGGCGCGCACGGCGGGCGTTCCGGCCCGGCGCTGCGCGCCCGTAGGGCGGTCACGCGGCGGGAAGCGCTGTCCCGCTGCCGGCCTCGGCGGTCGCGATGGGAGCCACCGCGTCTCCCGGGGCAGGTGCGGCGGAGAGCACGGAATCGTCCTGGACCCGGGCGCCGGGCAGCCGGTGCCGGGCCGCGATCAGGGCCGTGTCGACGTCGCGGGTGCCGGTGGAGACGCACAGGGTGTAGGCGACGTCGTCCATCCGCTGCCGGACCTCCGGGCTCCCGTCCGCCGCGTTCAGTACGCGCAGCGTCTCGTACTGCTCGACCAGATCACGCAGTACAGCAGGGTGAGCCAGCAACATCAGGGGCCTCCTTGTTCGCCACCGTCCAGGATCAACTGCGCTCCGTGTACCCGGCCGCCCCACCCGTACGCCCCTCATTTTCTTCCGCTCGCACAGCCGCCTCCGAGGCCCCCCGTGTCACCCCGCGAACCCGGGCTGCTCCAGCCCCTGCCCGGCGCCCGGCACCACCAGCAACGACCCGCCGAGCGGCGACCGCCCCGGCCCGCCGCGCGCCGTGGTGACGTACAGGTCGGTGAGCGCGGTGCCACCGAACGCGCAGGCCGTGGGGCGGCCGGCCGGCATCGGCACGACCCGTTCCAGTACGCCGTCGGCGCCGTAGTGCCGCACCTGCGCGCCCTTGAACATCGCCACCCACACGCCGCCGTCGGCGTCCACCGTCAGCCCGTCCGGGTAGCCCGCCGTGTCCGCCGGGTCCTCGATCCGCACGAAGGGACGGCGGCCGGTCACCAGTCCGTCGTCCGTGACGTCGAAGACGTCGACCCGCCGCGTGGGCGTGTCGATGTAGTACATCCGCCGGCCGTCCGGGCTCCAGCCGGTGCCGTTGCTCACCGTGACGTCCGACAGGACCCGGGTGGCCCGGCCGTCCGGCGCGACCCGGGTGAGCGTGCCGCGGCCCGGCGCCTCGTCGTACGCCATCGTGCCCGCCCACAGCGCCCCGTCGGGCGCCACGGCCGCGTCGTTGCCCCGGCACCCCGCCACGGGTTCGCGGCACAGCCATGTGAAGGCGCCCGCCGCGTCGTAGGCGCCCACGCCGTCCCGCAGGTTGACGACCAGTCCGCCCCCGGTACGGGGCTTGGCCGCGCCGACGTGCTGCTCGGTGGCCAGCACGGTACGGCGGCCGGTGGCCGGGTCGAAGGTGTGGACGCGGGCGGAGAGGATGTCCACCCAGATGAGCCGCCCGGCGCCGGCGTCCCATGTGGGGCCCTCACCGAGCCGGGCCGGCGCGGCGACGGCCACTTCCCAGGCCCTGGTCACGGCTGCTCCATGCGCTGACGCCCTTCGTCCGTCCGGACCGCCCGGCACCGCCGGAGGTCCGGCACACCGGCCATTCACCTCGTTCACCGATATCACGGACGGGGCCCGGACAGCAGCCGCAGATCCGGCAACAGGGCGACCGAACCCGTGGTGCGCCTGCCGTCGCCCGGCGTTTCCGAGTCCGGGCCTCCTCCGCCCCAGAAAGGCTCCAGACAACATGTAGACCCCTTGCAGAACGGCTCCTGCACACTGGCTGCGCGTTCCGGCCGGATACGAAGGTTCCCTTTCCGGCTTCTGGACGCGACCACAAAGCCGGGAATCGCTCATCCCGACCTTCATGCGGCCCATGCAGGAGATGGACATAACCGAACGCATGGACACCCGGGGATTCGAGCGGAAATACGGCGGCACGCTGGTCTGGGGCGGCAAACAGGTGCCGTGGAATTTCTCGTTGATCGACGGCGGCGGGCACGAATACGCCTTCCGCACCCGGCGGGCCGACCTGAACTCACTGATCCTGGACCGGGCCGGGGAGCTGGGCGCGGTCGTCATCGAGGGGACGCCACCGTCAAGGAGCCCGTCAAGGGCACGATCAGCGTCGGCTATGTGACGCGCTCTGCCACCGCCGGCGAGAACGGCCAGTCGCTGCCACCGCGGTGTCCAGCGGTTCGTGGCCGGTTTCCGTCTCGGCCGATTTCGCTTGACCGAAAAGGCGGATGCGAGCCGAGGAGGAACGCTGCCGAGAATGCCGCGGACGGCAGCACCGAACCGCGGCCAGCAGGCGCAGAACCGCGTGATCCCACCGACAGAAAGCACGCACAGCAAAGGGATGACGCAGCGGCCACCTACTGGCAATTGCGCAGCACAAAGAGGGGGACACAGGGAGACGACACCCTACGAGGAAGCAACGGAAGGCTGCCGACAATAGGTATCAGCAATCCGGAATACGTAATACCGGTAAAGCAATTGATAAACGGGCCATCACACGGACACCTGCCATGACCCACCGTCTGACCTGGGGTCGGTAATCCCTCGCGGTGCACGCTCTCGCAACATCGCAAACCTCGGATTTGAAGATGCGCGTATCGGCCTTGATTGTCAGGCCGAGTGACCGATGCTCAATCCACCCAGTGAAGGTGACAGCAGCAACAAGTACAGGAGAAGACTTCCTGCGAAGTCTTCCGGCCAACTCGACGGGCGCCCGAAAACTCATAGCGTACGGGGTGAACGCGCGGTGGCGGAGGCCGCACGGGGGATTCGAACCCCCGCCACCGCGTCCATCGGCTCCGGTGCGCCGGGCACTTGCCGGAGCCGACACCTGCTCACCCCGCCGGGGTGATCCCGCCGGCGGCGACGTCCGGAGCCGGGGCACCGGCATCGGCGTCACCGGCCGCGGCCGGAGTCCGGGCACCGGACCGCGGTGCCGCCGCGGCCGGCGCGGCAGCCGGCCGGGGGCGGCGCGGGAGCACGAAGAGCGCCACCAGGGCGGCCAGCACCAGGAAGCCGCCCGCCAGCAGGAAGCCGAGGGAGTACCCGTCGACCGCCGCTTCGTCCGGGGAGACACCGGCGGCCAGGCGGCTGTCGGTGCGCGTGGTCGCCGCGGTCACCAGCACCGCGAGGCCGAGCGCGCTGCCGACCTGCCGCGAGGCGTTCAGCAGGGCCGAGGCCGTACCGGCTTCCTGCGGCGGCAGCCCGACCGTGGCGGCGGCCGTCAGCGGGACGAAGGCGATCCCCACACCGAGACCCGCCAGCAGGGACGGCAGCAACACGTCACCCAGGTAGCTGCCCGAGGGGTCGGCCATACCGCTCCATGCGAACCCGGCGGCGGCGATCAGCCCGGCGGGCACCAACAGGGTCTTGATTCCGGCCCGTTGGCGGCGCAGGACGCGGGTGGTGACCTGGATCGCGACCATCGCGGTCAGGCACAGGGGCAGGAAGGCGGCGCCCGCCTCGGCCGGTCCCAGCTTCAGGATGCGCTGGAGATACAGCGACAGGAAGTAGAACACCGCGAGCTGACCGGCCGCCAGCAGGGCCATGTACAGGTTGGCACCGGCGACGTTGCGCCTGGCCAGCAGGCCGAGCCGGATCAGCGGGTCGGTCATCGGGCCGTACTTCTCCCACAGCACGAAGGCGACGAGCAGGACGACGGCGGCCGCCAGCGTGACGACGGTGGTGGGCGACGCCCACGACAGCTCCTCGGTGCGCACCATGCCGAGGATCAGCAGGCCCACCCCGCCCGTGGCCAGAATGGCGCCGAGCACGTCGAGCTTGCCCCGGCGGTTGCCGAAGGTGCCGGCCGGGACGCTGCGCAGGGCCAGCAGGACGACCGCGAGCGCCATCGGCAGGTTCACCAGCATCACCCAGCGCCAGCCGGCGTACTCGGTGAGCAGGCCGCCGACCAGCACACCGGCGCCGCCGCCGACCGCCGCGACGGCCGCGTACACGCCGAGCGCCCGGGTGCGCTCCTCGCCCTCGCGCTGGGTGAGGGTGAGGACGGCCAGCGCGGACGGCGCCATCACCGCGGCGCCCACGCCCTGGACCGCGCGGGCGGCGATCATGTGCCACGGCTCCTGGGCCAGCCCGCCCGCGAGCGAGGCGACCGCGAAGGACCAGGTCCCCCACAGCAGGACGCGCCGCTGACCGAACAGGTCCGCCGCCCGGCCCCCCAGGAGCAGGAAGCCGCCGAAGAACAGGGCGTAGATGTTGACCACCCAGGGGAGCTGGGCGGGCTCAAAGCCCAGCCCGACTCCCATGTCGGGTAACGCCACGTTCACGACCGTCATGTCGAGGGTCACCATGAATTGGGCGAGGGCGACGGCCACCAACGCCTGTCCCCTGTTCAAGGCCGTTTCGGACATCCGCCCCTCCAGAGTTTTCTTACTCGTATCAAATACGCGTAAGAAAACTCTAGCCGGGACCCGCTGGGTTGTCACCCGGTGCAGGTCGGAGGCGCTGTGCCCCGGCCGCGGGACGCGCACGGAAGGCGGGTAGGGATGCGGTCGGACGAACCGGTCACCACGGGCCGGAAGAAGGTCGGACGCCCCTCCCGGCTGTCCCAGCCGGCCATCGTCGAGGCGGCCCAGCGGATCGTGGACACCGAAGGCGACGGCAGCCTCTCCATGCGGCGGCTGGCACGGGAGCTGTCCATCACGCCGATGGCGCTCTACCACCACATACGCGACCGTGACCAGCTCTTGCGGCTGCTGCTGGAGACCAAGGCACGGCACCAGCCACGGCCCACGCTGCCCGACGACCCCCGCGAACGGCTGACGGCCGCGGCCCAGCTCCACTACGACGTCCTGGCCGAATGCCCGTTCCTCGGCGAGATCCTGACCTCCGAGGAGCTGCTGAACGCCTCCAGCCGGTGGGTCACCGAGGCGGTCCTGGAGGCGGCGCTCGGCTGCGGCTTCACCCTTGAGGAGGCCGCCGCGCTCTACCGCGCCGTCGCCCACTACACCGGCGGCGAACTGCTGCTCCGCCTCACCCGGGAGCGGCACCTCGCCCACCTCGACCACCCGCTCTACCGGTCGCACGCCATGGCCGCACTCCAGCCGCGGACCCACCCCCGGCTGTCCGCCCTCGCCGACCGCTGGCCCGTGCTCACCGCACGCGACACGCACGAGGCCGGCCTCGAAGCGCTGCTCGACGGCTTCTTCCGCACCCTGGGCCGGAGCGGACCGCAGACCCCGGCGCCCTCCTGACAGGGCCCGCCGACGCCTCCCCTTACCGGCCCGGAAGGCGTCCAGAAACCGCCCGGACGGGTACGGGACAGTGAACGGGCCGGGCGGGACGACCGCGCGGCCGGTGCGCCGGGCGCCGTGGTGTCCCCGCGTGCGCGGTGCGGAGCCCCGTACGCGCGGACCGGGACGTGACGGAAGATGGACGGATGCAGCACCGAACCCGACGTACCGGCAGGACCGGCCGCCCGCCCCGGCTGGCGCGCGAAGCGATCCTGGCCGCCGCCCAGCGCATTCTGGACGAGGAGGGCGCGGAGAACCTCTCCATGCGCCGTCTCGCCAAGGAGATGTCCAGCACGCCCATGGCCCTGTACCACTACGTACGGGACAAGGACGAGCTGCTGCTGCTCCTCCTGGAGGAGCACGCCGCGAAGTTCCCCCGGCCCGAGCTGCCGGCCGAGCCGCGCGCCCGCCTCCTCGCCGCCGCCCAGGTCCTGCACGACATCCTGGTGGACTGCCCGTGGATCGTCGAAGTCCTCGCCTCCGACGACCTCTTCGCCGTCTCGGCGATGTGGATCGTCGAGAACATCCTGGACGCCGCCATCGAGAGTGGGATGACCCCCGAGGACGCTGTCTACGCCTACCGCGTCATCTGGTACTACACCGTCGGTGAACTGACCGTCCGCTTCAACCGCGAGCGCCGCCTGGCG
The DNA here is from genome assembly GCF_055567735.1 of Streptomyces sp. NPDC026394. Classification (NCBI taxonomy): domain Bacteria; kingdom Bacillati; phylum Actinomycetota; class Actinomycetes; order Kitasatosporales; family Streptomycetaceae; genus Streptomyces; species Streptomyces sp. NPDC026394. Next base: position 128,922 of record NZ_JBVHPX010000021.1, read on the forward strand.
CACCTGGACCGGCCGCCGCACCGCGACCAGATCACCGGTCTGGACCCCGGGGAGTTCCCCCTCATCACCTCGCTGGGCCCCCGCTGGAACGAGCTGACCGTCCGGGACACCCACCGCCGGGGGCTGGAGGCGGTCGTCGAGGGCCTGCTGGCCCAGGCCACCTGACCCGCCGCACCGCCGTACGCACCCGCGGAAAGGGCCCGGAGCGGAAGCCCCGGGTCCTTCGTGCCGTACGGCCCTCAGTCCGTCAGGCCGTCCCGCAGCGCCTCCTTGTCGATCTTGCCGACGCAGGTGGGCGGCATCCGCGGCAGCGCGACGAGGCGGTCCGGCAGCTTGTACGCGGCGACCCCGCGCTCCCGCAGGACCGCCTGCACCTGACGCAACGTCGGTCCGGGTCCGCCGTCGCGGAACACCACGCACGCGCAGGTCTGCTCGCCCATCAGCGGGTGCGGCAGCGCCACGACCGCGGCGGAGCCTCCGGAAGTGCCTCCGCGCATCCGCTGTTCGGCCGCGATCTGGTCGTTGCACCGAAGGGCGCGGTAATCCGGCGTCGATCGAGGCCGCGTGGGGTCTCTGCTGCCTCGGGGAGCGAGTCGAGGGCAACGGGTACGCGCCGCGAACCCTGGCGGTTCGCCTTAACCTGGGCCCTGATGCCTGACGGTCCCCATTTGAGACCTGCTTGAGCGGAGTCAGTCAATGCCGGATATGCCGCTTTCCAAGGAAGTGAGTAAAAAACGCCGCCGCCCCCGAAAAACGCGCTGGTCACGGCCTGTGGTCCCCGCGTGTGCGGGGTTGGCCCCCGCACCACCTACAAGACCAAGAGCCGCACGAAGTGGTCCCCGCGCGTGCGGGGTTGGTCCCATCGCACGGATCTACGGGGAGACCAAGGACGCGTGGTCCCCGCGCGTGCGGGGTTGGTCCCCTGTGAAGCCCCCTCAGACGAACCGCCTCCCCGTGGTCCCCGCGCGTGCGGGGTTGGTCCCTCCCTGCCCGGTTTGACGCCGTTCGTGCTGGCGTGGTCCCCGCGCGTGCGGGGTTGGTCCCGCGACGTACCGGCGCGGCATCTACGACTCGGTGTGGTCCCCGCACGTGCGGGGTAACCCCCTCGACCGGCCAACCTCAACTCCACGTCCGGTCACAGCAGTACGCCCTCCCTCACGCAGCCGAAGGCACGCCTCCAGCGCTCGCCCCCGCCCCCTCCACCTCCCGGCTCGTCTTCGTCCACCCCGTTTGTCCGCGCAGCATGCGGAACAGGGCTCTCCAGGCGCAGAGGAACGACATGTAGTTCATGACGACGAAGGAGTGGCCCAGGAGCAGGGCGCGGGGTAGGCCGACGGATTTGTCGCGGCGTAGGTAGGTGCAGGAGGTGATCAGGGCGGGGGCGAAGGCCAGTAGGTACCAGGCCAGGAGGTTGAGGGGGAGGCGTAGGCAGGTGCCGTTGACCGCGGTGGCTGGTTTGCCGCGTAGGACCAGGACGTCGGGGCTGCGGAGGAACCAGTACAGGCAGTACTGGAAGAGCAGGGACCAGGGCAGGTCGAGTGCCCAGGGAACCAGCAAGTAGGCGAACATCTCCAGGGCCGCCAGGTGCCCCATGCGCGGGGCGCGCCAGATTTCGCCCATGCGTCCGATCGCGGTCATGTGGCCCTGGTACCAGCGGGTGCGCTGGCGGACGAGGCGGCGCAGGTCGCTGACGCCCTGCTGGTCGACGGAGGCATGGGCGGTGGTGCGCAGCCGCCAGCCGCGTACGGCGAGGCTGATTGCCAGGTCGAGGTCTTCGGTGAGGGACTGGGACCAGGGGCGTTCGCCGAGGCCGTCGAGGGCGGAGAGGCGGGTGAACTGGCCGTTGCCCCCGAGACTGACGGTCTGGGTGAGGTTGCGGCCGAACTGCGTGACGGCGGCCATCGCCCAGAACTGGTAGTCCTGGAACCAGGTCAGGAAGTTGGCCCGGCGGTTGCGGATGCGGACGCCGAGCTGGACCCCGCCGACCCGTGGGTCGTCGAAGAGCGGCAGGACGTGGGACAGCGCCCGGTCGGAGAGGCGGCCGTCGGCGTCCATGACGCACACCACGGTCCGTGCGGGGTCCTGCCCGCGCGCCGCGACCCGCTCGCGCACCACACGGATGGCGTGGTTGAGGGCCTCGCCCTTGCCCTGCCGGGCGTTGGGCGGCTCCCGCCGCAGTACGGTCACTTCGCCCTGCTGACCGTCCGCGCCCGCCTGCTCGGCGACCGCCCCGGTGGCATCCTCCGAGCCGTCGTCGACGACCACGACAGTGGTACGCGGGCCGAGGAGGCCGCTGACCGTGGCGCCGATCACCGACTCCTCGTTGAGGCAGGGAACGAGGACGTAGAGGTGGTGGCGGTCGCGGCGGCCGAGGTGCGGGCGGCCGTAAGTGGTGTCGCCCTGGACCCGTAACTTGGCCCTCTGGCGGCGCAGTTCGAGCAGACCAGCGCCCATGGCCAGGGCGAGGTAGCCGGCGGACAGTCCGATGACGGTGTGGCCGATGGTGTCAACGGTCTTGAGCAGGGCGCGTTTCACCCGGGCGTCTCCCCTTGCGGTATCGGGCCTCGGCGGCTCTGACGGGCGTGCGGGGTGCCGGCCGTGGGCGGTTCGGCGCGTTCGGGCGGCCGGGCGGGGGCAGATGTGCGGGAACCGGGCGGCCGTCGCGCCCCAGTCTGCGCTGGATCTCCCGGCCCAGGACGAAACCCAGCGGTACCACGGCCGCGCCGATGGCGGCCGTGAGGACACCCCGTCCACCGGACGTGCCGGCGCGTGCCGCCGCCACGCCACCCGCCAACGGCCAGGTGGTTCCCAGGTACATGGAAGGACGGCACCTCCGGGCGGCGGGACGAGATGTGCGCGGGCGGGCGGGTACGCGGGCCGGGCAGCGGGTCGAGGCGGCAGATCGGGCGCCGGGGCGAGCGGCAGGGTGGGGAGTGGCCACTGGGTGGTGACCACTGTGAATCACCGGGCAGGCTATGGCCAGACCCTGCCATGGCGCTCGGGCGCCGCCCGGTGACCGGTGGAGACGGTTTTGCGTCGATGGCCCGGGGACCGGAAATCACGGGCGGCCGTGCGCACCTGGGCTTTTCCATTATCTCAGCAGGCATATTGGCCCGATCCGGCCAATCCCATGACTCGCGAACCATTGCCCACGTTATGCCCCGGCGCTTAGCGTCAGCGGACGCGAAGGGGTGCCGGACACCACCTGTATTCCTCGCCATCGCCTGCCACAGGCGTAACACGTCACACGTTCAACGTCCATGAGTTGCCGCGCCCTTACGCGAATCTGCCGTATACCGACGCGATGAACGGTGTCTCCATGCGCCTGATCCCTTTTCCCGCCCCCGCCACGAAATCGACTCGGCATTGAGCGGCCGACAGCGCATCGCCATTGTCGTGGGCACCCGCCCGGAAGCCATCAAACTCGGCCCGGTCGTCCGGGAATTGCGGCGGACGCACTGGGCCGAGCCGGCCGTGCTGGCGACCGGTCAGCACGGCACGGTGGTACGGGACACCCTCGCCTGCTTCGGGCTGCGCCCCGAAGCCGAACTGGACCCACCGCTCATCACGGGCCGCACGGCCGCTACCGGGCCGGTCACCGAGCTGACCGCCGGACTGCTGAGCGGGCTCGGCCACCGGCTGCGCACACCCGACGTGCACGCGGTGCTCGTCCAGGGAGACACCTCGTCCGCGCTGGCCGGGGCGATGGCCGCCTTCTTCGCCAAGATCCCTGTCGTGCACGTGGAGGCGGGGCTGCGCTCCGGCGACGCGCGCAGCCCGTTCCCGGAGGAGGCCCACCGCCGGATGATCGCCGAGCTGAGCGATCTCCACCTGGCGCCCACGCGTGCCGCCCGCCGGAACCTGCTCGCCCAGGGAGTGGCGGCCGACCGGATCGTGGTGACGGGGAACACCGTGATCGACGCCGTCGTCACGGCGAGCCGGAATCCGCGCCACCGCACCGTACCCGAACTCCGCGAAATCGAACAGGATTCCGCTCCGCTGGTCGTCGTGACCGCACACCGGCGGGAGAACTGGGGCGAGCCGATCCGGCGGGTGGGCCGCGCGGTGGCAGCGCTGAGCCGCCAATATCCCGAGGTGACGTTCGTCGTCGCCGCGCACATGAATCCCTCGGTCCGTACCGCGATCGAGGAATCGCTGCGGGGCCGTCCCAATGTCCGTCTGCCGGGCCCGATTCCGTACGACACCTTCGCCCGCCTGCTGTCCCGGTCCGTTCTGGCCATCACCGACTCCGGCGGAATTCAGGAGGAGGCGGCCGCCTTCGGCCTGCCGATTCTGGTGACCCGGGACAATACCGAGCGGACCGAAGGGATCGATTCCGGTCTGGCCCGGCTCGTCGGTACGGACGAGGCGGAGATCGTGGCGGCGGCGGAAAAGGAATTCGCCCGGGAGGGCGTGCTGGACGTCAAGAAGCCGAATCCGCCTTTTCCCCGGCCCAACCCGTACGGCGACGGGCGGGCCGCCCGGCGCTGCGCCGCCGCCTGCGGCTGGCTGCTGGGCCTGACTCCCAGGCCGTCCGACATCCCGGCCGAGGAGACGCGATGACCCCTGCCGCCGCCGCGCCGGTCCGCACGGCCGGCGTCCACGCCCTGCCCGGCACGGCACCCGGCCCAGCGGCACCCGACCCGGCGGCACCCGGCCCCCGGCATCCAGCCCGTCGGCACCCGGCCCGGCCATCGCCGGGCCACCGCCCCCCCGGACGGCCGTCGGCCGGACCGCCGTCAGCCGCCCGGCCCCCGTACCGCTGTCCCCGTACGTCTTCCGATCCACGACAGGAGCAGCATTCATGACCACCGCATCCAGCACAGGCGCCGGTCCGCAGCCCGCGGGCCTGCTCGACGGATCGATAGCCACCGTCGCGGGCAACGGCGTGGCCGGATTCATCTCCGACGGCGGGCACGGCGCGCTGACCCGGACCCACTACCCCCACGGGGTGGCCGTCGACAAGAACGGCAACCTGTTCGTCGCCGACCGGTACAACCACCGCATCCGCAAGGTCACCCCGAACGGGACCATCACCACCGTCGCCGGGGACGGCACCGCCGGATACATCTCCGACGGCGGGCCCGCCCTCGCCACCCGGCTCCACTACCCCGCGGACGTGGCCGTGGACGACGCGGGCAACCTCTACATCGCGGACACCAACAACCACCGGGTCCGCAAGGTCACCCCGAACGGCATCATCACCACCGTCGCGGGCAACGGCGAGGCCGGGTACATCTCCGACGGCGGACCGGCCCTCGCCACCCGGCTCCACTACCCCCACGCACTGACCGTCGACCGCTCGGGCAACCTCTTCATCTCGGACTACGGCAACCACCGGGTCCGCAAGGTCACTCCCAACGGCATCATCACCACCGTCGCGGGCAACGGCACCGCCGGATACATCTCCGACGGCGGGCCCGCGATCTCGACCCGGCTCCACTACCCCATGGGGCTGGTGGCGGACGGCGAGGGCAGCCTGTACATCGCCGACCGGCACAACCACCGCATCCGCAAGGTCACCCCGAACGGCATCATCACCACCGTCGCGGGCAACGGCACCGCCGGGTATGTCTCCGACGGTGGTCCCGCCCTCGGCACCCGGCTCCACTACCCGTGGGGCCTGGCGCTGGACGAGGCCGGGAGCCTGTACATCGGTGACGGGCACAACCACCGCATCCGCAAGGTCACCTCGGACGGCATCATCACCACCGTTGCGGGCAACGGACAGGCCGGTTACGTGGACGACGGCGGACCCGCCGCCGGCACCCGGCTGTTCCACCCCTACGGCATCGCCCTGGACCGGGGCGGCAACCTGTACATCGCGGACAGCCACAACCACCGCGTGCGCGGCGTGACGGCCGTGGCGCAGATGACGCCGCCGCCCCCGCCGGCCGCCGATCTGTACGGCGAGGTCGTCAGCCCCTACCGCGTGCAGCGGGAGCAGGAATTCGACCTGGGCGTGCGGATCCGCAACCGCGGCCCCAACCCGGCCGACGGGCAGTACGTGACCGTGGTCCTGAACCTGGCCGACGGCCTCGTCGGCGGCCCCGGCACCAGCGGCCGGCGCCTCACCCGCACCTTCTCCGCACAGCAGTTGCTGTCCCAACAGGGCTCGCTGGACGGCGTGTTCCGGGTGAGCGCACCGGCGAGCACCCCGCCCGGCACCTACCTCTCCACGCTGGAGATCCAGTACGGTGGCGACCTCAACCTCAAGGACAACGCGTACACCCTGCCCGTCACGATCGTGGTGCCCGATCCGGTGGCGGACGAGACCGCACTGACGATCTTCCAGGACACCGTCCCGCAGGTCGCGCCGGGCCAGCAGACCGTCCTGAACCTGCGCTACACCTCGGCCGCCGGACAGCCGGTCAACCCCGGCACGATCGTCCAGCGCTTCACCGCACCGACCGGGTTCGTCTTCACCGGCCGGCCCACCTACGCGTACTACGAGACCATCCACGGCGTCATCTCCGGGGACCTGTCCCACAGCGTCCTGGACGGCGGGCGGACGCTGCTCGTCACCGCCAACCCGCACGTCAACACCACCACCAGCGACACCGGCTCGGTGATCTACACCCTTCCGGTGCAGGCCCGCACCGATGCCTTGCCGGGACGGTACGACAACGGCTCGGCGAGCGTCGGCCGGCACACCCCGGTCCAGCTCTCCGGCGTCATCTCGGGAACCGTCCAGGACGAGACGGCGCTGCGGGTGGTGCAGGAGTCGGTCCCCGCGGCCACACCGGGCCAGCACACCACGTTCAACCTGGAGCTGCGGTCGCTGGGCAACCAGCCGGTCAACCCCGGCACCGTCGAGCAGCGCCTCACCGCCCCCACCGGCTTCGCCTTCACCGGCAGTGCCTCGTACGGCTACTACTTCGTGACGCCGTACGTGACCGGGAACCTGGAGGCGCAGTTGGAGGACGGCGACCGGACCCTCGTCATCAGCTCCAACCCGCATCTGAACACCGGGACCACCGACAAGACGGCGCTGATCTACACCATCGGCATCCGCGCCCTGCCCAACGCGACACCCGGCGCCCGGCCCGACGACGGCCAGGCCGTCATCGGCCGCCTCGCGCCCGTACAGCTGTCAGCCCAGGTCCTCTGACCCCGACAGGAGTTCTCATGGCTACCGAGACCACTCCGGGAAGCGGCCCGCAGCCCGCGGGCCTCGCCCAGGGCGCCATCGCCACGGTGGCGGGCAACGGGCAGGCCGGGTACGTGTCCGACGGCGGACCCGCCACCCTCACCCAGCTCAACTGGCCGCACGGTGTGGCCCTGGACAAGGACGGCAATCTCTACATCGCCGAGCGGAGCAACCACCGGGTCCGCAGGGTGACCCCGCAGGGCATCATCACCACCGTCGCGGGCAACGGGCAGGCCGGGTACACCTCCGACGGCGGACCCGCCACCGCCACCCCGCTCAACGGCCCCTCGGCCGTGGCGGTCGACGACGCGGGCAACCTCTACATCGCGGACATCAACAACCACCGCATCCGCAAGGTGGACACCCGCGGCATCATCACCACCGTCGCCGGCAACGGCCAGGCCGGCTACGTCTCCGACGGCGGACCCGCCACCGCCACCCAGATCAACACGCCGACCGGAGTGGCGGTCGACCCCCAGGGGAACCTCTACATCGGTGAGTGGGGCAACCACCGCGTCCGCAAGGTGGACAGCCGCGGCATCATCACCACCGTCGCGGGCAACGGGCAGGCCGGGTACGTCTCCGACGGCGGGCCCGCCACCGCGACCAAGCTCTACCAGCCCGCGGGGGTGGAGGTGGACAGCAGCGGAAACCTCTACATCGCGGACTGCAGCAACAACCGCATCCGCAAGGTGGACACCCGCGGCATCATCACCACCGTCGCCGGCAACGGCCAAGCCGGGTACGTCTCCGACGGCGGACCCGCCACCGCCACCCAGATCAGCTATCCCCTGGACGTGAGCCTCGACGACGCGGGGAACCTCTACATCGCGGACACCCTCAACCAGCGGGTCCGCAAGGTCGCTACGGACGGCAGCATCGGCACCGTCGCGGGCAACGGCACCGCCGGATACGTCGATGACGGCGGGCCCGCCATCGCCACCCGGCTCTACCAGCCCCGGTCGGTCGCGCTGGACCGCGCGGGGAACCTCTACATCGCCGACGCGAGCAACAACCGTGTCCGCGGCGTCACCTCGGTCGCCACCATGACCCCGCCGCCCCCGCCCGCCGCCGACCTGTACGGCGAGGTCGTCAGCTCGCCCTCGGTCCAGACCGGCCAGGAGTTCGACCTCGGCGCCCGGATCAAGAACCGCGGCCCCAACCCGGCCGACGGCCAGTACGTGACCGTCGTCCTCACCCTCGCCGACGGACTGCGCGGCCCGGCCGGCACCACGGGCCAGCGCCTCTCCCGTACCTTCTCCGGACAGCAGCTCCAGCCCCAGCAGGGCTCGCTCGACGGCGTGTTCCGCATCACCGTCCCCGGCGACACACCCCCCGGCCAGTACACCTCCACCCTGGAGATCCAGTACGGCGGTGACCTCAACCTCAAGGACAACACCGACACGCTGCCGGTCATCGTCGTCGTCCCGCCGCCGCCCACCGACGAACGGGCGCTGACCATCACCCAGGACACCATTCCCCAGGTGGCACCCGGCCAGCGCACCGCGTTCAACGTGAAGTACGACGCGGCCGGCAGCCGGCCCGTCAACCCCGGCGACATCGTCCAGCGCTTCACCGCCCCGTCCGGCTTCGTCTTCCCCGGCCAGCCCACCTACGCCTACTACAACACCGCCCAGGGCGTGATCTCGGGCAACCTCGACTACCGCATCGAGGACGGCGGCCGGACTCTGATCGTCACGGCGAACCCGCACGTCAACACCACCAGCAGCGACACCGGGCCGCTGTACTACACCATCCCCGTCCAGGCCCGGCCCGACGCCGCGGCCGGCACCTTCCCGAACGGCTCGGCCAGCATCGGCAGGCACACGCCCGTCCAGCTCACCGGCACCGTCACCGGTTCCGCGCAGAACGAGACCGCGCTGCGCGCCACCCAGGAGAGCGTGCCGCAGGCCGCCCCCGGCCAGTCCACCACCTTCAACCTGGAGATCCGCTCGCTCAACGACCAGCCGGTCAACCCCGGCACCATCGAGCAGCGCTTCACCGCCCCCACCGGCTTCACCTTCACCGGCGGCGCCTCGTACGGCTACTACTACGTCCAGCCCGCCGTCACCGGGAACCTCGACACCCGCCTGGAGGACAACGGCCGGACACTGATCATCTCCTCCAACCCGCACGTCAACACCGGAACGACGGACAGGACCGCCCTGCTCTACACCATCGGCATCCGCGCCCTGGCCGACGCCGAACCGGGCACCCGATCCGACGACGGCTCGGCCGCCATCGGCCGCCTGACCCCCGTACCACTGAGCGCCCGCGTCACCTGACCGCCCCTGCACCGCAGGCCGGGGCCCCGATCGCAGCGCGGTCGGGGCCTTCGGGCTGACTCGGGACAGACAGACCTTGCGTCGCCTCCAGCCCTGCGGCACAGCCCGAGTTCGTCACGCTGCGCGACCTCTGCACGGGGTGACGCGCCGCGAGGAAGGCCCCCGTCATGTCCTTCGCGGTCCTGCAAGAGGCCGCTGGTTCCGGGCCCGGCATGGCTGTTGCCCCCTGCCGAAAACATGACCTGGGGGCGTCACCGGGCCCGGGAGGTGCCCTCGGAGACGCTGATCAGAGGCCCGGCCGCCGTCCGGCCCAGTGCAATGCCGGGCAGTTCGCAGCCGGCAAGGCCGTCTTTGACGAGCAGCTGCCCAACAGCGAGCCCAAGCTGCGGGCCGTCTTCGACAAACTGGCCGCGATATACGGCACCGTCCTGCTGATCGTGAACCAGCCCGCCTCCATCGGCGCCCTGCCACTGACCGTCGCCCGGAACGCCGGCTGCAAGGTCACTACCTGCCCGGACTCGCGATGTGCCGGATCGCCGGCCTGTCTCCCGGCGAGGCCAAAACCGACGCCAGGGACGTCGCGGTGATCGCGGACGCAGCCCGCGCCATGCCCCACACCCTGCGCTCACTGGAACTCACCGACGAGATCACCGCCGAACTGACCGTGCTCGTCGGCTTCGACCCGGACTTCGCCGCCGAGGCCACCCACACCTCCAACCGGATCCGCGGCCTGCTCACCCAGTTCAACCCCAGCCTCGAACGCGCCCTCACCCCACGCCCGGACCACAAGGCGGCCACCTGGCTCCCGGAGCGTCACGGCTCCCCCGCCGCCCTGGACGAGCAGACCGCCGTCGTCCCGGGCACCGGCACCCTCGACACCGTCACCTCCTCTCTGGCAGTTCCCCTGGCCGCCGTCCACACCTGGCGCCGAGCCCTGGAAGCCAAGATCAGCACCCTGCTGGAGGCTCGCCCCCTTCCCCGGTCCTGATGTCGATGCCCGGCATCGGCGTCAGGACCGCCGCCGTTCTGATGGTCGCCGTCGGCGACGCACCAGCTTCCCACCGCCCATCTCGCCTCCTACGTCGAACTCGTCGTATGACCCGAGCAAGCCCATCCCCGCCCCGAACCCGGCAGAGACGCCTTGCCGGAAGACGTAAAGGCCCCCGTTGGGCAGGTGGCTGTTCATGTCCCGACAGGCGGAAACCAACCATCTCGGTGAGATTCTCTGCGCGGGCATTTCGGACACCGCGTCTCACGCAGCAGACCAGGGGCCACCGGAAGCCCCTTCTGCTCACGCCGCAGGCAGATCCTCGGTGAAGCAGCCCACAGCCGAAGTTGGCGAAGTCGCGAGCTGCGAGACGGTCGGCGCGGCAGTCAGGCCGGCCTTCGCGGACCGTCAGAAGGACGCGCCGACAAGGCCGGTGATCAGGCAGTTCCGGGCCCGCGGCATCGCCGCGGCGCCTGCCCGGGGCGAGGTGGGCGGCGAAAGCTGGCCTACGGAAGGTCAAGGGGGCATAGCTAAGCTATGCGCTCATATCTCAGCAGAGCCCTCACGAAGCTCGCACAGCACTTAGAGCTCATGTAGCACTCGTAGCACCATCCGTCGGTCGCCGGAAATGCGGCCACTCACGATCCCCTCTCTCATCGTTCGAGCCAGGCTGCCGGAGAGCGATTTCCGTGCGTCCCGAGCGCCGGAAGGTGACTGAAAAGTGAACAAGAAGAGGCTGTCGGAATGAAACAGAGACGATTTTCGACGAAGGCCGTATGGCCTTTCAGGAACGGTCACCGCTCCGGGAAAAAAGCGTTCCAGCGACGCGGGGCCGGCGTGACGGTGTTGTCCGCTTCACTGGTGGCAGGTCTCATCGGCACGGGGCCTGCGGCTACGGCCGACTCCACCGGCCAAGACGACCTGCCCCATCTGCGCAAGGAACTCGTCGCCTACTGGGCGGACGGCGGTGCCGGTGTCAAGGCGGCGGCCGAGCAGGTGCTGACCGGCTCGGACGAGGACATCAACAAGTTCTTCGCCGAGAAGGACAGCCTCCAGTACGACGACGACTACGTCGATGCCAGCCGAATACTCGGCGCTGGGGGCCCTGCGGTCCGTGAAGCGGCCAAGGCGGCTCTGAAGGCCAGCAAGCGGGACAATCCCGAGCCTCTGCGTGCATTCCTGAAGAGCGGTTGGCAGGCGCCGCTGCGGCAGGACAACGAGGTCGAGGCCTCGAAGGTCATCAACTTCGGTGGCTACGGGGTCAAGGAAGCCGGCAAGGCGGCCCTGAAGGCCGGCCCCGAGGCCGTCAGCGCGTTCCTGGACAAGGGCCAGTACGCGGCGCGCCGGCAGGACAACGAGGTCGAGGTCTCGGCGCTGGTCAACTCCGGTGGCCCGGCCGTCAAGGCGGCCGGGAAGGTGGCGCTGAAGGGCACGGCCGAGGACATCGCCGAGTTCCTGGAGATCGGGCAGTTCACCGCCCGCAACCGCGACCAGGAGCACGCCACCATCGCCGAGCTGGCCGAACAGGCCACCCTGGCCGGCAAGCGGGCCGCCGACGAGACCGAGCGGGCCAAGGACGCCGCCGACCGCGCCGTCAAGGCGTCCGAGGCCGCCAAGGAAGCCGCCGCCGAGGCAGCCAGGCAGACCGAGCTGGCCAAGAACGACTCCCAGCGCGCAGCGGTCAAGGCCAGGCAGGCTGCCGACGCGGCCCGGGGAGCTGCCGCTGCGGCCCGGCAGGCCATCGGCGCGGCCAACGCCGCCAACCGCGCGGCGCGCATCGCCGCGTTGGCCGCCGCCCAGACCGCGGCGGCCGCCACGAACGCGGCCAACGCCGCCAACGACGCCCTCAACGCCTCCATCGCCGCCGCCTCCGACGCCGGCAAGGCCCAGCACGCCCGGGACATGGCCAAGAAGGCGCACGACGCGGCCAAGATGGCCCGCAACTCCGTCGAAGCCGCCAAGAAGGCCAGCGCCGCCTCCCGCGAATCCGGCAACGCCGCCAAGGCGGCGCTGAGCGCCAGCGACAACGCCGACTCCGCGGCCGACTCCGCCGAGCGCGCCAACCGCTTCGCCGACGAAGCCGGAGTCCACTCCGGCGAGGCCCGCAACGCCGCGATCGAGGCGCGCCGGCACGCCAACGAGTCGCGGCGCGCGGCCAACGCCGCCCAGGCGCTGGCCAACCGCTCGGCCGACGCCGCCGACGAGGCCCGCGCCGCCGCCGAGTCCGCGGCCGACCACGCCGAGAAGGCCGCCCTGGCGGCCGACGAGGCCGCCCGGCACGCCGGCGAGGCCGCCGACGCCGCCGCGCAGGCCACCAAGCACGCCAAGGCCGCCGAGGAAGCCGCCAAGGCCTCCGACGCCGCCGCCACGGCCGCCCACAAGGTCTTCGACATCGCCCGCGCCACCGAGGCCGAGGACCTGGCCACCCGCACCGCTGCCGCCATCGAGGAAGCCCGCAGCAACAAAGCACGCCTGGCCGAGCTGACCTCCGCCTCGGCCGCCGCCGCGGTCGACGCCAAGTCGCTGGACGCCACCGCCGCCGAACTCGCCGCCGCGGCCGCCGAGCCCGACGCCGACACCAAAGCCCTGGCCGCCAAGGGCCGGACGCTGGCCATGCGGGCGCTGAAGGCGCGTGGTCCGTGGAGTCAGGAGGCTGCCAAGCAGGCACTGTCCGGCTCCGACGAGGACGTGCTCGCCTATCTGCGCAGCGGGTGGCACAAGGCCGGCCTGGACGAGATGCGCGAGAAGGTCTTCCAGCTCAGCACCCACAGCCCCTACGAGGTGGTGCGCACCGCTGCCGCCGCCGCGCTCAAGGGCTCGGACCAGCAGATCCGGGACTTCTGCACCACCGGGCAGTACGAGGTGGCCGTCACCGACCTGACGGTGCGCGTCTCACAGATCAACAACGCGGGCGGGCCGGGTGTGAAGGAGGCCTCCAAGGCGGCGCTGAAGGACGGGCGCGGCAAGGTGCTGGCCGCCTTCATCGCCACCGGCCAGTACCTGGCCCAGCGCTCCGACGAGGAGGTCGCCGCCTCCAAGCTGGTCGACACCGGCGGCCCGGAGGTCAAGGCGGCCGCGAAGGCCGCGCTGGCCGGCCCGGCCGAGCAGGTGCACGACTTCGTCCAGCTCGGCCAGTACATGGCCGACCGCAAGGACCAGCTCGCCGCCACCCACATCGCCCAGGTCCAGCGCCTGGTCGCCGAGGCGTCCAACGTCGCCGCCCAGGCCCAGCGCAACCGCTGGATCGCCGCCGGCGCCGCCGCCAAGGCCAACCACGCCTCCGACCAGGCCGCCAAGGCCGCCGACGAGGCCAAGAAGAACGCCAGACTCGCCGACGGCTACCGCATCGACGCCGACAAGGCCGCCGACAGCGCCGAAGCCAGCGCCGCCCAGGCCGCCAAGTCCGCCAGGACCGCCCGCAACGCCGCCGACAACGCCCAACGCGACGCCGCCGACGCCGAACACTCAGCAGCCCAGGCCGAATTCTCCGCCCACTACGCCCGCAACTCGGCCAAGTTCGCGGATGACGCCGCTGCCGATGCCCGAGAGTCCGCGCTGGAAGCTGGAAAGAGCGCCCAGGAGGCTTCCTCCCTGGCCTCCCAGGCGTGGACGGAGGTGACGAAGAAGCGTGAGGCCGAGGAGGCCGAAGCCCGCCGCAAGGCCGAAGAAGAACGCAAGCGGAAGGAGAAGGAGCAGTCCGAGCAGAAGATCTGCTACGAACACCCCACCCGCGAAACCGCCGTCCTGCCCTGCCTGGCCGCCGGCGGCACGCTCAAGCAAGTCGAGATCGACCCCACCCTCTCCGCCATCGTGTGGGAAATCGCCGACATCAACACGGCCCTGAACTGCGTCAAGGACCCCAATCTCGCCGACTGCGGATCCTTCCTCATCGGCGTCACCCCCTGGGGCAAGGGCGTCAAACTCGCAGGCAAGTTCGTGGTCAAGGTGGGCGGGAAAACAGTAGAAAAGCTCGCCCAGAAGACGAGAGTCTGGCGGTTCGGCGAATGCTTCAAATGCTTCCTTGCCGGCACCAAAGTCCTCATGGCCGACAAGACGCCGAAGGACATCGAGTCGATTTCCGTCGGCGATCAGGTAGTCGCCACTTCTCCGCTGAGCGGCAAAACGGAGCGACGCACCGTAACCGCACTCATAGTCACTGAACACGACAAACGCTTCAACGAGCTGACCATAGCCACTCCGCAGGGTGATGAGCAGCTCACAGCTACTTACGAGCACCCATTCTGGTCACCCTCCCGAAACCGCTGGGTCGAAGCTGCTGATCTTCTTCCCGGGATGACCCTCCGCACCGTCGACGGTAGCGCTGTAGCGGTCAAGGCCAATCGCTCGTTTGCGGAGAACGCCCGGACCTACAACCTGACCGTCGCCGGTCTGCACACATACTACGTGATGGCCGGGAAAACGCCGGTCCTGGTGCACAACAGCGACTGCCCGGTGGGCAAGGCTCCCGAAGCCCCCACCATCGACATCGGCAACTATCGTGGGAGATTCCAAGCAGACTTGCACCGCAACGGCATGAAGCGGCTACCGAATGACTGGGACGCCCATCACGCTGTCCCGCAGGAGTACCGGGACCACCCAGATTTCAAGGACTTCGACTTCGACGCACCCTCTAACATGCGCGGAATCCCCGGTAGTAGAATGAAGTCCCGCGGAGCCAACGTCCACCAACAGATAACTAATCAGTGGAAGTGGTTCCGCGACTTGAACCCAAGTCCCACGCGAGCCCAAATCGAGGACTTCGCCAGGCAGATCGACAGGGGATACGGTGCCTATTACTGGGCAGAACGTTGACGACTGGGTCAACGAAATGGCGCGTTTGACTGCACGTTTCGTCGCGGGGTTCGAGACCGCGTACGGATACCCGCCTGGTGAGCATCACGTGTCCAAGGCGCCTGACCACGGCGGCCACGGATCGCTCGACGCGGCGCTGAGCGGGGATTTGGCCGTCTTCTATTCACACGTGGATCGAATCACCCTCCCTGATGTCGGTCCAGGTTTCTTCGTGGACTCCGCCGAGGAGGTGACGGAGGGGTTTGACGGGGCCCAGCCCACGAAGGTGATCGGCCCGCCCGATCGGGATGTCGTGACGTTCGGCTCCGATGGCGGTGGCGCACTTTTCGCCATTGATCGACGGACAGATGAAGTGGTCCGACTGGAAGGAGGGTCACTTGTCGGCGCCGTCTACGATCCGGAAGAACGTGGCGTACAGGTGATCGCGCAAGGGATCGAGGGATACATGCGGTTCCTCCGGAACGAACTGATGCGTCAGCTCCCTCCCGAAGGTCGGTAAGCGGACACGGAACACCTGTGCGCCGCATCGACAACCCGATGAGCAAAGTGGGGGCCCTGCAGGCAACAACGCCTGCTGGGCCCTTATCTGTTCAGGCGGTGGTCAGCCGCTCATCCGTCCTGGGTCAGGCTGCGGCCTGGCTGGGTCTGCCCCCGGCGGATGTGAAATCCGCCCGGAGACGACAGAACCCCGGCCCGTGTGCCACACATACTTGTCTCTGGCACGACTGACGGAGCCCACCGGACAAGCCGGTGACGAAACGGCAACGCCCACCCGGCTCCCCGGCTCACGAAGCCCCCGTTATGTTTTCCGCGGTCCTGCAAGAGGGCCGCTGGCCTCCGGGCCCGGCATGACTGTGTCCCCCTGTCGAACGGATGACCTGGGGGGG